>BDTR01000067.1 GCA_002897775.1 bacterium BMS3Bbin08 | reverse complement strand
TCAGAAACTGATTAAGCAATTCTGGATTAAAGCATCAATGAGTAGAAAAGGGAATTGCTATGACAATGCCCCTATGGAGAGCTTCTGGGGAACGCTTAAACAAGAGCTTGTACATCACAAGATTTACAGAACAAGGCAAGAAGCAATTCAGGATATTACAGAGTACATAGAGGTTTTCTATAATCGTCAGAGGAAGCAAAAGCGGCTGGGGTATCTATCTCCTGCTGCTTATGAAAAACAGTTCTATGAAAAAAGATTATCGGCATGATCGATTTGGTGTCCACTATTGACATCAGACTTCAGGAGTTTGGTAATAAAGCTATGTTCACTTTAAACCAAATCCAGAAGTTTTTTTAAAATCATCTTCAAAAAACCCCTTCATTCCCATTTTACCCATACTTGCTGACAACCAGCCTTTAGGTCTTTTTTCATGGTTTGCTATGCATAGAGTCCTTCTAAGAAGACCTTTATTCATAGCATTAATTAGTTCTTGATATGCTAGTGGGTGTTGCTTCTTGATTTCTTGAGCAGTTTTTTTGATCCATTTCAAGCTCATCTGCCTTCCTTTAGTTTTTGTTTTTTTAAGATATGTCCTAAGTCTCCCCACTTTATTACTCATCTTCATTTCAGCAACTACGACTTGGCCGGATGGTATATGTTTAGCCATAAAATCAAAACCATGATGGAGGGGTGAGTTTTCACGATATAATATCTGCCAATCAGGATTGTCTAAATAGGCTCTTATTATTACATCTTCAGCCCATCTTCCCATACCTTCATGATATCTACGCGGATCACGTAAGATATCTTTAAGTTCTTTTTGCGTTACAACTTTTGCCTGATTAGGAAGAGGTCTTTCCCCTTTTTTAGAATTGACATTCACCCCTTTAACCTCCACCGTTATATCACACACCCTATTGAACCCATCTCCTATCCGGCCCTAAAATGTACCCGGACAGAAATAGCACAATAACAGAAATAAGCATTATAGCTACTACAATATACGTAAATATTTTCCTTTTCCGACTATATTCCTTCATCTCACCTGGCATATCACAATCCAGTAAATAGCCTCATAAAACTGCCGCCAATATCCCGACTACAATAAGAGTGATTCCAAAAGCAATAATGAAACCATCACGACTTTTTAATTTATTCTCCGGAGCTAAACGAACCAAAGGATAATGTTTGTAAAATCTTTCGAGAATACGGGCAAATGGCGTAGGCTTTATTACAAGGATGACTCCGAATATTATTATTCCTACTGCGACAATTCTCATTTTTTCTTAAAACCCCTCTTCCCACCAAATGGGGTCGCGGCTTGACATTGGACATTTCCCCTTTCTTCTCAAACAAAAAAACCACGCCCCTACCGTTATATCACAAAACCTGCACTTTAAATAAATTAATAATGCTTATGGGTCGGATTAACGACTTTAATAGAGGGGAAAATCGCAAGATACAGGCACAGAAATGACAATATGCAGTACAAAACGCCCCAATTATCGAAGTCCGACTTCAATATATTCATCTAGCCCCAAATTAATAAATCCGCCCGAGGCGGAGGTGGGACATTGGTGAGGCGTATTATGGTTTTACGTAAACGTATCCCTCTCGCTGTTTCCGTACGATCTCACTAATGCCGGCAGGCACTACCTCAACAAAAGCAGGGAGCGCGTCTTCAGTGATGCACACTGACCCTACGGCACAAAGTTTCTTTAGAGTATTCCTGCAGGCCTTGAACTGTATTCCCCTGTCGGCCAGCAATTCCATATTCTCCATATAGTCTGAAGAAGCACCCACCAAATGGGGTCGCGGCTTGACATTGGACATTTCCCTTTCTTCTCAAACAAAAAAACCACGCCCCTACCGTTATATCACAAAACCTGCACTTTAAATAAATTAATAATCCTTATGGGTTGGATTAACTTCTTTAATGAAGAGGGATTATGGAAAATAATCCCGACGTATCGGGATCTCTGCAAGCCTCGCCACACTGACTGGCCCCGAAATGTCGGGATCTCCACATAGTTCCGACGGGCAAGCACCAAATATGGGAGTTCAACTTCCATAATTCCACCTGGCTACGAATAAAAAGGGTAGTGGGTGGGTTTAGTTATTTTAGAAAAATTCTCATTTTTTCAATAGACTGTTTTATTTGTGCAACATCTGCTTGTCCGGCAGTTCCACGATGATGAATTTGAGTTCTTAAATGCGTATGAATGCTAACCTGATTAGCTACTCTATTATATGGATAGTTTGCTGATTCTTGTTTAGTTTGTTGAAAAAAATGATCATCAAAATCTTTCAAATTTAATGGAGTAGTGCGACTATTGTCGTCTCTAATTTTTAGTTCTTCATAAAGCTCGTTGTGATATTCCTCGGTTGGCAAACCAAAAGCAATAAAATTTATTTCATTTGCCGACAAATAAGGCAAAATTCTATCTTTAATTTTTGCAATTTTTACTTCACTATTTTCTTTTTTTAGAATATTCACTTGTACCTTTTCATTATATAAAACCTGCTTTACAAAAAGTGGAGATTGTGTGGTTAAAATTACTTGTGTGCTTTTTGAAAATTCTAAAAGTATTTTTACAAAGCTTTCTTGAAGTTTTGGATGTAAATGTAATTCTGGCTCATCAACGAAAACTATCGATTGCTTATTGCTTTGTTGAGAAAGGTAGAAAGAATAAAGTAAGGAAAATATCATTTCATAACCTGAACCTAAACTGTCTAATAAAATAGACCGGGGGTCAGGTCTATTTTGTTGACATATAAATAAAAACGGGGACAAAACCGATTGGGGGTCAGGTCTTGTATTTTAACATTTGGTATTTTCGCTCCAAATCAATAAATCCGCCCAAGGCGGACAAGCCTCTACCGTTATATCACAAAACCTGCATACAAGATAAATTAATAATCCTAATGGGTTGGATTAACTTCTTTAATGAAGAGGAATTTGCGGGCAAGCTCCGACAATCCACAGCACAAAAGCACCCAAATATGGAAGTCGGACCTCCATATTCCCACCTGCCCCTACCTGTCCCACCTACGAGGTGGAACATTTTCCTTAGGTTATTGTTAACACCTACAAGTCAATAATCCAGAGGGGTTGAAGTATTAAGGATTATCAAGAGAAATAAAGCATAACGTTGTTAATCTGCTGCGTCGCTTTCTGGCGTCGGCTGAATGTCCTTTTTAGCCCTCATACTTTCTAAAAGTGCCTTGAATTCTTTTGGGCTAAGTCCCATCTGGAGTTTGGCGCAGATTTCTTCGTAAGACTTTTTACAAACAGACTCCATGCTTGGTGCTAATTGCATAGCTGTAATATTCATGGCCATTAGTTCCTTAAATACCTTGGCTCTTTCTGTTACAGCTAATTCATATTTTTGTAGAAACTGGCCCTGTTCTTTTTCATTGTGAAGGATGTGGGCCTCTACATTAGCTTGATTGGTAAAGAGAAACGTTCCCTGCTGTAACATTTGCTTGGGATTCCCACGAGAAGTAGGATTTAAAAGAGTTACGTGCGGTTCTTCATCCCTCCAATCATAGGTTTGCTTATATGTTTTTAACCATTCTTCTTGATTAAAGGAATATATAGCTATCTTTTCATACTGAGGTGCAAAATGATTTATACCTTCAAAAGCGAAATATGCAGCAATGTATGGTGAAAAAGTCCAGTCTAATAACGAAGTGGGAAATCCGTGATGTTGAAGAAACGCTAAAAAATTTGCTAATTGCAACGGATCATTCAAATCTCTTCGTGAACCATCCCATGTCTCGATGGGTTCCTGAACGACCGGCAAAATACTTTCAAAATAAGTGAGAAAATCATTGTGGTTCGGTAGCTGTCCAGTTCTATGAACAGTGGTAGACAAAGACCACTCAGAATTGACTTGGCCACGATATATAAAAGCACGGTGCTTTTCTAATTGAGTACTTGCTACCGCTTTAAATTCTTCCCATTTTACATCCATATTTATCTCCGTTTTTTTAGGTTGCTAACAAGGACATCAGACCCTCGGGGTCAGCCCTTGGCATTTTACATTTTTCTCAAAACTCAAAAGGTCATTGCCGGCACTCTCTCTATTGCATGAGATTGTTATGTATTTTTATAATCTCTATATATATTAAGCATCTCACTGGGCTTAACAATGAACACGTTACAATCTTGAAGCAAGTCGGTCTGTCTCTTAAGAATTCTCATATCAGTAGTGACAAAATAAGTCCCATATTTTGAAGCTTCGAAGACATGCTCTGCGTCTTGAAGCACATTTTCAGGTTTCCCTTTTCCGGCTAATATCCTCACTATATTCTCTTTTATTTTTTTCTTATCGTCAGTCAAGCGAGTTTTTATAGTGGAAATATTTAACTTTGCTTGCTGTTTGACCCACATATAAAGATCTTCGGGGTCAGCCCTTGACATTTTACATTTTACTTATTTCCTAAAAACACCTCACCCGATCCAGCAAGTCCGTATTCGTGTTGAAATGGTTCACTCAGAGAACCAAATCGTTACTTTTTCAGGTTTTATTCGTTCGTAATCTTCCATAATCACTTGTGTCAGAGTGGAATTAGCTATCGATTGGAGAGCCTCTAGAGAACGCTTATAATTAAAATACATCATGCTCAATAAAACAAACCATGTCAGACAAATATAAAATGTTTTTAAATTAAGAGAGTTTGAAGAAATAAAAAAAAGTAATAACAACCAAGTAGCGAAAGCAATAAAAGTACCAACAATCGTTGTTCCAATGCCGTGAGTTACGTCTACCAGCCTGTCAGTTATTGAATTCAATCCTTTAATAGATTTATTTTTTGCAGTTTTGGAATGCCAATATTGAGTAATAATTGACCATGCCTGTCGTTTTGAAAGAGATTCTGCTTTAATTATTTCCCCCGTAGAACATTTCAATTCAACATAATTTTGCAGACTCTCAAGTAGAGTACGATGGTCAATAGCTACTTTATCAGCGATACTGTCATCCCAGTAAAGTGCAAAATATATAATGCTAAAAACGTACCCGAGGCCACCTGAAGCTATGAATGCGCCAAAAACAAGTGCAATACCTTTAGCAGCTCCTTCATCATTCCACAACTTGCTTACTACATCCAAGTCACTAATACTAAGAGCAATGAGTAGTTGAATAACACACGCTATCCCGGGCAATGTATATCGTAAAAATCTGCGAACTTCGTTCACTAAAATCCTTTCTTGGTATCTATCGAGTTCAACGATATAAAAAAAGGTTATTTAATTAAATATTGCCACTTCGCATTAAATAACTCACCATTGGGGTCAGTTATTACTATAAAGTCGGATGATTGTAATCCGAAGATTGCTAAAAGGCTGCGATTTTCTTTAAGAGTATCTTTAAAAACTACATCTTTAAATATCCATTCTTTATCTTGGTAGGCAAAAATAAATCTCTCCACAGTTCCACCACTAAGTCTGCCATAACACAGTTTATTGTCGCTATTTTTTAATGCACCCTCTATCTTACTCCAACCATAAGTAACAATTTCCATTCCGGGAATACCATAGTCTACTTTAACATCTCCACAGGAGGCGTTATTTTTGAGCCTTCTATTTACATCAATATAGCCTATAAATGGCGATACTAAAGAATTTGACTTTTGAATATCGTACGCTACGCTTACTAGATGATATTCAACCACTTGATAAGTCTCACCTGTTGGATTTTCTGGAATTATTAGTTCTTCTTTGCTGACATATTTAGGTTTAGTCTTAAAAAAAGTTGAGAACTTTTCAACAATAGCGTCAAACGTTCTCAACGCATTGGTTCGTTCTTGTATAGGCTGATCATTTGCATAACTCGTATAGATTATTAAAAATACTAAAATATTGACTGTAATTATTATTTTTGATTTCATTTGCTCTACGTAATAAATAACCGACCGGGATCAGCCTCCCGTAAAGATTAAGCATCCCATAAATAAAGGACCCCAAAACCAATGGGGTCAGGTCTATTTTGTTGACATATAAATAAAAACCGGGATGGTTCTATTTTTTCTACCCTTCAGATAAATCTTTATTTTTGACATTTAACCTCTTCGCCCCAAATCAATAAAGCCCCTACCGTTATATCACAAGACCTGCATTTTAATAAAAGGTCAATTAACGACCGGGGGTCAGGTCTATTTTGTTGACATATAAATAAAAACGGGGACGGTTCTATTTTTTCTACCCTTCAGATAAATCTTTATTTTTGACATTTAACCTCTTCGCCCCAAATCAATAAAGCCCCTACCGTTATATCACAAGACCTGCATACAAGATAAATTAATAATCCTAATAGGTTGGATTAACTTCTTTAATGAAGACGAATTATGGAAAATCATCCCGAAGCCTCGGGATCTCCGCAAGCCTCGCCACACTGACTGCACTGACTGGCGGGCAAGCTCCGACAATCCACAGCACAAAATCCTAAAATATGGAGGTCGGACCTCCATATTCCCACCTGCCCCCATCTATCGAGGTTCAACCTCGATAGATGAACTTCAGCCCCAACCTGTTCCACCTACGAGGCGGGATGACTTTATTAATCTTTACAGTAAAATATCAATTATTTCTTCTTTCCCAAGATCTTTCAGGCTGGTGATAACCCTTCTCTGCCATTTGGGATGTAAAGCGGTAAATATTATTTTTAAAGAGTGGAGCTTCTTTTCATTTTTCAAAAAATCCAGCATCCGCCCGATTTGCTCTTTATCTTTTAACTTTTTATCTTTCTCTCTCCTTCTTTCAAATACAATGATTTTATGTAACAAAAAACATGCCGGATGAGGCAGTCTGATTTTTACATCTCTTACCTTAACAATAATCGTCTTCATATAAAGAATATCCATGAATCTTAGCGTCTGAGCGTTTAAACCCAATTTCGGCAATGGAAAAGCCTTATGACTTCCCTTCCCTTTTTCAGGGACCAGGAATTCAATAAAAATAGTCGGATGAACCAGCCTGATATAGCCCTGCTCTCCGCGATGGTCTGTAATAAAGCCTAAATCTTTTAATAGATCCGGCAGATTGACTTCTCTCGTTATCGATTTAGGGTCAGGGAGTAAGAAATCAACGTCTCTGGTTCTCAAGGAAACAATGGCTCGCCTCTTATTGTAGTAAAATTTATAGAAATACAGGCACCAACTCCCTGCTATAACAAGATGCCTTAATACACCCTTTTTCTCCAACAAGTCCAAAACTTTAAACAACAGGTCAACCTGTTTTCTTTCCACTTTTTAATGCCCTCTCTAAAAACTTTATTTCTTTTTTCACGTGCGACAACAAGTTCCGGTACTTTGCACGAATTTTTTTTGCCTCACGATATTTTTTAATAATATTTAAGGGCACTTCCTTCCCTTTATAGACAAACCGCACCTTCCCCTCTTCTCTTAACAGAAGATAATAATACTCGTGCCCTTTGATCTTTTTCTTTATGAGGCTTCCCTTTGGCAATTTAGCCAATTCATCCTCATACCGTTTCTTCATCCGAAGAGAATTCCGCAATTCTTCTTTTAAAACGCCTTTAATAACCAAAGCATCCTCCTGTTACCATACAACTGTTGAAATAGTATATCTTGTATGGTAACTCATGTCAATTGAAAAGTTACCATACAGTTACGTATTAAATAAAATATGTATGGTAACTAGCTTGTTGGATTAACTTCTCTAATGATGAGGGATTATGGAAAACAGCGAACAGACCGGGGGTCAGGTCTATTTTGTTGACATATAAATAAAAACGGGGACGGTTCTATTTTTTCTACCCTTCAGATAAATCTTTATTTTTGACATTTAGCCTCTTCGCCCCAAATCAATAAATCCCCTACCGTTATATCACAAAACCTGCACTTTAAATAAAGGCGGGGCAAACTGTGTCACAGGACTTTTTTAAGGGACTGGTTAAATGGCAAAATATTGCCGGTGATGCAGCGTCAAAAGGGATGCTTGTCTATGCAGGGGCGAAGTCATATGAGAAACAGGAAGGGCATGTATTTTCATGGAAAGATATAGGGCTTATTGAGACAAGGCAGGCCAAAAAAAGATGAAGTATATATGGGGGGTCAAGTCCCCGTGTACCATACGGTACGGGACAGGCTTACCGAGTCGAGTCGACTCTACTGTTTCGCTACCCAAAGATTTGCGATAGCAAATCTAAGAATGGGTACGAAGAATGCAAAACTAGACACGGGTACAGGCAGTTAAGGCCCTCTGTTTTCCGCTTGACATTTTCCCACCATACTGAGTAAAATTACTCAAGTCATTGAGTAAATGGTATGTTCAAGAGATACGCATACAAGAAAATATTTAACCGACTCAAAGAACCGAGGCGGTTTATTCAGGCGCTATCCGGCCCGAGGCAGGTGGGGAAGACCACGCTGATACGGCAGGTGATGGATGACATCGGCATCCCCGGCCATTACGTCTCAGCGGACGCGGTGGTCTCTGCGGCCTCGCCTGTGTGGCTTCAGCAGCAGTGGGAAACGGCAAGGATTAAACACAAGTCCGGCCCTCATAAAAAAGGCTTTATCCTCGTAATAGATGAAATACAGAAAATCCCCGGCTGGAGCGATACCGTGAAGCTCCTCTGGGACCAAGACACTGCAAACCGTCTCAATATCAAGGTCGTACTTCTCGGTTCAGCGCCGTTATTGGTACAAAAAGGACTGACCGAGTCTCTTGCCGGAAGGTTTGAACTGTTCAGGATACCGCACTGGTCGTATTCTGAAATACGGGAGGCCTTCGGCTTTTCTTCTGAACAGTTTATCTATTTCGGGGGCTATCCCGGCGCTGCTGTGCTTATTAAGAATGAAAATAGGTGGAGGCACTATGTCAGGGACTCTTTAATAGAGACCACCATTTCAAAAGACATCTTTATGATGACCAGGGTGGACAAGCCCGCGCTCCTGAAAAACCTCTTTGAGATCGGATGTTTATATTCAGGACAGATTGTCTCATTTAATAAAATGCTCGGGCAGCTGCATGACGCGGGGAATGTAACAACGCTCTCGCATTACCTGAAGCTTCTTGCCGGGGCAGGGATGATCACAGGGCTGCAGAAGTATTCACCGACGAAAATAGCGGAGAAGGCATCGAGTCCGAAACTACAGGTGCTGAATACTGCCCTGATTACAGCACAAACCGATACGGGTTTTAAAAAGGCAAAGCTCGACGGTGAGCTGTGGGGACGGCTGGTGGAGTCTGCGGTCGGCGCGCATCTTGTCAATCTTACGCAGGGAACAGATGTTGCTGTCCTGTACTGGAGGGATAGAAACAGGGAGGTGGATTTTGTCCTTAAAAAAGGTAAAGAACTTGTAGCGATAGAAGTAAAGAGCGGACGGGCAATAACATCTTTGCCCGGAATGGAGGCGTTTTCAAAAAACTATCGTGTAAAGAAACTACTGCTCGTAGGCGGAGGCGGAATAGGAGTCGATGAGTTTTTAGAAATGGGTTTTAAAAAAATAGAGGATCTGTTTTCTTGAAATTGATGCTCAAAAGTCGTCATTCCCGTGAAAACGGGAATCAGACCGGGGGTCAGGTCTATTTTGTTGACATATAAATAAAAACGGGGACGGTTCTATTTTTTCTACCCTTCAGATAAATCTTTATTTTTGACATTTAACCTCTTCGCCCCAAATCAACAAATCCGCCCAAGGCGGACAAGCCCCGCCACACAGATTGGCGGGTAAACCTCTACCGTTATATCACAAAACCTGCACTTTGAATAAATTAATAATTTAGTGGTCACCCTTCGGGTAAGCCCTCCACACAAACCGGCGGGCAAGCAGCAACAAACTGCCAAAATTATGGGAGTCCGACCTCCATAATTCAATATCATTCGTAATGCGTCCACATCCTTATGATTTTTACAGTTTTGTGTGTTTTCAGTATTTGGTAGACTATTCTGTGGTGAATGTTTAATCTGCGGGAATAAGCTCCTTCCAGATCGCCGACTAATTTTTCAAATGGCGGAGGCGTCTGAAGCGGGTTTTTCTGCAAAATTTCAAGAACAGCTTCAGCTTTTTTTCGCAAACCTGCACCAGAAAGCTTTTTGGCATCTTTTTGCGCCTGTTTTGTATAAACAAGCGTCCAGATTACCACGCCAGTTTTTTACCGCATTTTGCCAGATGAGTTTTAAGCCCTTTTCTGATAGACTCTCTCATTCCGGGGATTGAAAGAAGAAATAAAGTTTCCTGGATCGCCCTCCAGTCATCTTCTGATATGAGGACTGCGTTGTTCCTTTTTCCGGTAATTTCCAAAGGTTCGTGAGACTCGGCAACCTTGTCGAGCAATTTATACAGTTTGGCTCTAGCCTCGCTTGCTGTCAGTGTTGGCATCCTTGATCACCTCCTCGATTTATCGTACCATATTGCGTACGTTATATCAAGGCATGTTTCAGGAACAGGTCGAGGTCAGGTCCTCCATCGGCGGATGAATCTTTAATTTTAACATTTAACCAGATTGCCCCAATTATGGAAGTCCGGCTTCCATATTCTCACCTCTTTCGTATGGAGGACAAAACAAAATCATCACTTAAATGCTCTGAAGAAACTCGGATTTGCTTAGACTGATGATAACACCTACAAAGTAATTGTTTGGGTGGCCAGAAAACTAATGATTACTGGTTGAAAGTGATTATAACCGTTTGGGATAACCGGTTTGAAAAAGCGTCAGCTTTTTCAAATCCGAGTTCATCCCATTGTTATATGGCATTTTTCATTTCCTCTTCATTTCCAAATCATAGTAACCAACTATATTTCTATTCTTCAGTTTTTAAGGAAGTAAAAGTTGCACAATGATAGCTGTTATGTTGTGAGTTTAATTTTCTATGTATAATTCCATTTTTATTCTTATCAACAGAGAGGCTAATGGGCGAACAGATCAGACGAATAATTGCTGCCTGTACCGACAACCTCCTTTTATCCCTTTTTTCGAAAACACAATCTGCCACAACTGATGCATTCTTGATCTGAAACTGCCCGCACATGAAAGAAGATAATATGTCCACATACGGTAAAACCTCTCATCATATGCATCTTTGAGTTTGGTCCAATTATTTGTGAAATTATTGTACCAGGCCATCAAAGTTTTATCATAATATTGCCCAAAGCTATGCCAATCCTCGAGTACAAACAATCCCTCGGCTGCCGAGATGATCTGTTTTGCCGACGGTAGCATTGAATTCGGGAAAATATACTTATTAATCCACGGATCTGTTGAATTCACAGAAGTGTTTCCAGCTATCGTATGCAACAAGAAGAGACCATCTGCTTTTAAACATCGGTGGATAACTTTCATAAAGGTCCTGTAGTTTCTGCACCCCACATGTTCGAACATGCCTATCGAAACAATGCGATCGAATTTTCCTTTTAACTCCCGATAATCCTTCAGTTCGATTTTGACATCAAACCCTTGGCAGAATTTATTTGCAAATTTCACCTGCTCCCGGGACACCGTTATACCATGTACATTTGCGCCATATTTTTCAGCTGAATATTTTGCAAAACCACCCCAGCCACAACCAATATCTAAAATCTTCATACCCGGCCTTAACCCCATTTTTTGGCAAATTAAGTCCAACTTGGCTTCCTGTGCGTTATCGAGGGTTTTCACTTTTTCCCAATAACCACAAGAATAGTTTAGCCATTTGTCCAGCATAATAGAGAAAAGATTATTGCCGATGTCATAATGACGCTTACCAATTACAAAAGCTTTTGATCTGTTATAAGGATTTATTATCATTGCCTTGAGCATAACCCTCAGGAGTCGTTCAGTATTTGTTTTTACTTTCTTGTCTAACCGATTTTCTAAGATTTTTTCGAAGAATTGATCAAGGGCTTCACAATCCCACCAGCCATCCATATAGCTTTCCCCCAGAGCAAGAGAACCTCCTGATAAGATCCTTTCATAAAAATTGGGGTTGTGTATCTGGATATCCCAGGGTCTGTTCCCATTAATCTGAATATCCGAAGGCTCAAGCATTTTCTGCACAACTTTTATTGCTTTTGACTCCTTCATGTGATTATCTTTTGTTCACAAACATCAATGAGGGTCAGGGTCAATTCTTTATTATTGACAAACCCATATTTTCTTAAAACTTAATTTTGCCAGTTCGGCAAATCCGCCTGAGGCGGACAAGCCCCGCCACACTGATCGGCGGGTAAACCACTACCGTGATGTTCCCTACGGAAACACTGAACGTTTAGTGAATGTGCACCCCGTAGTCTACAAGTCGCAGACTTGTTATGGGGTTAGTGAACGAATATGAATAATAGATAATATCCCTGCGTTGTGTTACCGAAGGTAACACTAATGTATGGAACAACTAATATCATTATATTCGCTTACCTTCGGCACGCTATGTATTTTATATCACAAAACCTGCGTTTAAAAAAATTAATAATCCTTATGGGTGGGATTAACTTCTTTAATAAAGAGGAACCCCGAACATAAATCACAATCCACAGCAACAAAATCATCACTTAACTGCTCTGAAACAATTGGGAAATCGTTAATTGCGGAATGAAATAAACAATTGCATGGGATGTGTCTAAGATTGGCAATTAAGGTTGAGCTTGATTACAAATTCTAAATAATTTTTTTGTGGGTTTACAAGCTCAACCCCCATTCCCTTATAAACTTTATCTTTCTCTACTATCCTGGTAATTTTGACAGGGACTTTCAATATCTCTTTTCCCGATGGAATAAGTATTTCAAGTCTTGATTGAATAGGAAAGCTTAATTCTGCATTTATAAACATACCATCTTCTGAAAGATTAGTCGCGACTCCGGAATGAACCGTGTTGCAACACGGAAATCGTAACGCAACCCTTGTAGGCATTCTCTTGGAAACTCTCTTTTCCATAAGTTTTACCTAACCTATATAGATAACCTTCTTAACGTCATTTATATCACTAAATGCTTTGCTTGTCTATTTAGAAAAATTAATAAATATATAAGGTTTAAAAAAACACACACATAGGGGTCAAACCCCGCCACCATGCCAAACAAACTGGCAGGCAAGCACTACAAGGCGGGCAGGCTTGACATTTTACATTTTTTTGAAAACTCAACCGAAACCATCGGGGTCAGGTCCGCCAAACTGACTGGCGGATAAATCTTGTTTCTTGCATTCCCCTTTTCTTCTCAAACAAAAAACAAGCCCCTACCGTTATATCACAAAACCTGCACTTTGAATAAATTAATAATAATTATAGGTTGGATCAACTTCTTTAATGAAGAGGAAATAGCGGAAATACCGAACACAAATCACAATCTACAGTACAGGAACCCGCCTTACGAATTGGCGGGCAAGCACCCAACTATGGACCTGCCCACCGGCGCTTTGTAGTGGGAGTCCGACCTCCATAATTTCATCCAGCCCCAATGATCGAGGCTGAGCCTCGATCATTTCACTTGGGTTGCGCCTATCTCTACCTGTCCCACCTCCAAGGTGGGACATTGGTGAGGTGCAACAATAATCTGGATGTTCTTATTTGAAATGCCTCACAAAACCGTATTGAGCGTAAATATCCTGCGCAGGGATTGATCTTATAAACTGCAGAAATTTATCGGCATTTTCAGGATTCGGGGCTTTATTAAATTTGGTAATAAAGTAATTCACTTTACCGCTCTGATCGAGTCCTTTGCCTGGCTCTATTGCCTCAACTTTAAGACCGTCTTTTATTGCGCTAATAACCTCAGTTGCCCAGACAGGGCCAGCATCAACAGTACCTTCTCTTATTCCTAAAGGGGTTTCTCTGTGGTGAACAACTGTAAAAATGGTTGTGCCCTCTTCTTTTTTTTCTTCCAGTATTCTTTTGACAAGCGCGCCTCCTCCCGCTTTCTCATACATGGCGGCAATGTAATAAGATATGTCTTCCAAAGCACCCGGCTGAGAGATCCTTATATCACTACGGCCAAGTTCAGTGACTGTTTTTATGCCACAAGGGTTTCCCTCAGGAATCATCAGGACTATCCTGTTATGGAGATAAATGAAATAATCACTGATAAACCCCTTTGCAGAAAGCTCTTTCATCGATTCCTCAGTAACAGAAGTATAGATGTCAGGCATTACATCAATCACCATATCTTTAAAACGCGCGCCGCCTGCAAGTATCTGTCTTAGCTCCAGTCCTGGTGGAAGTGTTTCGTAGAAGATTTTTTTTACCTCTGGATAAGTTTTTTGAAATTCTTTAAGCAGGTCTTCCATTACCATAAACTGATTGCCAGCCATAAAAAGTGTAAGGTCAGCATTGTTCATATTTTCAGTATTGTGAAGGTCATCTCCGCGCGTCGAGGGTATTTCAGGTAAGACGGGGGGTTGGGTCTTCATAAATTGATTATACCGGAAAAACAGGCACTGCGACTATTTTTTCAATAACAACAAATCCGATAAATCCAAACAAACAGGGGCCTTTTAACTATTATCATATTTGACTGCCTACCGGCGGTTTATATGCCGTAGGTATGCAGGCTCGCATCCACTCACTATGCATTCAGACGGACAGGATTAACTTATTTAATGAATAAAAATATAGATCGAGATATGACAAACCGGAACAATGTCCACTTTTCCAATAATCGATATCCGACCTCGATTATTGGAATCGACCGTTATTCCACCCCTGAGGTGGAACAATTTCAGCATCAGGTGTCATCCACTACTTTCCTAAATTTGACAAGCACGATAATTCTGTAATAAGCTTTTCAGTAAGAAGGCTTTTACTTTTTATAAGTTGGCATTTTAAATAATTAAAAGGGAGATGAAATCATGCTTAAGATCAGCCATGTCTTACAAACAAAAGGTGGTGATATCTGGTCAGTTTCGCCTAAGGCAACTGTGTTCGAGGCCCTGCAGGTCCTGGCTGACAAAGACGTCGGGGCTTTGCCTGTTATTGAAAACAATAAGCTGGTCGGTATGTTCTCTGAAAGGGATTATGCCCGTAAGATTATTCTCAAAGGAAAATCCTCCAAAGAAGAGAAGGTCGGCGATTTGATGACTACACGGATATACAGTATAACCCCTGACATGAGCGTTGAAGAGTGCATGGCTCTGATGACAGAATCACGGGTCCGTCACATTCCGGTGTTTGAGGACAATAAATTAATCGGTATTGTGTCTATAGGTGATGTTGTCAATGCGATCATTAAAGATCAGAAAATTACGATTCAGGATTTAGAAAACTATATCACAAGTTGAATTGAGATTTATCCGCCAAACGCGAAGCACGGGACTACCTGGTTTTTTGGTCGAAGGTACGGCGTGTTACTTTTTCAGTAACAGCAAGAATAAGCAACGCTGCCCCGCCTATGCCAACAGCAAGACGAACTGCCGGACCTGATATGCGGGCCAGTTTCCTGAGAATTTTAAATGTCTTGATGGGACTCATATCACGATGTAGAATACCGTTTCAGGCACAGAGATATGGCACTGTCAGGGCGTTTCAAACGCTCAGAACAACGTCCCTGCGAAAATTTTATCTAAAACCTGATACCCAGGCTTACGAACGGCCCCTGAATTTCAAAATCCAAATAGTCCGGGACATCCTCGGCATTGATCCTGAGGATCCTGTACCCCCCGGAAATGGTCACATAATCAAGCGGGATTATCTTTATGCCTGCTTCAGCGTCATACGCATACCCGTAATTCTTCTGATCCACGTAAATTCCCGATGCCTCACCAAATATGTTTATGAACTTAAACGGCTCTGAACTGACAGCGATACCGAAAAATGGTATAGCAGTTGTTAATTCATCCTGCTGCTTTACCAAGCTGACCGGGTCGAACAGTTCAGTATCCATAAATAAACCTTTTACTTCAACAAGGGTCCCGATGCTGATATATTTGTCACTCAAAAAATTCCATATCCATGAGAACTCCAGCAAACTGAAGTCAATATCCGTAACAAGTCGGGACCCTGCCGCAAATGACTGCCCTTCCAGGGTAAGATTCTTTGAAATTATCGTATTTCCTTCAAAATCCACCCCTATATAGGAAAATCTCAGAGTATGGTCAGGGTTTATCCGCCAGGTCAGTCTCCAGTTTATCAGGGTCTCATCTCCCAATTTCAGGGCGCTTTTATGATCCAGATCGCTTCCGTCCGATGTTAAGGTTGATAGCTTTGAATTAAATTCCAGATCAGTGTACCAGGGAAGGACCTCGAACTCGAGACCTATGCCCTCATCTGCCGCTGTCGCTACTGATGGTATCAGGGCCAATAAAAGCATACCTAACAACAAGCATGGTATTTTTTTCATCATAATAGACTTTTTCATCCTTGACCTCCTTTAATTCATATTACATATTTTATTTTTATATTTCAAATTTATATTTCAAAGAAGTTCCTCCGCTGCAAAAGTGGTGTATACGTCCGGATCAAGTGGATTTCCTGTGCCCGGATCATTCTGATTTTTATATGACGCTCCGATCCACTCTGCCGAGCGCACTGTGTCTGAAATACGCACCTCGTCTATAAACCCGTCAAACCTGTCGATATCAGACTGTATACGTCTCGCTATCGCAAGGCTGTAGGCTCTGGTTTGCAGAGGTGTTTGAATAGGTCCTTCATTATCAAACACTCCGTTAACATAAATCTTTAAATTCTTGTTATTTACATCCAACGGATTATTAATAGCAAGTGTAAAAGCCACATAATACCACTGATCAAGTGACAGCACAGCTGCTGATTGAAGCATCTGGTAAGGCTGCCATCTTCTGAACATTACACTTCCACTGTCAGAAAATTCAACTTGCCAATCCCATATTTCTCCGACTATGCTTCTCCACTCAGGCCATACCGGTGGCAAACTTCTCGCGTTGAACCACGCTTCAACCGTGATATTTTGAGTTAAATCTATGACGTCCCCGAAGTTCACATAATCATTCACGTAGTCAAAATCCAGGCTGCCGTCAATCTGCCCCGGCACCTGGTCTCCTGAGGTCATACCTCCAAGAGAATCACCGTCAAGATCGTTTGACGTAGAATCGCATATTTCTTTTGTGCCCGCACCGCCTGCGCAGTCAGAAGAGAAAGAAGGATCCTCTTCCAGGTGCCACACACCCAGATAATTGTTATCCCAAACTCCTGTCGGGTTCTCCTGGTTTATAGCACCCCCGTTTCCGTAATACATATACAGTATCGTATCCGATGTAGATGAAAGGTTAGGTATCCTCACCCAGGCGTCCAGCTCCATTGTGCCTGCATCCAGGTATAACTCAATCTCATGGTCTGATTTATTGACCCCGTCCACATCTGTGAACAATATGTCGTCCCCATTAGACAGCGCATTACCAAACAAAGGATTTGTCTGATCTGTTATTTTTATCAGGGCAGGAAAATCTCCCTGATCCGACGGAACCATTGCGGAACTGATTGTTATCCGCTGGCGAAAGCCCCAGCTTGTGTCAACAAGCCACGGTGTCCTTACTGTTATGGTTATAGAGGCTGTTCCTGTTGCTCTGCTTTCGTCTGCTGCCGTAAGTGTTATTACATGAACACCCCTGGACAGTGTTGTTATATCAAATGTCAGGCCTGTCCCTATCTGCCCATCCCTGTCTGATGTCCATACAAGAGAAGACCCGCTTAATGCGCCGTCCTCCGGATCATTTGCCGAACCTGTGAACGTTATGTTCGTTCCTTCATCTGATATGCTGCCTGCAAACGGGCTTGTGATCACTACTGCCGGCAAGAGGTTAGATGCTGCGCCGGGAACAGACCAGTCACTGTTGCAGCCTTGAAGTGTAAAGGCAGCGGCCATTAGTATAACCAATAATATTGCTTTTAAAGATCTCTTTTTTATTACCCCATTAGTACACTTCCTCAGCGGCAAAGGTTAAGAACCCCGCAGGGTTGCTCTGGTTATTAAAGGAGGTAAGAAGCCAGTCTCCTGAGCGGGCTATATCAGAGGTGCGCAATTCATCAATGTTACCTGTAAAATACCCAGGAGCCGCCCAGCTGTTCGTACTACCTATGTGAAGGTAACCAGCCGTTGCTTCTACGGCACTTGTTGAACCAAATTCAATACCATTTTTATAACCATGTAAAACACCATCATCGGTGTAGACCCAGGCAATATATACCCATTCATCAACGTTATAATCAGTCGAAAGTATAGCTTTAGGTGACCAACCACTTACAACCCAGATCCTGTCATTTCCGCCAATCGGATATATACCTCTAAACACTCCCCCCTGTTGCCAGTTGTCAGACCACGCAGGCGGTAAAGCAACAACATTATCATTAGATTCAGGAGAACCTGTGGGGTACATCCAGACCTCAATAGTCCCGTGATCATCAGTAGCATCACCATCAGTCATGAAATTATCAATTAAATTACGGAGCATTGGCAATGTAACATCATTTAGACTTGCCCCGACAAACTCATCAGCGCCGTTTATTTGTCCTGTGGCAGTGCCTTGAGCGGTTACATCTATAGAAATTGAATCATTATTGTTTGATGTGGAATCAAGATGTGTTCCGGAAGTCTCCTGCAGGTGCTGAACCAGTGTGAAATTGCTATCCCAGACCCCGGCAACATTTTCCTGGTTGGAAACACTGCTGTTGCTGTAATACATATAAATTACTGTATCCGAAGAAGAGGATAAGCTTGGTATCCTGACCCATGCATCTAACTCTTTAGTGGCTAAGCTGCTGTAATACTCAATCTCATGGTCTAACCTGGTTGTGCCATCAGAGGAAGTAAAAAGGATGTCATCTCCATTTGATTGTGCATTGGCAAAAACAGGATTGTTTTGATTGGTGATTTTTATTAATACAGGGAAATCACTCTGATCTGAGGGAGCCATTGAGCTTGATATTGTGATTTGCTGTCTGTATAGCCAGCTGCCATCATACCACACTCTTTCACTCGGAACTGGCCACTTGGCACTGCTGCAGCCCTGGAATGTAAAAACAAAACAGAAGAGCAATCCAGTCAATAAGATTTTTATTGCTTTCTCCCTTTTCACATCTTTAGTATACATCACAAAACCTCCTCAGTGCCAAAGGTTAAAAACCCGGCAGGGTTGTCCTGGTTATTGTATTCGGTCAATATCCAGTCGGCCGAACGGTTGATCTTTGAAGCACGTACTTCATCGATAAGACCCTCCCAGAAACTGTAATTCCGCCAGGCTCCGCTGTAATATCTCCTCCATGAGCCTATGGCTGAATGATATATGCTAATATTGCCAAGAGGTGCCAGAAAACTGTTTTGATCGAAACTGCCGTTTATATACATGTCCAGATCACCGTTATCATAGGCCATAACCAGATATTTCCATGTGTTATCATTCAGGCCTGTCGCATTAGAAGTAATACCATGGGTCGGGGTCCAGCTGTTATTTAAGCCGTTGCTGTCAAACTGCCCGGAAGCATCAAGCCTTACCCTATTCCAGGCCACTGCAGCATTATTCCCTTCTGAAAATACAGCTCGACCCGCGGTCGGCGTCTGAACCCAGGCTGAAAATGTCCAGGTACCATTACGATCAGGATCAGCAGGAACGTTACTCCAATGATCTACAAAATATACATTTCTAAATTGATCAGATCCATAAAACGTGGGATCTGAGGCCAAAAAGTCATCATCACCCGCAAAATAATCAGCACCGGCTATTTTTCCTGCTGCATCAGTTGTTCCTACTACACCATCGAAATTTTGCGGAATGAAGTTATAAGGGACCTTCTTCGGGTCAGTAATAGGAGCAGAGTCAATATGTCCTGCAACACCGTTCGCAGGGCTTTCGTTCAGGTGCTGAACCATTATAAAATCATTGCTCCACACTGCATTGACATTTTCCTGGTTCGCGGCACCCCCGTTTCCGTAATACATATACAGTATCGTATCCGATGTTGATGAAAGGTTTATCCTTACCCACGCGTCAAGCTCTTCTGTGCCTGTACTGCTGTAAAGCTCTATCTCATGGTCTAACTGGTTCACTCCATCCAGGTCTGTGAACAATATGTCGTCTCCACCGGCCTGCGCGTTGTCAAACAATGGATTGTTCTGGTCTGTTATCTGTATAAGCGCGGGAAAGTCTGTCTGGTCCAAAGGCGCCATTGACGCGCTTATTGTTATCTGCTGCCTGCACCCCCACTGCGAGCCAAACCACGGTGTTCTTACTGTTATGGTCATTACAGCTGTCCCCTGCCCTCCGCTTTCGTCTGCTGCCGTAAGTGTTATTACATGAACACCCCTGGACAGTGTTGTTATATCAAATGTCAGGCCTATCCCTATCTGCCCGTCCCTGTCTGATGTCCATACAAGAGAAGCCCCGCTTAATGCGCCGTCCTCCGGGTCATTTGCCGAACCTGTGAACGTTACGTTCGTTCCTTCATCTGATATGTTGCCTGCAAACGGGCTTGTGATCACTACTGCCGGCGAGAGGTTAGATGCTGCGCTGGGAACAGACCAGTTACTGCTGCTGCAGCTCTGGGATGTAAGAACAAGAAAAAAGAGCAATCCAGACAATAAGATCTTTATTGCTGTCTCCCTTTTCACGTCTTTAGTATACATCACAAAACCTCCTCAGCGCCAAAGGTCAAAAACCCGGCAGGGTTGCTCTGGTTGTTGTATTCGGTTAATATCCAGTCGGCCGACCGGTCAACATCAGAGACACGGACTTCATCCATTGAACTGTTAAAATACCAATTAGCGAATCTTCCTATTTCAAGGTTAGTGGTTACATCTAATATTAAACCAGATAAATTTCTCGTTGCTATTGGCACGCCGTCTACATAAATTTTTTGTTCTGAACCATTGTAAGTTAAAACCAAATGGCTCCATACATCCAGAGAGACATCGGCAGAAATCCCGATACCATTGACAAAACCATTTACCTTGCCGCCAGGAGAATAAGTTAGAGCATAAGCACCTCCCTTACTCACAATTCCCAAATCCCTCAATCCCCAGAGGTTTACTTCATCAGTATCAAGTCCGGTGTCAATTCTTTCATAATAAGCATAGGCCGGCGCATCGCATACAACAAACACACCCGCAGGAAATTTCTGAACATAATCTGCTCCCGCAAAAAGAATCTTTGATGGATATGGATATGTTTGTTGAGTAGTAGTTTCCTGGTCCAATATATTGCCAGCCGAATCATAAACAACACATTTACTTCCTTCGTTCAGGGCAAGGGCAATGTATTCAGATGGTTGTGGAACTGCAAAAACATAACTTAATTCAGAATTCGGCAGGAATGTTGTTGATTCACCACCATCGCTGTCTGCCTGTTGTATTGCTCCTAATGCTGATTGAGAAGCGTTCAAGTGAATGGCGCTACCTACTCCATCACTCCCGGAGCTACCGATATTTACTATAAAACTATCTCCTTGATTATAGATGTTCCCGGTTAAAGAACTGCCATCGCTGGCATACATATCAACTGTTGTACTGTCTTTAGCAACACCAGCATAAACACCATTACTTCTTATACCCCACAAATCATCAGCTATTGGATACATAACATACCCATCTATAGTAGTGGAATTGTCAGCCTGTCCTAATATCGGGATATCTGATAAAACTCTGTAATAATCATCCCCGGGATTTAAAGCTCCGGTAGAAGTACAGTCACCCTGCGCCAATATTTCTGGACCCCATAAGATACCCCCTGCGCTGTTATACACAGTTATGTCGGCATTGCCAGGACCAAATGGATTGCAAAAGTATAAATATTGAACGCTTCTTCCAGCATCATAAACGAACTCTATTCCTGCGAACGTTGCAGGAACCATTTCGTCACCAATAGTAGACCTTGAGGCAAGGGCAAACGGCCCGGTTCCACCTATCTCACTTCCCTGGGAGATGTCAGAACTGCCTATCGTTCCTGTCTGCCCCGCATTAAGGGTTATATAAGGTGAACCATCAACACTGATCACATTATTATCAACATAACTAACAACATCAATATCAGAACTTGCATGAACAGAATCAATAACATATCTTGCCCTGTCAAAACCAGATAGTGCCGGCTTCACCCAGGCCTCAATTGTAATCCCACCAGTAATATCCAAACTCGCATCATTCCCAAAATCAACATAATCACTCACCCCATCAAATTCTTGACCGCTATTGATCTGTCCGTCTTGTCCGGTAGCTGAGACATAATCATCACCGTGGTTATTATTGGTAGTAGAATCTCGATACAAACCGAGATTGCCTGTCCCTGCCTGTTCTTCTTTTAAATGCCAAACGCCCGCAAAACCGGCATCCCAGACCCCGTTGACATTCTCCTGATTTAAAGCACCGCTGTTCCCGTAATACATGTATATGACTGTGTCTGAGGTGGATGAAAGGTTCGCTATCCTTACCCAGGCGTCAAGCTCCTCTGTGCCTGTGCTCTGGTAATACTCTACTTCATGGTCTAATTTGCTTACTCCGTCATCAGCTGTGAACAATATGTCGTCTCCATCGGCCTGCGCGTTGTCAAACAGGGGGTTTAACTGGTCCGTTATCTTTACAAACGCAGGAAAGTCCGTCTGGTCCGAAGGCGCCATTGACGCGCTTATTGTTATCTGCTGGCGAAAGCCCCACTGCGCGCCAAACCACGGTATTCTTATCGTTATGGTTATCGAGGCTGTGCCACTTTCACCGCTTGCATCTGTTGCTGTAAGTGTTATTACATGAACACCCCTGGACAGTGTTGTTATATCAAATGTTGTGCCTGTCCCTATCTGGCCGTTAATATCTGATGTCCATACAAGGAAAGCCCCGCTTAATGCGCCTTCATCAGCGTCCTGTGCCGTACCTGTAAATGTTATGACCGTTCCTTCATCTAAGATACTTCCATCCAGCGGGCCTGTTATCACTACTACAGGGGGACTGTTAACTGAAGAGCCGGGAACAGACCAGTTGCTGCTGCCACAGCCTAAAAGGGCGAGACAAAAAAAAATCGCGAATAAATTCCTAATGTTTGCAGATATGTGTTTCATCGATAATATTGTTTTATTTTTAGCTCCGAATTGTCAATATCCCTTGCTTTTATTATCATCAATTGTGCTCTAGATTGTCAATATTGTTCACTTTTTGCGCAAAAATATACATTTATGTTACTTTGCATGTCTTATGTGTTTTTTAGCTTGCTTATTATATTTTGCCAAAATTTTCAAGGGATAACCCTGAGTTGTCTGGTGTTATCCTGTAATATCCCTGTCAACGGTTTCCTTCTTTTGACAAGGATAATTCAATTATTGTTTAATAGATAGCACTGATGAAACACACCAGATCCATAGAACTTTTCAAACAGGCAAAGCGGCTTATGCCGGGCGGGGTAAACAGCCCTGTGCGCGCATTCAAGGCCGTAGGCGGCAGTCCGCTTTTTATCAAGTCGGCAAAAGGCTCAAAAATATACGACGCGGACGGGAACGAATATATAGACTACGTGCTCTCATGGGGGCCGATGATCCTCGGACACACTCACCCCAGGGTAATAAGGGCCCTGCAAAAGGCCGCTGAAAAAGGAACAAGCTATGGCGCGCCTACTGCTCTTGAGATCGAGCTGGCCGGAATGATCAGAAAGGCATACCCTTCCATGGAAATGCTGCGAATGGTCAATTCAGGCACTGAGGCGACAATGAGCGCGATCAGGGCTGCCAGGGGATCGACCGGACGGGACAAAGTGATAAAATTCGAGGGCTGTTATCACGGTCATGCTGACGGCCTGCTCGTAAAAGCAGGATCCGGCGCCGCGACATTCGGCGTGCCCACAAGCCCCGGAGTGCCAAAGGATTATGCCAGACATACCATCACACTGCCTTTTAATGATCTAAAACTTCTTGAGAAGACCATAAAAAAGAACGCAAAAAGTATTGCCTGTGTCATCATTGAGCCGGTTATTGGAAACTCAGGATGTGTACTGCCGGGAAAAGGATTTCTGCAGGGGCTGAGACGGCTGACAAAAAGATACGGCATTATACTTATCTTTGACGAGGTCATGACAGGCTTCAGGGTATCCTACGGAGGGGCTCAGCAGGCTTTCAATATAAAACCTGATATGACATGCCTCGGCAAGGTGATCGGCGGCGGTCTTCCTGTCGGCGCGTACGGCGGAAGCAAAGAGATCATGAAAAAAATAGCGCCAGACGGCCCGATATATCAGGCAGGCACGCTCTCCGGAAACCCGCTCGCAATGACAGCAGGTATCGAGACCCTGAAAATACTGTCAAACCGCGCTACGTACAAAAAACTCCTTAACAAAGCAGAAGCGCTTGAAGAGGCCATGACAGACGCCGCAAAACGCGCCGGTGTAAAGACAAAGTTCTACCGCGCGGGTACAATGTTCTGCACATATTTTACAGACAAAGAGGTCCGCAATTTCACAGACGCGGCAAACACTGATACCGTGAAGTTCGCGAAATTCTTCAGAAAGATGCTCGATAGAGGGATAAACCTGGCTCCCTCGGCATTCGAGGCCGGATTTATGTCTCTTGCCCATTCTGCCGCAGACATAAACAAAACCGCAAGAGCCGCATTTGAGGCATTCAGGGACGTAAGAAGTTGAGAAATTCAGAAGCTGAGAAGATAGGACGTCAGGATGATGAGAGGCCGGGATATTAACTTCATAACCTCTTAACTTCTCGATCTCCTGCTTAATGTGTTTAATAAACCCCCAGACATGGTTTTCTGGATATGATACTATGATTCGCGTGACCAAAGTATAATGAAACTCGCTATTACCGGTTTTTCCAATTCAGGCAAGACAACAGTATTTAACGCCCTTACAGGCCTGGACCTGAGCGTAACAACATACCCCACGCTGATCTCCGGCGGGGCTGAAAAACATATCGGGGTCGTAAAGGTCCCTGATAGCAGGATCGACAAACTATCCTCTATATATCAGCCGAAAAAGATCACTTACGCGACAGTTGAGTATGTTGATTATGTCGGTGTTACGTCTACCGCCTCGGGAGGGGACATATCGCAAAACACCGCGGTATTCGAACTGATCAAGGATTCGGACGCGATAGTTAATGTTGTCAGGGCGTTTGAAGATGAAGCTGTCTTACACCCCCTGGGAAGTACAGACCCGGTGAGGGACGTCAGGTCGTTTGAGACCGAACTCATTTTTGGAGATCTGGAATTTGTTGAGAAGAGGCTGGAAAGAATGGATCTTGCCTCAAAAAAAGGCAAAAAACATGATGTATCATCCAGGCCGGTTTTGTTTAAATGCAGGGAAGCGCTTGAAAAAGAGATATCCCTGAGGAACGTTTCATTTACTGACGAAGAAAAAAGGATCATGTCCGCTTATCAGTTTCTGAGCACAATGCCGGAAATAATCGTGCTTAACATAGGAGAAGAGGACATTAACGCGGATAAGGTTAAAAAACTGAGGGCTGACATAACAGACCTTTTTATGGGAAAAGGCCTGGACAGCATCCCCTCCGTCATACTGTTATGCGGGAAAATCGAGATGGAGATCGCCCAGCTGCCGGGTGATGAGGCAAAGGCATTTCTCGATGACCTTGGGATCGATGAACCTGCCATGAACAGGCTCTGCAGGGTCTCTTACGACTCCCTTGGCCTCATGTCCTTCTTTACTGTCGGCTCGGACGAGGTAAAGGCCTGGACAATAAAAAAGGGGACAGAAGCCCTCTATGCGGCAGGCAAAATACACTCGGATATTGAGAGGGGTTTTATAAGAGCAGAGGTAGTGGGCTTTGATGATTATATATCTTCAGATGAAGATATGGTAAAGGCAAGGGGGAAAGGCCTTGTCAGGCTCGAAGGAAAGACCTATGCTGTCAAAGACGGAGATATAATTAATTTTAAGTTTAACGTATAAGGGTAAGTTCACTTATCCCGAGAAAACCAACTTTTAACTGACCCTGTTTATAAACTCCATACACCTGTCAACATCCCGCAGGGAATCAAATACAACATCAGCGTCCGTGGCCAGCAGATCATCTTTTGAATAAGGGCCGGTAGCAACGGCAATGCATCGCGCGCCGTGAACCTTGGCACATTTAACATCCCTGGGAGTGTCTCCGATAACAACACAATCCTCAGGCGCGAACGTAAAACCTCTTTTGGAAAATTTCTCAATGGCGATCGGCAAAAGCATGTCGCGGTCTTCATGATCACTGCCGAACGCACCGTCAGGAAAATAATCGTTCAGGCCAAAGGCCTTCAGCTTGATCCTTGCCCCTTTTTCAAGATTGCCGGTCAGAAGTCCGAGCGGCGTGTTCATGTCCCTTAGCAGTTCAAGCACTGCCTGGATGCCGGGCTTTATTGTCCGCATGGGATTATCGATTTCCGTCTTAAGGAATCTCAGATACGTGTTTATCATGTTCTCTAATTTGCCGTCCGGCTCAGGCACCCCATGCGTCATCAGCCCTTCCCTCATGATCTGCATGTCCGTTTTTCCGGCCATTGGAATGTTCTTAAAAGCATCGTCCACTCCAAAAAGCTCTCTAAAAGCAAGGTTCATGGACATTGTCCCTGCGCCGCCGGTATGTATCAGCGTGCCGTCTATGTCAAAAAGGATCAGTTTTTTCATTATACGCACCTCTACTTCCGTATTATAGACAATCAGGGTCGTGGATTTTAAGTGCATCAGGATGTTAGCCGCAAAAATTGACTTTATCCGGGGTTTTATGTTACAAAATATGTCTATTTCAGCGATTGGAGGCAGTACCCCCATGTATGCGATAATTGAGACAGGCGGAAAACAGTACAGGGTCTCAGAAGGAGACATCTTAAAGATCGAGAGGATCGATAACAAAAAATCCGTCACGTTCAATCATGTACTGATGACCTCAGACGGCAAGAACGTTTCTGTCGGCAAGCCGTTTATTTCGTCGGCAAAGGTAACCGCAGAGGTGATGGGCGAGGACAAGGCAAAAAAAGTGCTTGTGTTCAAGCAGAAGCCCAGAAAAGGCCATAGGAAGCTTAGAGGCCACCGGCAGACGTACACAACTGTAAAGATCAAGGATATTCAAATTAAATAACCCCGTTAGATTCTGCTCCCACAGTTTCCAAGCAAACGAAACTGGACGTGGGAGTTAAAAAAATCTGGACAACGGGGTTGGAGGATTCAAGATGGCTCATAAAAAAGGTGTAGGAAGCACAAGAAACGGCCGTGACAGCAAGTCAAAACGCCTGGGTGTGAAAAAATACGGCAGCCAGTTCGTAAAAGCAGGCAATATTCTTATGAAGCAGAACGGCACAAAGTTCCATCCCGGGTTCAATGTCGGTCTTGGATGCGATTATACGCTCTATGCCAAGATCAGCGGCGTTGTATCTTTTGAGCGCAAAGGCAGGAAGAGGAAGCTGATCAGTGTTTATCCTGTACAGCAGGCCCAGTAAATAATAATTATTTATCAGATCGTGACCAAAAGGCGGGTTTTTACCCGCCTTTTTTATTTCTTAAAGGATTCAAGGGGGCCAGGTGTCGAAGGTTCAAGTGATAAATACTGAGCTGTATAACTTATAAATTCTCCTTGAATCGTATATCTTGTATCTTGTATCGTATAAACACCCGAACTATTGAATCCCTGGACCCTGTAAGTTATGCAATTTATCGACGAGGTAAAAGTTTATATCAAGGCCGGAAACGGCGGCAAAGGATGCGTAAGCTTCCGGAGGGAAAAGTATGTGCCAAAAGGCGGTCCTGACGGCGGGGACGGCGGAAGGGGTGCTCACATTATCTTCAGGTCAACGAGAAAGGTCAACACTCTTCTGGATATTAAATACCAGCAGCAATACCGCGCTAAAAACGGGCAAGGCGGCATGGGCAAGAACATGCACGGCAGGAACGGGAAAGACCTTGTTATCCCGGTGCCGCGCGGCACTCTTATAAAAGACCAGGGGTCAGGTGAAGTACTTTTCGACCTGACAGCAGAAGGCCAGGAATTTCTGGCTGTAAAGGGCGGCAGGGGCGGTCTTGGCAACAGCCATTTTAAAAGCGCCACCAGGCAGACACCCAAATTCGCTCAGCCCGGAGAACCAGGGGAAGAAAAAGACCTGATGCTGGAGTTAAAGCTCCTCGCGGATGTCGGGCTTATAGGGCTTCCAAACGCCGGCAAATCCACTTTGATCTCTGTCATATCGTCTGCCAGGCCCAGGATAGCTGACTACCCCTTTACAACCCTGGTGCCAAATCTGGGCGTTGTTAAATATAAAGATTTCAAAAGTTTTGTTATCGCTGATATCCCCGGCCTGATAGAAGGCGCTCATAAGGGGGCCGGGCTTGGTTTTCAGTTCCTCCGCCATGTGGAAAGGACCTCTATTCTTCTCCACCTCGTTGACGTATCGGAAATGGCAGAAGGCGACACAGCGGACAATTTTGAGAAAATAATCGGGGAACTTGAGCTCTACAGCCCGGAGCTGCTTAATAAGCCCCAGGCAGTAGCAGGCACAAAGCTTGACATAAAAGGGGACTCGAAAAGACTTGACAGGCTTGTACTTTATTGTAAAGATAAAAAGTACGATTTTTTCCCGATAAGCGCTGTTACCGGGGAAGGAATAAAAAAACTCATGAATTATCTTGGGAAGAAAGTAGAAAAATGCGGGAAAGGAAGCAGCGAACCCCGCTAGATTCTGACAAATCCGGACAGCGGGGCAGGCAGGCTCGCTACTTACACAAAGATGAAAAGAATCGTCGTAAAGATCGGAAGCAACATCATTGCTACGGCAGAACACGGCCTTAATACACGCAGGCTGAACGTTATCATAAAAGATATCGCTGAGGTGGCGGACAAGGGGCTTGAAGTTGTTATTGTCTCTTCAGGAGCAATTGCCGCGGGACTGAAAAAACTGGGGCTCAAGGAAAGACCCAGGGACATGAAACTACAGCAGGCTGCCGCCGCGATCGGGCAGTCAAGCCTTATGTGGGCGTATGAACACGGCTTTGCGCGTTACCATAAAAAGGCGGCGCAGGTGCTTCTTACAAGAGATGATATAACAAGCCGTTCCAGGTATGTAAACGCCAAGAACACCCTGTTCACATTAATGAGCTACGGAGTAATACCTTTGATAAATGAAAATGACCCTATTGCAGTTGACGAAATAAAATTCGGTGACAATGACGTGCTTGCCGCCCTGGCCGCCGGCCTTGTTGAGGCAGACATGCTTGTCATTCTCTCTGACGTCAACGGCCTGTACACAAAAGACCCTAAAAACAGGGGGGCTGAATTTATCGGGAGCGTTGACGAGATCACCGCCGGCATATTGAAACTGGCCGGCGGCAGGGGCAGCGCGGTCGGCACAGGCGGTATGTACTCAAAACTTCTGGCTGCCAGGCAGGCGAACAGTAATGGTATGCCTGTGGTCATAATGAACGGCAGGAAGTCCGGATTACTGCCACGTCTTATCAACGCTGAAAAAGTAGGGACTTATTTCAAGCCAAAAAAACCCCGGCTGTCCTCAAAAAAAGGCTGGATAGCCTACGGCCTGAAGTCAAAGGGCAAGGTCTATCTTGATGACGGAGCAGCAAAGGCGTTGACAGCGCGCGGCAAGAGCCTTTTGCCTTCGGGCATAAAAAAGGTAGAGGGACATTTCAGGGCCGGTGAATGCATAAGCTGCATGAACGGAGAAGATGAAAAAATCGCCAAGGGCCTGACCGGGTACTCATCAAAAGACATTGAACTTATCAAGGGTAAAAAGACCTCTGAAATAGAGAAACTGCTCGGACATAAACGCTCGGATGAGGTCATTCACAGGGACAACCTGGTAATTGTCTGAAACAGGCGGGCAGGAGTTATTCCCTGAGTTTAACCTCAATATGTCCTTCTTTGACCCTTATGTCTTTCACACCCTCTGCGAACAGATCCCGGCATCAGGTCTCATAATCAGAAAAAAAGCCCCTTTTCTTCTCTTTAAACGCGTTGATAAGGCCATTGGTGGATGAATCATGCGATTTTACTTCTCTGTCGTCATCCAGTTCGGGAAGGATATCTTTCGCGAGCTGTTTACCAAGCTCAACGCCCCACTGATCAAAACTGAAAATATTCCATATAACTCCCTGCACAAAGATCTTGTGCTCATACATTGCTATCAGGCTGCCAAGTGTCCTCGGCGTAATTTTTTTGACCAGTATGGAATTGGTGGGCTTATTGCCTTTGAAAGTTTTAAAGGGAGCGAGTTTTTCTGTCTCCTCATCACTTTTGCCTGAAGCCCTGAGCTCTTCAACCACTTTTTCCTCTGACTTACCCATCATTAGCGCCTCTGTCTGGGCAAAAAAATTGGAAAGCAGTATTTTGTGGTGCTCTCCTATATCATTGTGGCTGACAGCAGGAGCTATAAAATCACATGGTATGAGTTTCGTACCCTGGTGAATAAGCTGGTAAAACGCGTGCTGTCCGTTGGTGCCCGGCTCACCCCAGATAACAGGGCCTGTCTGGTATGTAACTTCCTTGCCGTACCTGTCCGCGCATTTTCCGTTGCTTTCCATGTTCCCCTGCTGAAAATAAGCCGGGAACCTGTGCATGTACTGGTCGTACGGCAGGATCGCCTCGGTCCCGGCGCCAAAAAAATTGTTGTACCAGACCCCTATCAAGGCCAGTACGACGGGGATATTTTTTTTAAAAGGAGTTCCTCTGAAGTGATCGTCCATCGCGCACGCACCATCCAAAAGCTCCTCAAAATGCTCAAACCCGATACTGCACGCGATGGAAAGCCCTATCGCGGACCAGAGTGAATACCTGCCGCCGACCCAGTCCCAGAACTCGAACATGTTCTCAGGGTCGATCCCGAATTTTTTTACCTCATCGCTGTTGGTCGATATTGCCACAAAATGATTTTTTATATGCGCTTCGTCCTCAGCCTTCTCAAGGAACCACTTCCTGGCTGTATGCGCGTTTGTCATTGTCTCCTGCGTAGTAAAGGTCTTTGATGCTATCATGAACAATGTTGTTTCCGGAGATAAGCGCTTGAGCGTCCCGGCTATATGCGTACCGTCTATGTTGGAAACAAAGCGCGTATTAATATGCGGTTTGCGGTACGGTTTTAACGCTTCCGTGACCATAACAGGCCCCAGGTCAGAACCGCCGATCCCGATATTTACGATATCGGTTATCGGTTTCCCGGAATATCCCTTCCAGTCACCTGAAATGATCCTGGCTGAAAAAGCTTCCATCTTCTGCAGGACATTGATTACATCAGGCATTATGTTCCTGTGCTCTGTATAAACAGGCGTGTCCTGACAGCGGCTCCTGAGCGCCACGTGAAGCACGGCCCTGTCTTCTGTCTCGTTTATTTTATCTCCGGAGAACATCTTCTCAATAGCGTCCCCTACCTTTGATTCATCTGCCAGTTCCAGAAGAAAACGCATTGTTTCCTTGTTCATAATATTTTTCGAGTAATCGATAAGAATATCTTCAAAACTCAGGGAGAACTCGGAGAACCTGTCAGGGTCGTCCCTGAACATGTCTTTCATATGCCTGTTTTTCATAAACGCGTAATGCTCCTTCAGTTTTTTCCAGGCGTCCGTCCTTGAAGGATTTATCTTATTCAGCATCGCGGTCTCCTAACAGCAAATAAGTTATTGTTTTCATATTAAGGCGTATATTAACAGCGCTCTTATTTATTTTGTTTTAATGTTTGAAGACCCAGGTACGCGGCACCCCAGAGTCCGCTTTCCTGATCAGTAATAAGGAATACCGGGATTTTTCCAAGTATAGCAGACATTGTGCCTGAGCTTCGGAATTCTTCCATAAATGCCTTATGCTCAAGCAGGACAGGCGCCCTGGCCGCGACACCCCCGGCTATGAAGACACCGCCCAGGGCCAATATTTCCAGCGCGTAATTGCGACAAACTCTTCCATAAAAACGTGATGCCCATATCAGCGTTTCAGAATCAGCGGATAATGAGGCAGTGACCTCGTCCGGCTCAATTTTCTCTCCTGTTAGAAACTGGTGTATATAGCTCAGTCCCCGGCCTGAAACCACGAAGTTGGCAATTACATAATCCTCCTTCAGCTCCCGGCGGAGAAACTCCTGGAATTCGAACTCTTCTTTCGAAACGAACGGAAAGTTCGCGTGCCCCCCTTCAGAGGGGATCGCTGTAAAACCGCCTGATCCGTCCGGCATCAGCGCGGCCTTGCCAAGAGCTGTGCCCGCTCCGATAACAGCTGACGCCGCATCGGATACGTTCTCGCCGGGCAGAATTTTTTTCGCGGCCCTGCCTACGGGTGAGCGGCACGCAAATGCCTGGGCGACAAAATCATTGATCAACAGGCATCGCTTAAAGCCGAAATCTTTTTCCGCGTTTGAGATGTCAATGTCCCAGGTAATAAATGGGGGAGAACTGTAAACGTTTCGCTCAACCGGCCCTGCTACGGCTATTACCGCTATATCAGCCTGACCGGGCAAAAGCGAAAAGTCGCTTTTGCCAAGCTCTTTTATCAAATGCCCAAAAGACGCGGAACCCTTTGTCTTTAACCACTTGCTCTTTATAAGCGACAGCCCCCAGTCCTGCCCTGCTGTAAAATGGGCAAAGCGACTGTTTGTCCCTCCGATATCCGCGGCAAGTATATTCGTCATGGTACTAAAATTATACCATTTTATATTTACCTTTACTCCAGGCTTACGATCTCATTCGCCTTTCTTCTGTGAGTGAGAAAGACCTTTATTTCTTCGCGGCCGTTCCTGTTCAGGGTGCGTGCCGTACACTCGCCCGCCAGGTCATTTGTGTTGCATTCCTGGCTTATGTGGGCAAGGACCACTACCTCAGGCAGCTTCTTTGATCTGCTTACAATTTCATCCAGAAAACCGGCGCACTGGTCATTTGAAAGATGTCCAATATCCCTTATTCTCTGCTTGAGCCAGAACGGCCGGCCGGAATTCTCCAGCAATTCGGTGTCATGGTTTGACTCGATTATAATGACGTCTGAATCCACGAACCGCTCTATAAGGCCGTCCCGCGGATACCCCAGGTCAGTTGCGATTGTTATTTTTTTTATGCCTGACCTTACCTCTTTGAAAATATTAAAGCCAAAGCATCCGCCGGTTGAATCATGCGGGACCTCAAAACCTCTGACCCTGAACGGACCTGATAAGAACTCTTCTTTACCAAAGGTCCTTAACAGACCAAGATCGCGGGCTTTTCTCATACTCCTGTACTGATTAACAAGGCCTTCCCTGATCCCGTCATGGCAAAATACCGGGACCTGTTCTTTTACCAGCTTTTTTAACATGGACCTTTTCACATGGTCGCTGTGCGTATGCGTAATAAGCACACCCGACAGGGAAGAGATATCCAGATCCAGGGCCTCCAGGTTCTGGCTTGTATATCTGGGGCTGAAGCCGCAATCGATCATAATTGCACTGCTGCTGTCCCATATCACAGTGCAGTTGCCGGAACTTGTACTGCCCAGAACTCTGATGTTCAGATCCATTTTATTGTTCCTTAAACTTACGGCCTTTGCCCCGCGGCCTCTTTATACAGTGCCCGCGCCTTTTTAAAAAGCTCAAAACATTTGTCAGTCATGAAATCAGGATAAGTATACGGCATTGTCTGATAATTATTCCCCGAATAAACAAGCGTGGCCTCAGCGTATATGCTGTTTCCTATATAAACTCTATGAGAAAAATCTTTAGCTGACACAAGAACGACCCTTGCTGAATCCAGATATCCAGGGTCAATGTTTATCCATCTGCCTTTATTTTCATTCAGGTGCTGATTTTCAAGCTCTATGGTCTTTAATTTTATTGCTGAAACAGCGCCCGGATCTATCAGTTCCTTAAAAAAAATAAACTGCCTTTTAAGGCCCTCTCCCATTTCATTAAGGTAATAATCAGTATGTGCCCAGTCCCATACAGGACTCTGCATGTCCAAAGGGCCATATAACTTCTGGAGCTCATCCTTCAGCCGCTCAAAAAGAGAAACCTCCCGCGAGATCATGCCGATGAACAGCTTGACCGGCAGGGGTGCTGAACGGACTTTACTCATTGATATTTTTTCCTTTTTAGCATCTGTACCATGAGCTTTCAGCTAACCGCTATTTGCTGTTTGTTAATTATAAATCAAGCGGGCTTTTTGCCTCTTTAGCTGTAAGGCTTTTCACAGTATGCGTATATATCATTGTCGTCCTGACATCACTGTGCCCCAGCAGTTCCTGAATTGTGCGGATGTCATAATTGGCCTGCAATAAATGGCTTGCAAAACTGTGGCGGAACGTGTGCGCAGATACACGTTTAAGAACCTTCGCCTTTCTGACCGCACTCCTGATCGCAGTGGAAACATGAGAATTATGGAGATGATATCTTCTATACTCCTTTGATTTTGGAACAAAGGTCAATGTCTTGGCAGGGAAAAACCACTGCCAGATAAGCTCTTTGGAGGCATTTTTGTATTTCTCATCCAAACGGCCAACCATAAAGACCCCTGCATATCCGGTCTTTAAGTCAGCCTGATGCAGCTCAACTACATTATCAATATGCGCTTTCAAATCCAGTATAATTTTCTGTGGAAGCGGAACAGTCCTGTCCTTTTTACCTTTTCCGTCATGCACTGTTAATATTCCGGCATCGAAATTGAAGTTATGTATCCTAAGGTTCAGACACTCAAACAGACGCAGCCCGCACCCATACAGGAGCTTGACGACCAAATCATACGGGTATGAAAGGTTTTTTATAACGGAATCAACCTCTGCCCTTGATAAAACAACCGGAATATAACGGCTTTTTTTGGCTCGTACCGTATCAGTATGATCTCCAAAATCCTTCTTGAGAACATGACGGTAGAAGAAAAGCAATGCATTAAAGGCCTGGTTCTGAGTTGAGGCCGCAACTTTCTTTTTTACCGCCAGATAGGCGAGAAATTTCTTTACATCAACAGGAGTCAAAGTCCGGGGGTCCTTGCATTCAGTAAAAGCGTAGAACTTTCTTACCCAGTTCGTATAGGTTTTTAAAGTGCTGGGAGAATAATGGCGTATTTTTATTTCCGCATAGAGATTAACCATGGCTTTTTTCCAAATTGGGCCGGCAAGCTCATACCCCTGTTTTCTGACTGGCATTAAAGCCTGAGCACCGGATCTCAGCATCTGGTGATATAGAGATACCGCATGAGACGCCTGTTTCTGCTGCAGCGCAGTTTGCCGCTTTCCCTCTAACTTGTTAATAAATTGAGGCAAATTTGAAGCTTCCGAGGGTTTGAAGTGATATTTATTGCAGAAATCCAGATAGTATCTAAGCCACTATTTTGTAATGAAATTGATGGGTTGGAGGAATTTTGCTTTCTTTCAGCAATGATTCATATCGGACCCGCAGATCAGAAGGTATATTGATCATGAAGAATTATACTATTTTCTTAATAACATTACAATTGTAATGTTATTAAGTTAGCAAACTGCCATAATCACCAGAATATTGTTCAGTTTTATGTTGATAATAGCAGTAGTTCCTGATATAACAGAAAAAACCGTATAATCACTTGTTATCTGCTCATTGCGGGCAGGGAAAGGAGACATCAAAATGAGAAGAAATAAAATTCTGTTGTTATTGTTTACTTTGGTTTTATTGATGACTTCTAGTTGTGTAACTACAAGTGTCCCAAAGTCATCTCAGTGTCCTCCGCCTGGGACTGAAGTTCCTTTTGCTAAACTTGCAACTATTGGCTTTGCACAAGACTATGTAGGTTGTAATATCTCTACCGTAGCTCAATTTGTTGCACCTGGTACTGGTGCATGGGTTCTTTCTGTTCCAATAGATGGGAAGGTTGTTTTTAGAGTTCTTCCACCAGGCGCAACGGGTGAAAAAAATCCTCTCTCTGGGGAAATTCAAGCAAACTTTGTTGTAATCCCAAAAGAGGCTGGGGATTTAGTTTTTAGCTTGAAGGCTGGCGATCTGATCAAAATGACCGGCGGAACTTATGTCAAGGTTGCAGGAACGATGGGAAAACTCGTTGGTGCTGGTGGATATAGTGATATAGTTTTTATGGCCAATACGATGGAGAAGGTTAAGTGATAAACCTTTACTGGGCAATCAGTGATGTTTTGGAGATAAAAAATAAACTACAATATTGGTCATGCACATGCAGAACATCGTTTAGGTTGTAGACAGCGGCTCTCATAGTTCGATCACGCTCAGATTAAAAAGACATAAAATCAGAAACTACAGTTAAAACGCAAGCAAAACAAAGCCATAGCTATCGGAAGAAAAATTTGTTAAAATAAAGTCAAGAAAAGACAAGGAGTTATCAGGATGAGCAAAATAGAAGAAATTGAAAAAGAAGTTCAAGGATTAAAGCCGGATGAACTTGAGGATTTTCGGAAATGGTTCTGGGAGTTCGATGCGGAAGCTTGGGATCGACAGTTCGAAAAAGATGCTTTGGCGGGTAAACTTGACTCATTGGCTGAGGCGGCCCTTAAGTCGTTTAAATCCGGGAAGTGCTCCGAAATTTGAAGCATTTTACCTCGCCAGAGTTTTGGAAACTCTATAGGACACTACCACATTCTGTTAAAGACCTTGCAGACAAAAATTTCTCGTTGTTAAAAAATAACCCTCGTCATCCCTCGTTACACATGAAGAAGGCTGGTCGCTATTGGTCTGTTCGAGTTGGCTTGCATTACCGTGCAGTTGCCGTTGAGGTTCTCAGTGGGTTGCTTTGGTTTTGGATCGGCAGCCACGAAGACTATAATAAACTGATGGGTTAACAAGAAAATCGTGTTGGTTGTAGATAGCGGCTCTGCTCTCTTTCACGCGCTCCGATTTAAAAGACAATAAAGGCATTAACAAGACAGGAAGAGGAGATAATCGGGTAGCCGGGGGATTTTAACCCCCAGCCCCCACAACACCCCGCGTACGGGTCCGTACGGGGCGTTTCCCAAAGCCTACCGGGCCGTAGCCGGGTAGTGAATGTTAACCCACAGCTCCTCTCAGGTTTACATTTGGGACTGGCTTTTCAATGACGTGCTCCATCTACACTCCTCCCTTCGGATTCTTTGTGTTATGAAAACTCATCGATGCTCCTTTCCCTTTTCTCTGAGTTCAGCCCTTCACCCTGTGCCGGGCATTACCCCGACCGTTTGGCTACTATGGCCTCTGCTGACTTCTGCCCAATCTCATCACAGATTCCTCCATGATGCGCTGCCTCTTATCTGCTTCTGTCCGTTTCCTTGTTTTGTTCGTTATCAGGAGGGAAACGGTCACCTGTTAACGCCGTGGGCTTTCTCTTCCGGTTTTGCCCTCCCGGTTTTCCTACATAAAGCAGACTAAAGACCGCCTGTTGAACAGATCTCCCCGGATAAGGACGTGAACTTTTCCGCCTCGGCGGATCCGCCTGAGGCGGACACTACAC
>BDTR01000066.1 GCA_002897775.1 bacterium BMS3Bbin08 | reverse complement strand
CTTCATTGCCAGATACTTTGTTATTGCTGCCGTCAATGTTGTCTTGCCGTGGTCCACGTGCCCTATCGTTCCCACGTTTACATGCGGCTTTAACCTCTCAAATTTCGCTTTAGCCATATCGGCCTCCCTGGTTTAATTTCATTAAACCTGATTACTCCGATTCTAAAAACGATTACACAGATTACACTTTTTGTATTTTATCTGTGCCATCTTTGTATTTTATCTGTGCCATCAGACATTCAACAGAATGTCTTATTCGCCTTTAACCTTTGCTATGATGTTTTCTGAAATATTCTTTGGGACTTCATCATAATGGGAAAACTGCATGGTATATGTCGCGCGGCCCTGGCTCTTTGATCTCAGGTCTGTCGCGTAACCGAACATCGCGGATAACGGCACCTGCGCGGAGATCACCTGGACCTTGGCCCTCTGCTCTATTGTCCGGACCTTGCCCCTTCGCGAGTTCAGATCTCCCATGACGTCTCCCAGGTATTCCTCAGGGGTCACGACCTCTATAGCCATGATCGGCTCCAGCAGTACGGGTTTTGCTTTTTTAGCGCCGTCCTTAAATGCCATTGAGGCTGCGATCTTAAACGCCATCTCCGACGAATCAACCTCGTGATAAGAACCGTCAAGCAGTGTAACCCTGATATCCACAACAGGATATCCCGCAAGCACGCCGTCCTCAAGCGCCTCTTTAACACCTTTTTCAACAGCAGAGATATATTCTTTCGGTATGCTACCTCCGACGATCTTGTTCACAAACTCAAAATTATTGCCCGGCTCCATCGGCTCAATATTGATATTGACATGGCCGTACTGGCCGCGGCCGCCTGACTGCCTGATGTACTTACCTTCCGCTTTTACCGGCTTTCTTATTGTTTCCCTGTAAGCGACCTGCGGTTTACCGACATTCGCGCCCACCTTGAATTCCCTTAACAGGCGGTCCACTATGATCTCCAGGTGAAGCTCTCCCATGCCTGATATTATTGTCTGTCCTGTTTCTTCGTTATAAGAGACCTTGAATGACGGGTCCTCATGGGTAAGCTTCCCCAGTGATACAAACAGTTTTTCCTGGTCGGTTTTTGTCTTCGGCTCGATCGCGACCGATATAACCGGCTCCGGAAACTCTATGGTCTCAAGTATTATCTGGGCATTCTCATCACACAGTGTCTCACCGGTCAGCGTACTCTTTATTCCTACAGCGGCAACGATATCCCCGGCATGTACGCTGTCAAGTTCTTCTCTTTTGTTAGCGTGCATTTTCAAAAGCCTTCCTACCCGTTCCTTCACGCCTTTTGCCGGATTATAAACATAAGAACCTGCTGACAACACTCCTGAATAGACCCTTAGAAATGACAACTGGCCTACAAAGGGGTCGGTCATTATCTTGAACGCAAGCGCTGAGAACGGCTCACTGTCAGATGCTTTTCTGACAACTTCTTCGCCTGTTTTTGGGTCCTTACCTTTTACCGGGGGGATATCGGTCGGGCACGGCAGATAATCAATGACCGTATCAAGAAGCTGCTGCACCCCTTTATTCTTAAAGGCAGCGCCGCAGAGAACCGGGGTGATCTTAAGATCGATAGTTCCTTTTCTCAGTGCTGACATTATAAGTTCCCGCTCTATCTCCTCTCCTGAAAGGTACTTCTCCATTATTGTCTCGTCAAAATCAGCCAGGGACTCCAGCATCTTGTCCCTGTATTCAACCGCCTGGGGAAGTATATCCTCAGGTATGTCCGATTCAACAAATTTTGCTCCCAATGAGTCATCGTCATACAGACAAGCCTTCATGCGGACAAGATCAACAGTTCCCCTGAAGCCGTCTTCCCTGCCTACAGGGATCTGTATCGGAACCGGCCTCGCGTCAAGCCGCTCTATCATTGATTTAACACTCATAAAAAAGTCCGCGCCAACCCTGTCCATCTTATTTATAAAAGCCACCCTTGGAACGCTGTATTTATCAGCCTGCCTCCACACGGTCTCTGACTGCGGCTCAACACCTGCAACAGCGTCAAAAAGAGTGACCGCGCCGTCAAGCACCCTTAAGGAGCGTTCGACCTCAATGGTAAAATCAACGTGCCCGGGAGTATCGATTATGTTGATCTTGTGATCACGCCAGCTGCAGGTAGTCGCGGCTGACGTAATGGTAATACCTCTCTCCTGTTCCTGGGGCATCCAGTCCATTACAGCAGTACCGTCGTGAACCTCACCCATCTTGTAAGTGACTCCGGTATAAAAAAGGATACGCTCTGTGGTCGTGGTCTTCCCCGCGTCTATGTGCGCCATGATACCTATATTCCTGGTCTTTTCAAGCGTAGTCAGCGACTTTTCCATTATGGGCTGTGCCAATTTCTTTTCCTTTACCGTTACCATCTATTACCATCTATAATGCGCAAAAGCCTTGTTCGCTTCGGCCATCCTGTGCGTGTCTTCCTTCTTTTTAACGGAAGCCCCCTGATTATTAGCCGCTTCCATAAGCTCTGCGGCAAGCTTTTCTCTCATTGATTTTCCCGCTCTTTTCTTGGAAAAAACTATTATCCATCTAAAGGCCAGCGCTGTCCTTCTCTGGGCCCTTATATCCACGGGCACCTGATATGTAGCGCCGCCGACCCGCCTTGACTTGACCTCCACAACCGGCTTGGCGTTTTCTATGGCAGACTTGAAAACCTTCATGGGGTCACTGCCTGTCTTGGACTGAACAATGTCAAACGCTCCGTAACATATCTTTTCAGCCGTGGATTTCTTTCCGTCCTTCATTATTACATTGATGAACTTGCTTACCAGCTTGTTGTTAAACCTGGGGTCTGGCAATACCACTCTCTTATCAACAACTCTTTTTCTCGGCATATTCTTTTACCTTTAAGATTATTTAGGCCTCTTGGCACCGTACTTCGACCTGCCGCGTTTGCGGTCAGCAACGCCAAGGGTATCGAGGGCGCCTCTAACGATGTGGTATCTTACACCTGGGAGATCCTTTACTCTGCCGCCTCTGATAAGAACTATTGAATGTTCCTGCAGGTTGTGACCAACACCCGGGATATACGCGGTAACTTCCATTCCATTCGTAAGCCTTATCCTGGCGACTTTTCTCAGCGCCGAATTAGGCTTTTTCGGAGTGGTCGTATATACCCTGGTGCACACCCCTCTCCTTTGAGGACACTGCTTGAGCGCAGGACACTTTGTCTTGTTAATTACCTTCTCTCTGCCATGTTTGACCAGTTGTGCTATCGTCGGCATTCTCTCTCCGTATTTATAACAAAATTTACCTCACTAATACCTAAAAACATGTTCTTAGGGGGAAACTTAAAGAGTTTATCAGGGGAAAGTTTTTTTGTCAATAGGGGAGTTAGCGCCAAAAGGCGGGTATCCGCCCGCAGGCAGCTTCCGCCCCTGTTAAACAGAACGCGATTACCAGAAAAAACCAAGGAGCGCGGTAAAGACAACACCCTTTATCAGCTCCGTGTTACCGGTCGTCCTGAGCTTTTCCTCTCTCAGCCGCAGAACAGAAACAACATTTTCAACAAGGGGGATCAGCAGCACGGCAGGTATATTTAAAAAGTGATACAAGACCGGGGATGCCGCACAATAAAGAACCATCAACAGTCTGTATCCAGGCGTCTTTTTTGCTCTCGCCCTCACCTTAAAAACACCCGCCGCAAAAAATATAAATACAGCAAGGTACAGCCTTACAGACATGTCCCCGGTTATCACGAAATAAATAATCGGCGCTGAAAGTGTCAGCAGGGCAAAGCCGTTCAACTCGGCAAGGAAATGATGTTCCTTCCCGCGCCAAAGCAAAATAACGTAACTTAAGACCAGAGGGGAAAAGAATAAAAACTGCTTACCGCCCCGCGCCAGAAACGGGACCAATAAAACAAGCCCTGTTACGCTGAAAAATACAAACCATAAAAAATGCTTTTTAACCTGTCCCCCCGGTCTCAGGGCCGCAGAAAGAGGACTTTTGGAATTTATAAGAAGCGCCATTCCGGCAACCGTGAGCAATGTGATAACAGAGAACTCTCTCCCTCTCTGCCAGGGACGGGTTAAAAAAGCAGCGGTAATACCCGCGGTACCGGCCAGAATAAAAACCGCCCACGAGCCATGCTCTTTGACAACCGGTATCTTCATATTTGAAAATCAGTTACATTCTCATGTCAGACAGGTGAGTAAATTTTTCCTGAACGCCTGAACCTGTTCTGTAATATACTCCGCGGACCGGACCGGCAGGTCATGCCCGATACCATCCAGCAACACCCACCTGCTGTTCCGCATTTTTTCTGCCGCCATTTGACCTGCCCGCCACGGAATGATCATGTCCTCTTTGCCGTGTAATACAAGTGAAGGCGTGGTGATCCTTCCCAGCGCGTCACGCATGTCAGCGTGCTGGAGATATTCAAGTCCCTGGCACAACGAGTCAATGCCAAGGCCAAGAGCTGAATCAACCTTATCCTTAATCGACCCGCTGTCTTCGGTAAAAGGAACCGCGGCAGCCTCAAAGAACCCTGTCAGTACCCTGGCGGCGTCCTTTCTTAAGCCCCGGGCCATGACACGTACTGTCTGAACGGATCTGCCGAACCTGTAGTCTGCGTCAGCACAGAACCTGGCTGTTGTACTGATAAGTATCAAACCCTTTATCCGGTCCTGACGCCTGAGCGCCGTCTCCAGGGCGATCAGACCGCCTGCGGACCAGCCCATCAGCAGACACGGACCATCAATCCGCTCAATCAGCCCTGTGAGTCCGCGCGCGTATCCGGACAGGGCTTTAGCGTTTTTGCGGTCTCCATGAGCGCGCAGTGATGGATCCTGGTATTGCAGTGCAAAGGATGGAAGATCATGGACAGACACTGTGAGCACATCAAACACAGATGCCAGTTCTTTTGACAGCGTTTTAAGCGATCCCTTTGGATTAGCCCATCCGGACAGGATTATGAGTTTTGTCATCTCATTAAGACCTCATTAAAAACCAGTTTACCACACGCAAATCAGAACTGGAAATATATGAACTGCTGACAGGACCCGGTCTTCCCCCGTTCAAAACATATCGACCATAAAAAAGCAGACATTGTGTCTTTAAACAGGAAATGATATAAATAAAAGGGTTTTTTACCCCGTACGATCCCAAGAACCTCCGGCTTTAGAGCGGATATAGAGACGGTTACAGGAATATCGAAAAAACCGCGATCTTTATAGCGGGAATATACGGGGTTAATATATTCTTAATAAAAATATCCCGAGCAAATGGAACTTAGAAAAGAAAAGATAAAAAAAGCCTTTTCGCGGTCAGCTAACACATACGACATCTACGCTGATGTTCAGAAAGAATCAGCGGACAAGCTCATTGACCGTTTTAAAGAAAACCAGCCTGGTTCTGTCCTGGAAATTGGCTGTGCCACCGGAAATTACACATTAATGCTGGCAGACAGACTACCTGCCGCCTCCATTACTTCCATTGATTTTTCAGAACAAATGATAGAGCATGCGGCATCCAGGCTGGCCGGCCGGGAGAATATACGTTTTATATGCGCGGATGCTGAAGATTTCGTGGAAAAAACGGATAAAAAATTCGACCTGATAACTTCCAATGCAACTTTTCAATGGTTCTCAGATCTTGACAGATCACTCAGGAACACGGCCCGCCTGTTATCAGACCGCGGGATATTGCTTTGCTCTGTTTTTGGTCCGCGAACTTTTTTTGAACTGGAACTTGCTCTCAGCCATGTTTGCGGCAAGCCAGCCGGGTTTCCGGCACATAGCTTTCCTGAAAAAAATTACCTGCTCAGCCTGCTTAATAACATTTACAGCTCAGTTGAATTTCAGGAACTGGACCTCACGCGCAAGTATGCTTCAACACTCCAGTTTTTGAGGTATATCAAAAACACCGGCACCACAGGCGGATATACTCTGAGGCCCTTTATGCTAACCAGGTCCCGGATCAATACCATGGATGCATGGTTTGGCCAAAATTACGGCGGGTGCAGGGCGACTTATCAGGTATTCCTTGTAAAAGCGTACAAGTGAACCCCCCATTAGATTCTAATGAATCTGGACAACGGGGTGTACCCGTTAGATTCTACACCCACAGTTTTGCTTACCTGGTGCCCATTCCTTGATTTGCTATTGCAAATCTTTGGGCTGCAAAACTGGACGCGGGTGTTATAAAACGAATCTGGACAATGGGGTATAAACCGGATCATTTTTCGATGATCCTGACCTTCATTTCTATCCTTTCATCAGGGTTATCCCTGCTGTCACGCGGCTGGCTCACTATATTGTCAGCCGCTTCCATCCCTGATACAACTTCGCCGAACACAGAATACTGCCTGTCAAGAAAAGGCGCGTCGGCAACGCAGATAAAAAATTGAGAGCCCGCGCTGTCAGGATGCCCGGCCCTTGCCATCGAAAGGACCCCTCTTTTATGCGGCTTATCATTAAATTCAGCCTTAATGGAATATCCGGGATCACCTGTACCGTGCTTTGACCTGTCAGGGTCCTTTGAGTTCTGGTCCCCTCCCTGTATCATAAATCCGGGAATCACACGATGAAAGGTCGTTCCGTCATAAAACCCTTTTTTCGCAAGTGAGATAAAATTGTCCACATGATTCGGCGCGACCTCCGGGAAAAACTTAAGCTCCATATTCCCGAACTTTGTCTCTATAACTGCCTTTGTTTCAGACATTTTCTTTATCTCCTCTTTTGTGAATTTTTTGTGTTTAGGCTCGGCATGAGCGGAAACAGCGGACGCCAGTATCAGTAATATAGCAAAAACTGTTTTAAAATATTGCATCCTGTCCTCATGTTTGTGAATACAGATTTTCTTTTATGCCGGATTGATTACCGGATCACTTGATTTTCGGATTATAACAAAATCATAACATTTTAAAGATGTAATGAGAGATTAAACGGCGATCTCTGGAATTGGAAGGGTACTTCCAGGCAACTATTGGCTTTATTATTTATCTCCGTTTGTGTTAAATTCGATTTGCTAATGAGCAACAATTTCTTATCTTCCATAAGTTGTTTCTCCTTCATCCTTTTATCACTGATACTTGTCAGGAAGACAAGAAATGTCACGACACCCTCTCTATTAAATGTACACTGGGCTTTTATTGCTTTCTCCATAATGAAAGCCATAGCGATAGCGGTAACCCTGTCTATGAACGTCTTTCCTTTAGGAGATACCATGGTATCTCCCATATTGAAGGTTATTTCCGAAAAGTTTTATGATTTATCCAATCTCTTCCTGTTCCATTTCGGAATCAGTGTCCTGACCTGTAAAACGCCTTTAAAAATTAATTACAAAATTTTCCCGCTTCTGCTTCTTGTTGTTTACATAATATTTAATTTTATGGCAATAATTGATGCTGAAACTTCCAGAAAAGTGATCAGATACGGCTTTGGCTTTACCGGCTCTTTCCTTGCCAGTATAGGATTTTTAAATCTTTATATGATAAAAACAAAATCAAAAGGGAGAAAATATTTTTTAAGCACTATGATCTGTTGTACTGCTCTACTTTTTTATGCCGTTACCGAAATACTCAACAACTCGTTCTGGTTCTTCCCTGTAGAGTTTTTAAGGTTGCTTTCCGCCCTGGCCCTTCTATCAGTCCCCGTATATATTGTAGATTTAATTGGTGAAGACAGGAACCGCAGGATAGGTTACGTCTGATAAAAAATCCGCCAGTCTATCCCGGGCTTAAGGTTCTTAATACCCCCCTTTTTAATGCAAAGCGAGTGTTTAGTGAGCCTGCCTGCCGTAGGTAGGCGAATATAATAGCAAGCAAATCCTTATGTGTTTACCCGCCGGTTCTTGTGGAGGGCTTGCCTGAAGGGTGACCACTGAATGCGGGCGAACCGAAGGTAAGCAATTATAATAATAATTTGTTGTTCCTTACATTAGGTTTCCGCAGGGAACATTAATTGCATTTAAATAATTTTCTATGAGATAATTATGGATGTCCGTAAATTTTGCGCTTTTTCAAAAACCAAGCCGATATATAGGCAATGAGGTCAACATTGCGCGTAAAAAAAACCCTGACACTGTAAGAGTCGCTCTTTGTTTTCCTGACACTTATGAGATAGGAATGTCCCACCTGGGGCTTAAAATCCTCTATTCAATAATAAACAGTAAGGCTTCTGCTTCAGCTGAGCGGGTTTTTGCGCCATGGGTCGATCATGAGGCGTATCTCAGGGAAAACGGCCTGCTCCTTTCATCACTGGAGAGCCGTCTGGCCCTGAAAGACTTTGATGTGGTCGGTTTTACGCTCCAGTATGAGCTTTCCTACACAAACGTGCTTAACATGCTGGATCTGGGCGGGATCCCTCCAAGGGCTGATGCAAGAGGTGATAATTATCCCCTTATAATCGCAGGAGGCCCGTGCACTGTAAACCCTTTGCCCATGACCCCTTTTATTGACGCCTTTGTTATAGGTGACGGAGAGGAAATCATCGGAGAAATCATAGAAACGTATAGAAGGACGAAAGACGAGGGACGAGGGACGAAGAGCGGATCTCCAAAAAAAGAACATCTGTTAAAAGCCCTCTCTGAAATAGAGGGGATATATGTCCCATCGGTTCATTTGAGGGACAGAAAAAAGGTCCGGAAAAGAACTGTTGCTGACCTTAACGCGGCTCCGTTTCCAGAAGCCCCTGTTGTTCCTTTTGCATCCGCTATCCATGACCGTGTGACAGTGGAGATATCAAGGGGATGCACAAGGGGATGCCGTTTCTGCCAGGCTGGAATGATCTACAGACCGTTACGGGAAAGGTCGATTGAAAATATTCTGTCAATTGCAAAAAGATCGATCGCGAACACGGGATACGAAGATATCTCTTTTTCTTCTTTAAGCGTAGGAGACTACAGCGATCTGTTGCCCCTGATCAAAACTTTTAACTCCATGTGCAGGGACTCCAATATCGCGATATCCCTGCCTTCATTAAGGGTAGGAGCGGTCAATGACGAAGTCCTGAATGAAATAAAGAGTGTCAGAAAAACAGGCTTTACTATTGCGCCTGAGGCCGGGACGGAACGGCTCAGGAATATCATAAACAAGGATGTTACTGAAGAAGAGTATGAGAACACTCTGGAAAAGCTTTTTGCCGCGGGATGGCAAAGCATTAAACTTTATTTTATGATAGGGCTTCCCACAGAGACAAAGGAAGATATCAACGGCATAATCCGTATGGCGGAACTGGCTTTAAGAAAAGGCAAAAAGATCATCGGCAGACGGGTAAATATCAATGTGGGCATATCAGCCTTTGTGCCAAAGCCCCACACGCCCTTCCAGTGGCTGGGTCAGCTTTCTTACGAAGAACTCAGGTCAAGGCAGGACCACCTCAGGAAAGCCTTCAGAAAAAAAGGTATGAACTTTAAAGGACAGCATGTCGAGACCAGTCTTCTTGAGGCTGTATTCTCCAGGGGAGACGCGGACAGCGCCCTGCTGCTTGAAACCGCGTGGAAACAGGGATGCCGGTTTGACAGCTGGTCAGAGTTCTTTGATTTTAACAAATGGCAGACTGCCGCAAAAAAAACAGGCATTGACCTGCATAAATACGCTTCGCGCAAACTGGAGATCAACAGGGAACTGCCATGGGGATTTGTGGATATTGGGATCAAAGACGAATTTTTGAGGTCTGAATATGAAAGAGCCCTTCAGGGGAAAATAACCAGGGACTGCGTGAAGGGCTGTCATGAATGCGGCCTTGAATGTGAGGACCCTGTACCATACGATACAGGGCAAGCAGAGGACACCCCGCCCCCACCGCTTTGCTTCGCGAAGCGAAGCAGTGGGGGGACGCGGGGGCAGGCACAGAGCACAGAACACGAAATTCGCAGACCACCCCACCGCCCCCACCGCTTTGCTTCGCAAAGCGAAGCAGTGGGGAGACGCAGGGGCAGGCAGGACACAACAAAGATACGGGTCAGATTTTCCAAGACCGGCATGTTGAAGTACCTCTCTCATCGAGAGGTGATGACGGCAATTCAAAGGGCAATGCGCAGAGCAGAGATACCAGTTGCTTATTCCATGGGTTTTCATCCTCATCCAAAGGTCTCTTTCGGCCCAGCACTGCCTGTGGGCGTCGAAGGTATGAACGAGTATTTTGATGTTGAACTAATCACCCCCGTGGATCCAGCCCGCCTGCTTCAGGACGTTAATTCTCACTTGCCTGAAGGGCTCGAGATACATACGGCTTTACCGGTCAGCAGGACACAAAAATCACTGCTTGACTTTATCTCGCGCTATGAATATGAGATATATACAGGAGATAACCCGGCTGGAGCTGTCAATGCGTTCCTCAGTCTTCCGGGCCTGCTGGTAACAAGAGAGAAAAAAACTGTTAATATAAGACCCCTGGTTGAGAAGGCGGACATTGATAACGCATGCCTGCATCTGATCGTTGTTGATGCGGAGAGAGTGAAAGTAAGGCTTTATGAGATACTGGAAGAATTATTGCAAAAGCCACTGGAAGCAATACAGAAAATGTCTATTAAAAGGGTCCGCCTCTGCGGTTATGGCAGTGAAGGATGGGCCGACCCCCTGGAGAGTGAAAAACAATGCCTAATGAAATAATAATCAACGCATCCGGAGAAGAGACAAGGGCCGCGCTGCTTGAGTCAGGACAGCTTGCCGAACTGTACATTGAAAGGAAAAAAGATACGAGCTTCGTGGGGAACGTCTACAGAGGCAGGGTCGTCAAAATTCTGCCCGGCATGCAGTCCGCGTTTGTGGATGTCGGACTTGAAAAAGCCGCGTTTCTCCATGTTGCGGACGTTTATTCAAGCCTTGACTACTCTGTTTTTGGCGAGGATATAGAAGAAACAATTCCCCATCACCTGCCGATCGAAGACCTGCTGCAGGAAGGGGAAGAAGTCATGGTGCAGGTCTCAAAAGACCCCATAGGCACAAAAGGCGCAAGGGTTACCTCTTACGTGACCTTTCCGGGCAGGTATCTTGTGCTGATGCCCGGGGTTGAGCACATCGGGATATCAAGGAGGATCTCGGATGAAGATGAAAGGGCACGGCTTAAGGACCTCGTAAGCAGCCTCAAACCGGAAAACATCGGTCTTATCATACGGACCGCGAGTGAAGGATGCACTGAAGAGGAAATAAAGAAGGATATCGATTTCCTTATGCTTGTGTGGGAGAATATACAGTCTAAAAAAGACAAAGTCAACGCGCCAAACCTGCTTTACAGCGATATCGACCTTGCTCTCAGGATCGTAAGGGACCTCCTCGGCCATGATGTTGACAGGCTCATAATAGATTCAGAGAACGAATATCAGAAGTTGGTGGAATTCGTTAATACCTATTTCCCGAAACTGATATCAAAGCTTGAACTCTATGAAGGTGATGAACCGATCTTTGACGCGTACGGTATAGAGATCGAGATATCCAAGACTTTGGGGAAACGCGTGTGGCTTAAATCAGGCGGCTACATTGTTATCGACCAGACCGAGGCATTGACCTCGATAGACGTTAATACCGGGAAATATGTCGGCAAGGCCTCTCTTGAGGACACCCTGCTGAAAACCAACCTTGAAGCTGTAAGAGAAATAGCTTACCAGATAAGGCTTCGCAACCTTGGCGGAATAATAATAATTGATTTTATTGATATGGAAAAAGAGGAAAACAGGGATAAGCTTTTTACGTCATTTCAGGAGGCCATGAATAAAGACAGGGTAAAAAGTACGGTGCTTCAGGTCTCAGAGTTCGGCCTTATCCAGATGACCAGAAAAAGGGTAAGAGAAAGTCTTGGAAGGACCCTCTGCGAGACCTGTACTTATTGCGACGGCCGCGGTTTTATTAAATCCCCCACGACCCTCTGTTACGAGATATTCAGGGAGCTGAGAAGGATAGGCTCAAAGGGAAGGAATGGAAAAATAATGATAAACGCCCATCCTGTTATCACGGACCTGCTTTATGAAGAAGAACGGGAGGGACTGGAAGAGATCGAAAAAAAATACGGTTTTAAGACAATAGTAAAGGCAGATAAGAACCTTTACCAGGAATATTACGAAGTAATAAAACTATAACAACAATTGACAATCGACAATTTTTTAATGGCGTTCAACGACAAATTCACCAGGCTTAAGAATGACCTTAACAGGATGGAGCGGGTCATAATCGCTTACTCGGGCGGCGTTGACAGCACCCTGCTTTTAAAGGTTGCTTCCTTATCAGGCCTCCGGGAAATTCTGGCCGTAACAGCTTCATCCGAAAGCCTTCCTTCAGGAGAGCTCATTTTCGCCCGGCAGATGACGGAGGATCTTGACATAAGGCACGAGATCATAGAAACAAACGAACTTAACGACAAAAATTACGCGGACAACCCTTCTGACAGGTGCTACTACTGCAAGAAAGAACTTTTCGGCAAACTTAAAGCTATAGCAGCCGAAAAAAATTTTACATATATACTCGACGGGTCAAACCAGGACGATACCATTGACTGGCGTCCGGGCAGAAAAGCGGCCGCTGAGCTGGGTATACACAGCCCGCTTATGGATGCCGGCTTTGGCAAAAAAGAGATCCGGGACATTTCCAAATACCTTGGGCTTCCAACCTGGAACAAAGCGGCAACCCCATGCCTGTCATCACGACTCCCCTATGGAGAGAAGATAACCTCTCAGGCGCTTGAGATGGTCGAACAGGCGGAAAATTTCATAAAAAAATTCGGGATAAAAGAACTGCGGGTCAGGCATCATGCTGAAACAGCAAGGATAGAGGTCCTGCCTGAAGCATTCCCAAGGCTTATGGATGGGGCTGTCAGGGAAAAGATAATTGCCTTTCTTAAGAGTCTTGGCTATAAATACGTGACACTTGACCTTCAGGGCTTCAGGAGCGGGAGCCTGAATGAGTAGAAAAGAAGTAGAGAGTAGCAAGTAGAGAGTAGAGAGAGAATAAATTAGTGGTCACCCTTCGGGTAAGCCCTCCACAAGAACCGGCGGGCAGGCACAATGTGAGGAATAACATATTATTATAATTGCGTACCTTCGGTTCGCATACATTCATAGATTGCAGATTGCAAATTGAACGAACTGTTATATCAAAAAGAACTGGCAAAGTGCGTCAGATGCGGCGCGTGCAAGGCCATGTGTCCCACCTATTTTTTCACGTCTGACGAGACAATGGGCGCGCGAGGAAGGATCGCGATGCTCGGCGCGCTTACTGAGAATGAACTTGCCCCGACAAAGCGCCTTTCTGACAGGATCTTCAGTTGTATCCTGTGCGAGGCCTGCAGTGGTGTCTGTCCTGTAGGCATAAATATCCCTGAATCCATTTATCAGGGACGGGCCAGGCTGAAAGACCATTACGCCAGGGGACGCCTGATAAGAAAGACCCTGAATTTCTCCCTGTCAAGAATGGACACGGTCTTTTCAGTTTTAAGAGGCCTGCAAAAAATAATATACCCTGCCCTGCGCAAAGCCGGAACACTGCGCTACATGCCTGAGATAACGTCAAAACCGTTTAAAGACCGCGCGCAGGTATATAAGGGCGCGGGAAAGCTCGGAAGGGTCGCGATATTTTCAGGTTGCAGCGTCAACTATTTTTACCCGCACCTGGGCGACGCCCTGGTGCGTATCCTGCTTACCCGGGGATACGAAGTGGTTGTGCTCAAGGGAGAGGTCTGCTGCGGAGCGCCGCTGAGGGCCTTTGGTTTTGAAGAGGAATCAGCGGCCCTGGCAAGGAAGAACCTTGAGCTCTTTAATAAGCTAAAGGCTAAGGCGATCCTGAGCATGTGTCCGACATGCACTCTGACAATAAGAAAACAGTATCCTCTGCTTGCGGGCGATACGATCGAAAAAATAATGGATGTTAATGAGTTTTTTGTCAGAGACAGCGTTATCAGTACCCTTAGAACGCCCCGCAGGACCGTGACATATCATGACCCCTGCCATCTCCGCTACGGGCTTGGAATAAAAGACGAGCCGAGAGAGATCCTGAAGGCCATGCAGGGGCTGAAGCTGGTTGAGATGAAAAACAGCGGTGAATGCTGCGGTTTCGGTGGTTTCTTCAGCCTTGATTTTAAGGAGCTTTCAAAGGAAATAGGCAGGAAAAAGATCGCTGATGTTCACAATTCCTGGGCTGAAACGCTTGTCACCTCCTGTCCGGGATGTATGATGCAGCTTGAGGACGTAATTGAACAGGGCAGGTCGATGGATATAATGCATATAGTTGAAGTGATCGACGAGGCAATGCACGAGTAGAAATAGAACCGTCCCCTTTTTACAAGGAACAAAATAACCTATTCCTCAACAGTGGGGATATCTGCATTTGTGTCAGTTAAGACAATCGTTACAGCTCTCCCCATTCCTTTTCCATGTAATCCCACCCAAAACCCTGTATTTAGATCAAAGTATCTCTCTTCGCCAAGGGTCATGCCCTTAATGACCAGGACGTTCCATTTCTTCCACCTATCCTTTTTTACAATCTTATATTTATCCCCTCCGTTATACTTAAAAGTATCTCCGACTTCCATTTCATTTATAGGTATCCATATGGGTGAAAAATACCCCTCAGATTCTTTCCAACTTCCTTTTACTACTATTCCTTGAGCATCAACATGATACAGTTCAATCTCATCATCAAAGACTTTATGCTTTTTAGTTTCCGTTATTTTAAATTCGTTATTATCCGTAACGCTAACTTCATAAGTAACCGGTATTCCCGAAGAAGAATATTCTAAGAATAAACCATCAAAAAAAGGTGCTTCTTCTTTGTATTTGTTGCAAGCCATAAGAAATAATGGTAACGACACCACTATCAATAATATTAAATTCTTTCTTAATCGCATCATCAAATCGTCTCCCATATAAATTGAGATATTTTCAATTTGAGCTTTCCCCAAAAACTGTACCATTTGCAAACGGAGTTGGCAAGCCAGCCGCCCGGCTATTTGCTTTTTTATCTCTGATTGTTGATATTATATAAATAAGATGCCTATTTTTGAGTACACATGTCAGGACTGCAAAAATGAGTTCGAAAAGCTCGTGTCCGGGACAAATCCGGAAGTTTCATGTCCGAAGTGCAGTTCAAAGAACACCAAAAAGAAGTTCTCTGTATTTGGAATGGGCGGGGGGGGCGAAAAACAGACCTCTTCGTCCGGCTGTACCTCATGCAGTACTTCCTCATGCAGTACGTGCCATTAATAGTTCATAACTCATAGTTCATAGCTAATTAACTAAATAATGCAAAATTAACAATTATCAATGCCAAACTCCCCCAGCCCTCACGGTTCATTTTGCAAAAGCAAAATGGTGAAGGGTCAACTCTTAATTCTTAATTTGCAGTTCTTTTACGTTATTATATACTCATTATGTATATAAGATTAAAGTCGACCTTGATCTTCCCTGCGGCTCTCTCCTTTGTTTTTCTTCTGCTGTTCAGCCAGCTACACGCTGAAGATACGCCCTCCCGCCCTCTGGACAGCACTGTACTGACAGTGTGCGACTTCCAGAAGGTCGCAAGGGTGATCGACGGAGATACATTTGATCTGTCTGACGGAACCCGGATCAGGCTTATAGGTGTTGACACACCGGAAGTAGTTGACTTCAGAAAAGACACGCGCTGGTACGGCATGGAGGCATCAAAAAAACTCAGGGAATGGATCGAGAACACACCTGTATGCCTTAGAGAGGACCGGGACAAAACACGCGGAACCGGTAAATACGGAAGGTCTCTCAGGTATGTCTGGAAGTATGGTCCCAAAGGACCTGGTTCCGCGCCAAAAGGTTTTTTTGTTAACGCGGAACTCATTAAGCAGGGCTATGGCTTTGCGTACACAAAATATCCCTTTCAGTTTCTGGAAGAATTCCGGGGATACGAAAGAACTGCCAGAGAAAACAAACGCGGCCTGTGGGATAAGACAGAACAGAAAAAGTGGGAGAAGAAAATTGAAAAAAACAGGGTGCTGGCCGGAACCTGTTCAAAAGAAGAGACCATATGCCCTGGAAAAGCCATGCATTATATTGGACAGCATAAGACAGTAAGGTTCTTCGTGAAAAAATCCTATAACAGTGGAAAGGCCGTGTTCCTTAACAGCAAAAATGATTTCAGGGACCATGACAACTTTACAGCAGTTATCTTTAAGCGCGACTGGAAAAAGTTCACATCCCACGCGTCGGACTTTTACAAGGGTAAGGCTGTGGATGTTACAGGCAGGATAAAGGAATACAACGGCAGGGCCGAGATAATCTTAAAGCACAGGGACCAGATAAGGATAGTGAGCAGTGACCCATAAAGCATTTTAGATTAGTGGTCAGTAACCGGTTGTCTGTAATCAGTAAAAAATCGTAGATTATAAATCATCAGTTATTTCTAAATTACTTGTCTCAGGTCACTGGTTACTGGCTAGTTGGATATTAAATCCCCTGTTCTCATCTTGTGATCAAAATGGTATAATACTTCCGATGCCGGAAGTAGCAGAGATAAAGTTCCCTGAAACCAGACGGCAGAGTAATCCCCTTTTTAAGCTCCCGGCCTTTGAAGGCCCCATTGATCTTCTGCTGCATCTCATAAAAGAACACAAAATTGATATCTACGATATCCCTATCGCCCACATAACAAAACAGTACATCCAATACCTGGACCTGATGAAGGACTTGAACCTGGATATTGCCGGCGAATTCCTTGTAATGGCATCAACCCTGGTCCATATAAAATCAAAACTGCTTTTGCCTCCTGATGAAAAGCAGACAGAAGAACAGGTTGAAGACCCCAGGTCTGAGCTGGTCAGGCGTCTGCTGGAATACCAGGCATTTAAGGAGGCATCTTCCGAATTCCGGGAAAAGGAAAGTGTCTGGAGAAACATCTTCAGCAGAATGCCGGTTCAGGAAGAGAATATTGAAATCGACCCTGAGCATGTCCTTTTTGAGGCGTCACTTTTTGACCTTATGACGGCGTTTAAGGATCTGCTGTCAAAAAAGCCGGAAGAGGCTCTGGAGATAACGCGCGAGACGCTTACGGTCGCGGACAAGATAAACTTCATAATGGAAAAACTTGAGGGCCAGGAAGGCATAAAATTCGAAGAGCTCTTTAAAGAAGATTTCACAAAGATCACTCTTATCGTAACATTTCTGGCGCTTCTGGAGATCATTCGGCTGGGCCTTATCAAGGCATATCAGGAAAAGGCGTTCGGCGAGATCTGGGTCATTAATTCACAGAGAGCGGAAATGGCTTAAAAAAGATCTACCCGCCTATCTTCCTTCTGAAAAGGATCCGGCAAGCGCCTTGTTCGTAATCTTTCCCTTGTAGGTATTTAACGCGGTTTGAAATGTCCTGTCCTGTTCCGCGGCCCACGCTATCCCGTTTTTCGCGAGTTTTTTAATATAAGGCAGGGTCCTGTTTATAAGCGCGAACGTGGATGTCCGCGGATAAGCGCCCGGCATATTGGCTACGCAGTAATGTATGACCCCATCAACTGTATAAACAGGATCGGTATGAGAAGTGGGCCTGGTCGTTTCAACACACCCGCCCTGATCAACTGACACATCAACTATTACAGAACCTTTTTTCATTCTTGAAACCATCTCCCTTGAAACCAGCCTGGGAGCCCTTGCTCCGGGTATCAATACTGCCACTATTAAAACATCAGCCTGGAGGTAATACGCAGCCATGATAGGCGCCATCCTGCCCGCGATCTCGCTCATTGGAGCCAGCAGAGGCAGGGTCTGGTTCTCTTCGAGGGTGCCATACGCAAATCCGGTGATCTTCTTTCTCAGTAGAAAGTCTGTAAGGCCTGGGTTTGCCGCAAGATGAAGAAACGTAAAAAGCGCATGCCCTTCGCGGAAAAGATCATATTCAGAAGGCAGGGGTTCTTTTACTTTGACAATGAGCTCTGAATCTCTAAAAAGGGATGTCTTGTCTGATATTTCCGAGCCGGCTTCCTGATATTCTTTGTCCGAAAATCCGCTTCCCTCTCCGGCCGAGCCTTCCACAATTACCCTGTGGCCCTGTTTTTTAAGTTCACCGGCGCCAAAAGGCGTCAAGCCGACCCTGTATTCATGCTCTTTGATCTCTTTTGGAACCCCGATTATCACTAAGGAGTATATTATCCAAAATGTCTTATTCCCTCAACAGCTTTTCTCAATACCACCGAACATCCGCAGAGCGTCCTCTTATCGAAACAGCTTTTTAGCTTAAACTTAGAAACGCTCTAACTTCGTTTCCCATGTCGAATACAAGACAAAAAAAGGGCATCTCCTGATAATTTAAAGATTAATAAGGAGATGCCCTTTTGCAGGAGTTAAAAAGCCGCGATACTCCAGTGGCATAAACCTCTAAAAGGTTTCACGCCCGGAAGAACGATCGTATCTACAACAGTATTTGTCGCGGTATCCATTACCGATATAGTGCTATCACCGCAGTTGGCAACATATGCCATGCCGTCTGCAAGGGCTACAGAGACCGGTTCTGAGCCGACTTTCACGGTTGCCTCCACAGTATCCTTTGCAGTATCAATCACCGACACGGTATTACTCCCCCGGTTGGCTACATAAGCCCTGTGTGTAAAAGAATCTACAATCACATTAAATGGTGTTTTGCCCACTTTGATCTTCCCTGTTACCTTCCTTGTTTCGACATCAACGACCGGCACCACATCGATCATGTCGTTTACCGTATATACCTTGCCGAACCCGGTATCCACGCCTACGCCTATAAAGCCGTCTGTATCATCGAGATCTTCAACCTTTGCGACCATCGCTTTGCTCTTGAGGTCAAGAATGGAAAGAATATTGTTGTGACAATTAACTACATATGCTTCTTGCCTGGCAACATCCAGGGCCAGATTAAACGCGCCTATGCCCGGAGGCAGGTCCGTCTTGATAGAGCCGCCCGGCAGGGTGAGAAGGCCGTCAAATGTAGTGATCAGGATATCCACGCTGTTATTAACGGCGCTGGTTACATAAACATAATTGACCGGTAGGTCTTTGACCCACTCGTTAAGATCAATATTATGCGTTATAGGGTCGGTTGCCACATACCAGGCATAAGGATTGACCGGGACTGTCCCTGAAACAGCATTGGTCAATGTATCGATAACCGTGACCGTGTTATCGCCCCTGTTAACCACATAGGCCTTCTTGTTAGTCGGGTTATATGCTATTCCCGTGGGAGAAGCGCCTACAACTATTGTTTCTATGACCGCGTTATGTTGTGTTGTATCTATCACCGTCACGGTATTGTTCGAATTGTTCACCACGTAAAGATTGGCGGCAAACGCATGACCGGCACCGAAACCGGCTATCAACAGCCCAACAATTACGATTAACACTATATCCTTCAATTTGATTCTCATTTTATTAAGTTTTTAATACCCCACAGTCTCTGCTGTGGGGTTTCCTTGAACCCCCTTTTTTAAAGGGGGTTTGGGGGATTATAATGTGGATAGTATGGAATTAGGAAAGACACCACATACTGTCTAT
>BDTR01000065.1 GCA_002897775.1 bacterium BMS3Bbin08 | reverse complement strand
GGGGTCGCAATAAGTACGTCGATTCCGTCCTGGAGCTTTTTAATCTGCGGGTCCTGCTCAACCCCGCCGTACAAAGCAAAGGTCTTGACCTTCGTGTGCCGCGCAAGCTTTTCAAAGACCTCCCCGATCTGCATTGCCAGTTCACGCGTGGGGACCATGACAATGCACTTGATCCCATAGGACCGCCTGCTGCTCTTCTCCCTGTGGATCATGTCAATGAGGGGAATCGCAAAAGCAGCCGTCTTCCCGGTCCCGGTCTGCGCAATTGCCAGTACGTCCTCGCCTTTCAGAATTGACGGGATAGACTTGAACTGTATGTTCGTAGGCCTTTTGAAACCCATCAGTGCAAGGTTCTTTTTAATTGTGTCTGATATATGGTACTTCTCAAATTTCATGGATTCACCTTACTTCCCAGCTTAGGTCCCTCTCAACCTGAAAATCACTTTTAATTATACTGAAATCGAGGGACGGGTGCGCAGATTCGTGGTCAAGTCTTTGTGTGCTGATCGCTGGTATTCTTTACCGTTTCAGCCGTTCGGTCCGCCCGAACAGCTGAAACGGTTGGAATAGTTTGAACGGTTCTTTTACTTATTTTTCTTTTTTGAGTCTTTTTTTGATTTTAATTGTTTAGCGGCTTTCGCCTTATCCTTCTTACCAGCTTTATCTCCCATGTCTTCTCTACCTCCTTTTCGAAGAATCCTTCAATCAATTAAATAATTATAATCATCCCGGACATAAAGATAAAGAAACAAATACCAGACCACTTTTGGCAAAGCCTGCTATTATATCAATGGACTATTAGCGGGAAAAAGATATTTATGAATTACATCACAATTAAAAACAGGGCCGAACTTCGGTCGTACCTGAAGAAGTTCGAAGATAAAGAGCTTCATATTATCGCCCTGGATATAGAAGCGGAGTCCAACTTGCACGCTTACGGAGAAAAATTATGCCTGACTCAGATCTTCGATGGATTGAACAATGTCATCATTGATCCACTCAAGATAGATAACGATACCCTTAAACTTCTCTTTGAGAATACGAACACCCTGAAAGTAATGTATGATGCGGGGAGCGATCTATCTTTACTTAAAAACTCTGCTGGTATAGAAATAAAATCGATACTGGATTTAAGGCCGGCTACTGAGCTGCTTAATTATGAAAAGAAAGACCTTCATTCAGTAATTGCATTTGAACTCGGAATATTTCTGGAAATGAAAAAGAAACATCAGAAACATAACTGGACAAAAAGACCTTTATCTGAACAAGCTATCGATTATGCTCTCAATGATGTCATACATCTGCCTGCATTGAAAGATATCATTTTAGCAAAGCTGTATGCAAAGAAATTGTTAGAACCTTTTCTATTAAAGAATTTACAGATCCAGAACAAGGATTACACCAGGGGTCCGGAAGACAAATACAGAAAGATAAGCGGATACAGCAGGCTTCGGGATAACAAAAAGAGCGTTTTCCGAAAGGTCTTTGATATCAGAGAAAAGTATGCAAAGTCATATAATATGTCGCCTCATAATGTTATTCAAAAAGCTGACTTGATCAAGACAGTAAAAGACCCGGCATTCATTGATAAGCTCCGGTTCACAAAAAAGATCAGTGTGGATTCAATTAAAAATATATTGAAAGAACTAAGAACAGCAGCTAAAGCGATCGAATGCAAAGCGAAGCGAAGGTGAGCGAACCTGCCTGCCGGCAGGCAGGTGTGATAGCAGTCACTCCTTACATTAGTGTTACCCCTGGAAACACAACGCATGGAATAAGGAAACATAATAGATGGCCAAACCATGGATAACCATCGGCAGGGAGAATACCGCCGATGGTCTTCTTGAACTTCGGCAAAGGAATGGTTCTGATTTTCTTATGACCATTGACGGCCGTGTGCTGATGAACTCCCATGCCAACAGGTCCGAGGTATTGCTTGCGAAGCTGGCCTGCAATAGCATGAACAATAAAAAAGACCCTAAGGTGCTCATCGGAGGACTGGGGATGGGCTGCACCCTGAAGTCGGCGCTCGATGAACTCCCCGGCAATGCCCGGGTTGTTGTGGCTGAACTTAACCCCATAGTTGTTAAATGGTGCCGCGGGCCTATGACAGCCCTTACCTGCGGGGCAGTTAATGACCCCAGAGTTACCATAGAGATCGCTAATGTGGCATCCCTGATCCGGAACGGTGCAATGGAGGGCGGAGACAATCGGTTTGATGCCATTATTATTGACCTGTATGAGGGACCCTTTGAGGCTGCGAAAGAGAGAGGTGACTATTTATACGGCAACACTGCTCTGAAAATGAGCGGCTCAGCCCTGAGACCCGGAGGTGTGTTTGCCGTCTGGTCCGAAGACCCGGATAGGTCCTTTGAAAGGCGCCTTGTCCATGCCGGATTTTCCTTCAAACGGCATCGACCTGGCAGAGGGAACAGGCATGTCGTATACATCGCAAAGAAATCCGGTTCTTCTCCATCCAGAAGGCCTCGGAGATCTAAAGTATTCTGAGGGGTCATGATCTATTCGTATGAAAAAAAAACTAAAAAAATGCGATAATTAATCCATACGCGAGACTTAAAAGATCTTTTTAAATAAACCTGAGATAATTTCATTTAAATCTAAACATGGAGGAGTTAAAAATGGCAGAAGCAAAAGGATTGAGTAAACCGGTAAAGCTGAAAAAAGAGCTGGCGGAGTTTCTGGGAGCAACAGAACTTCCCAGGACAGAGATCACCAAAAAATTATGGGACTATATTAAAGCGAATAAACTTCAGACAAAGACTGAAAATGGAAAGCCTGAGAACGCGGGCAAGTTCATTGTGGCTGATGCTAAATTGCTCCAGATCTTCAAAAACACAAACTCCAAAAGCAAATCAGGCAAGGTCACTGACCTTACAAATCTGAAAGAAGACCAGACGATCAACATGATGCAGATGGCCGCTGTTGTCGGCGCGAACATAGAATAAACTTAAAGTGTCGGGCCGGCATATAAATAATGCGGGTCCGACGCAACTGCATTTTTAACCGGAGCATACTTGTGACCAATAACGATATCTTGCGCCGTATCCGCTATTCCTTCGACTTTAACGATTCGAAAATGATTGCTCTATTTGGGTTAGCTGATCATCAGGTAACGCGGGAGCAGATCAGCAATTGGTTAAAAAAAGAGGACGATCCCGCGTATCAGGAATGCAGCGACACTTATCTGGCGATCTTCCTGAATGGTTTGATTAACGATAAACGAGGCAAAAAAGAAGGACCGCAACCCGAGCCGGAACAGCGTTTAACTAACAATATCATTTTCAGAAAATTAAGGATCGCATTAAACCTTAAAGCCGAAGACGTATTGGAAACTATGGACCTGGCTGGTGTGCGCATCAGTAAACACGAATTAAGCGCGTTTTTCCGTAGGCCGGACCATAAACACTACCGTGACTGTAAAGATCAGATCCTGCGTAATTTTCTAAAAGGTGTACAGCTTAAATGGAAAGCGAGTGATAATGAGCGAATCTAACAGTAGAAGTTATTCCTTACATTGTGCTTACCCGCCATGCACCAGAACGGTACATGGCCCGAAGGGTGACCACTAAATATCGCGCTAACATTCAATAGATAGCGGGCCCGCATACCTACGGCATGTAAACCTGCCCGGTACCTGTCTGCTCGCCTCGATTCCAGTCTCGCCTTCGGCTCGCCGAGGCGGACGGCGAAGCGGGCCGGAGGTAGAGGCACTGAAGCATCAGATCTGGGGACTCCCATTTCGTACTGAATTCCCGCCCCGTATTTTCTTTTTTTATCAAAAAAATGTATATTATTGTGCTGCCTGAATTAAAGTGCGAATGTCCGGAAGAGCGTGAGCGTGGAAGATAAGGGTCTGGTCCGTCTGTTTCAACCGCCTGGGCTGTTTAAATCGATAACAATTTGTTCTGGAAGAATGAGGTAAGGGAGCAGCATGTCGGAAATGAAATTGTCTTTGCTGGATAAAAGGATTGCGCGGTTTTTTGAGAGCTCCACAGAGTTATTGACAGGTATCCATGCCAGGAATAAGGGTGGAAATAAGAGAACGTCAAATAAGCAAAGAAGAACGCAAAAAACCATCTCTATACCAAATCCGGATATCGACTTACTCGATGAGGAACCTTCCGGTTTATAAAATGATCCAGGTAAACAACTTAGATAAATGTTATGGCCGGCAGGTAATTTTTGAGAAGGCGGGTTTTATCCTCAATTCGGGTGAACGTGTCGGCCTTGTCGGCAGAAACGGACACGGCAAAACCACTCTCTTTAAAATGATACTGGGGCAGGACCACCCTGATTCAGGTTGTATCAGTATTCCCAGGGGATATAAGATAGGTCATCTGTCACAACATATCAGCTTTTCCGAGAGCACTGTATTGCAGGAGGCATGCCTGAGTCTCCGGGACACCGAGGACGGTATTTATGAGACCTATAAGGCGGAAATTATTCTTATGGGACTTGGTTTTACCACGGAAGATTTCAGTCTCGATCCATTGGATCTATCAGGGGGATATCAGGTCCGTTTAAATCTTGCGAAGGTGCTTGTTTCCGACCCTAATCTACTCCTGCTTGACGAGCCTACCAACTACCTTGATATTATCTCTCTCCGCTGGCTTACGCAGTTTTTGCGTAACTGGAAGAAGGAACTCATAATTATTACCCATGACCGTGATTTCATGGACGGTGTGACTACACATACTATGGCCATACACCGGTGCAAAATGCGGAAAGAAGCCGGCCCGACTGATAAGGTATATCAGCAGTTGCTGATGGAGGAAGAAATACACGAAAAGACCAGGGTGAACGATGATAAAAAGCGCAAAGAAACAGAAGAATTCATAAACAGGTTCAGGGCAAAAGCAACCAGGGCCAGGGCCGTTCAGTCGAGGGTAAAGGCTTTGCAGAAAAAAGATCGCCTTGAAAAATTGACAGAGATAAAGAACCTTGATTTCGCGTTCAAATCAGCGGCTTTTACAGGGAAGCTGCTTATGGAAGTTAATGACATATCTTTTTCTTTTGACAATGACAGTCCTCCCTTGATCGATGGATTGACCTTTTCAGTAGGAAAGAAGGACCGTATAGCCATTATCGGTAAAAACGGCAAGGGAAAAACGACACTGCTGAATCTGCTCGCAAAAGAACTTAAAATTAAAACCGGCACTGTCCGTCATCATGATCAGTTGCAGATGGCCTATTTTGGCCAGACAAATATAAACCGCCTTACCTTGCACAAAACCATCGAAGAAGAGATCATGGATGTGCATCCCGAAGGTACCCGGGGTGCGGCCCGCAAAATATGCGGCATTATGATGTTTCCCGGGGATAATGCGTTAAAAAAGATCAGCGTCCTTTCCGGAGGGGAAAAGAGCCGTGTGCTGCTCGGCAAGCTGCTTGTCAGCCCCTCCAACATGCTCATGCTTGATGAGCCGACAAACCATCTTGATATGGAATCCGGTGATTCCCTGGTTGAGGCAATAGATGATTTCAACGGCTCTGTAATTATAGTAACTCACAGTGAAATGATGCTTCACGCGCTGGCCACGCGTCTGATAGTCTTTGATAACGGAAAAGTAATTTTATTTGACGGTACGTATCAGGACTTCCTTGACCGTGTCGGTTGGAAGAGTGAAAATAATTCCGGTGCGCCGCGTGTCAAAAAAAGCAGGCCCCGGATTAAGTCTGTTAATAAAAAACAACTCCGGCGTGAACGGGCGTCGTTGTTGAAAAAAAAATCAAACCCAATGGACGCCCTGCAAAGGCGCATTGATGAAGCGGAAAAAGAAATTGTAAAGCTGGAAGAAAACATCGAACATGACAACCGGGAAATTATAGAGGCCTCCATTAAGGGTGCAGGGGAAACCATTAAAATACTCTCAAAAAAGCTTCACGTTTCAAGATCCAGACTCGATTCTCTTTTTGCAAAGCTGGACCTTCTGCTCATGGAGATTGAAGGTGGGACAAAAGAATTTAAGGAAAAGCTGGAAGATTCACTGACCGTTTAATATCAGGGCCGCATCCAAATGCTGCAGGCACACAGACTACGTCCTTCTGACCGATCTAAAGACAACACTGGATCTTATGATCAACAATTGAAAGTATGGCATATGACTTAAAAAAAAGCAGGCGGGCAATTTATAACCCGCCTGCTTTAAATAATGCTTTAAATTTCCTGTAAAATCAGCTTCTAATCCTTCTCCTTGCCGCTAATACTGCCGCTCCTGCCATCAGCATCACTAATACAAGTGCAAACGGGTATTTGATGCTGTAAACAACCGGTGTCAGCGCTATTCTTGTTGCTGTCCTTAATGTCTCATGCTGTGCAATGTAATCAGCGACAGGTGGTGAATATTTATAATACAAACTCACAAACTCCCTGCCCGGCGCATTTGTCAGAAGATATTTGTCCCTGAACTCCCTTAAGACCACTACTTCATCTTCCATGTAACTGCCATTGGCTGCTGTTGCTATAAAACACAAACCACCACCATCATCGTCGTCTGTCAAAGTTCCCCAATCTATAACAGCAGGGGTAGCAAGGATTATGCCATCATTTCCTACTGCAACAAAAGTGCCATTGCCATGAACAATGCCTTCAAGATCATCATAATCCCCGGGCAGGGAACGGTTCTGCCAGTTGTCAAGATAATCAGCAGTGACATCAACAACTATCTTCTTATCAATCATAGTATAGTCAGGCTCATAACCAGAGCCCCCGTTAGCCGAGCCAGCTGAATACCGGAGGGTATATGTTCCGCTTGCACCAACCGGTTCCTGAGTAAGGTGTTGATCCATCGATCGTGCCTGAATATGCTGCCGATAAAACACTCCATGCAACTGACACACGGGTTAAAATAGAATAAAAGACATGGCAGACCGGGTTAAACTCCTGAAAGCTGAGATCAGAAGGCTCCGGAGCCCGCTTATGGAGCTCAGGATGAAAGACAAGATAGTCCCCATGTTCGAGAATGAAATGAAAAAAAGGTACGGAAAGACCGTGCCTGTTAAGCGGATCACAAAAGAGCTGTTTCATATAAACAAAAAAATCTTTATAATAAATTCAAAAGACAGTATCCCGGCCAATATCTTGAGCGTCCTGATCTTCAGGTGTCATGAGAAGCTGCAAATAACACAGGGCTGAGACCGGTCCGGGCAAGGAGGTTGTGCATGTCTGCAAGCAAAGACATTTGCGTAGTTTGCGCGTGGAGAGCTGATTGCAAGAAAAAATTCTCGGTAAGCGGCAAAAGCCTCAGATGCCCTGATTTTGTAAGGGATCTTTCCCTTCCAAAAGAAGAAGACAAAGAAGAAAAAAAAGATGGGAACAGCCATTCAAAAGCTTAGATAAGCACTTAAAGTTATAGTTTAGATCACTGGATATAACTGTCTATATTATATATCAAAATATTACGCCGACTCGGGTAGTTTTTTTGTTGCTGCCCCCTGCTTTTTAAAACCATGAAAGACATGTTAGGAAGAGAAGAGGTTCTTTCTGTGGAAGAGGCAAGAAAGCTTCTCATGGAATCGGCATCCGTCGTACCCGCTGAATGCCGGATTGACATAACAGATTCTTTGAACCGCATCTTATCAAGAGATATCGTTTCTCCGGAAGACCTGCCGGGTTTTTCACGTTCAACAATGGACGGCTACGCGGTCAGTGCTTCGGACACATTCGGCGCGAAAGAGGGAATGCCGTCCTACCTGAATATAGCTGGTGAAGTATTCATGGGCGAACATCCTGATTTTGAGATACAAAAAGGCGGGGCCGCAAAGATCGCGACAGGCGGAATGCTGCCTGCAAATGCTGATGCCGTTGTTATGTTCGAACAAACAAGCAGCGTAAACACAGACATGATAGAGGTGCTCAAGCCTGTTGCGCCGGGTGAAAATATTATCCGGTCCGGTGAGGACTGCAAAACAGGCGACGTCATATTAAGAAAAGGCGGGAGGATAAGGCCGCAGGACGTCGGCGCGCTTGCCGGGATCGGTATCGCAAAGCTATGGGCATATGAAAAGCCGAAGGTTGCTATTATTGCAACCGGCGATGAAGTTGTTCCCGCGGAAAGACCTCTAAAACCAGGGCAGGTACGCGATATAAACTCTTACAGCCTTTCCTGCCTGATAGAAGAAAACGGGGGGATAGCTCTGCGGCAGGGAATATTCAAAGACCGTTTTGAGACGCTTATGAAGGCAGTTGAGGATTCTCTTGGAGAAGCTGACCTCGTTGCTATTACAGGCGGCAGTTCAGTCGGCACAAAAGACCTGACAGCAAAGGTAATAAACACTGCCGGAAAGCCAGGGGTCCTTTTCCACGGTGTATCTGTTAAGCCGGGTAAGCCGATGATCGGAGCGGTGATCAACGGAAAGCCCGTATTCGGCCTGCCCGGGCATCCCGCCGCAATAATAGTCACTTTTGAGCTTTTCATAAAACCGGTCCTGAAATTATTAACAGGCGAGACCGACAGGCTGATCCATAAAATTAAAAGGACAGTAAAGGCAAAACTATTAAAAAATATATCATCAAGTTCCGGGAGGGAAGACCATATAAGGGTCTCGCTTGAGGAAATAGACAATGAGCTCTGGGCCGTACCGGTTCTGGGTAAGTCAGGACTGATAACAACTCTGGTAAAGGCTGACGGCACGATCGTCATACCTTTAAGAAAACCTGGAATGGAAAAAGGAACTGAAGTCGAGGTGGAGCTGTTTTAAATCATCTTTAATAAAAAAGATGCTTGATATCACAGATTAAATGCATAGCGAAGCGAAGTGAGCGAATATGATAATGGTCAGTTTTTCCTTACATTAGGTTTCCGAAGGGAACATTAAATGCATAGCGAAGCGAAGTGAGCGAATATGATAATGGTCAGTTTTTCCTTACATTAGGTTTCCGAAGGGAACATTAAAAAAGACGATTTCACAGATAAAATAAAAAATCTGTGCCCCGAGAAATCTTTTAGATTTCCGGGATTAAGTGCCCGCAATTCTTCGGATTGCAGGGTATAATCATATTTGAAATCGGTGCAATCAATTTAATCCGGAGGATTAATTATTGAAAAAAATATATCTTGATAATACTCCGCTTTCTGAAGCGATCGAGAAATGGACGGATAAAGTGAGGGCATCCGGCGGTAAATTGCCACAGGCTGAAACTGTCGGGGTTATCGACTCTCTGCGAAGAATAACCGCCGAGGCAGTGTTCGCGAAGGTCTCATCGCCTTTTTATCACTCTTCAGCAATGGACGGTTATGCTGTCAAGTTCACGGATACTGTCGGAGCATCTGAAAGAACACCGAAACGTCTGAAAGTCCCTGAGCAGGCGGTATACGCTTCGACCGGGGATCCCCTGCCTGATAATTACAATGCGGTTGTGATGATAGAGGATGTGAATATAATAAAACTACCTAAGAACAGTCAGTCGTCAGTAGGCAGTAGACAGTCGCAAGAGACAACGGAGAACCCCGATATAGTCGTTCCTCCATACGGGGCAGGCGGACAATTGACCAATGACAATACATACATTGAAATAATCAAGCCGGTCACACCCTGGCAGCATGTAAGAACAGTTGGAGAAGATATCGTGACCGCAGAGCTTATCCTTCCCGAGAATCACAGGATAAGACCTGTAGACATAGGCGTGATGCTTGCGGGAGGTTTTACTGAAATAAAGGTCAGGGAAAAACCAAAGGTTGTCATTATCCCGACAGGTAATGAACTTGTAGAACCGGGAAGCGAACTTACAAAGGGCAATATAATAGAATCCAATTCAAGGATACTTTCAGCCCTTGTTACCGAATGGGGCGGTGAACCTGTCAGATGGAAGATCGTTCCGGACAGGATCGAAGATCTAAAAAAAGCGCTGGTCGAAGCCAGCCGCGCGGCAGATGTGGTTGTTATCAATGCGGGAGCTTCTGCCGGAAAAAAAGACTTTACTTCCGCCGTGATCGCTGAACTCGGCGAAATAACTCTGCATGGTGTAAATATCAGGCCGGGCAAACCCGTGATCCTGGGTTGGATCAATGACACGCCGGTGCTTGGCATCCCCGGTTATCCGGTGTCAGCATACATCACGTTTGAATTATTTGCCAAACCTCTAATCCATTTATACCAGGGGATTGAAGCTGAACATTCTGAAACACTCAATGCAAAATTAAGCAGGCAGGTGGCCTCAACCATTGGAATCGAGGAATTTTTAAGAGTAAAGGTCGGAAAGGTCGGGGACAACATTATTGCCAGCCCGGTGAGCCGCGGAGCCGGGATGCTGATGAGCCTGGTCAGGGCGGACGGCTTTGTCAGGGTTCCGGCAATGAGCGAGGGCCTGGCCGCGGGCACAGAAATAAACGTCAAGCTGCTGAAACATAAAGACAGTATTATGAATACAATTGTGTGTACGGGAAGCCACGACAATATACTCGACATTCTCGCCAATTTTCTGAGGCGCAGGTATCCGGGACTGTCGCTCTCATCAACACATGTAGGCTCAATGGGAGGGCTTATAGCATTAAAGCGCGGCGAAGCCCACATTGCGGGAACACACCTGCTCGATGAAAAAACCGGCGAATATAATATTCCGTTTGTGAAGAAGCTCCTTGCGGGAGAAAAAACTCTTCTTGTAAACCTTGCCTACAGGCAGCAGGGACTTCTTGTATTAAAGGGGAATCCTAAAGGCATAGTGGGCTTTAAAGATCTGCTGAGAGACGACATAACGTTCATCAACCGCCAGCCCGGATCAGGCACAAGACTGTTAACTGACAAGTATTTGATGGACCTGAATATTGACCATACAAAGATCAAGGGTTACGATAGTGAAGAGTACACTCATATGACCGTGGCGTCAGCCGTTCTCAGCGGAATCGCGGATGCCGGGCTTGGTATCCTTGCCGCCGCGGAGGCACTTGGCCTTGACTTCATACACCTGGCAAAAGAACGCTATGATATCGCGGTGCCGGAAAAATTCTATCATCTGGACATGGTGCAAAAACTTTTTGAAATAGTAAGGGACGACCCTGAATTCAAAGATACGGTTGCAAAACTTGGCGGGTATGATTTAACTGATTCGGGAAAAATCGTGTACCCCAAAGCCGCGGACCAGCGTCACGGTACGGCTACGACCCCCAAGCATTGGTGATTGCTTACAGAGTCTGGAAGGCTGGTTTCACGACTATAAATTCCGGACTTTCCCGGGTACTCTCACGGCGAAAAGAACTACTTCTCTTCCGAGGGACTGGACTGGGTTTCAAGGCGAACTGTATCATCATGAGGTCCTAAATCCTCGGGCAGGGGTTCTGTATTGTCATCCTGAGGTTCGATATTTGCCGTTTTCTCATCTGGAAATGGCAAAGAAATAGTGTCATCGACTTCCAGAAATTCCTTAAGCGTGGGCAGTTCTGAAAGGTCCTTAAGCCCGAAATACTGGAGAAACTCCTTTGTTGTTCCGTACATTAAAGGCCTGCCGGGAACCTCTTTTCTGCCCAGGATCTTTATAAGCCTTCTTTCAAGGAGGGTCTTTGTCACTCCGTCAGAATTTACTCCCCTGATGGCCTCTACCTCAGCCTTTATTATAGGCTGTTTATAAGCCACAATAGCCAGGGCCTCAAGAGATTGGTGAGACAGTTTTGTCGGAACCGCGGTGGCGAGAAGTTTTTTAACCCATGGAGCGCATACCGGGTTAGTGACCATCTGAATGCCACCGGCCACCTCGGTTACAAATACACCTCTGTTCATCAACTGATAATCCTTTATCAACTCGCCAACTGTCCGCTCCACCTCTTTCACGTCTGTATCAAGGATTTTCTTTAACGTCTCCAGGGTAAGCGGGTCGCCGGACATAAAAAGAAGGGCTTCGATTACAGATTTGGTTTCTTTGTCATCCATGATAATATGATCAACCCTGCGGGAACATATTCGATCAAGGTCGTTATTAGTCAGATATTATATATTAAAGCTTATTTTTAGTCATCCCCGCGGGCGAAAGGCTTTCCAACAGGATGAAGCCATATAAGCCCGCCTTCGTACTGCTTTGCAGCACTTCGGCGAGTAGAGAGCGCGGCAGAATTCACTTAGAATTCAATCCGCGCTGCGCAGATAAGGTACAACCAGTAATACATTAATGCTCAGTAGGAGTGGGACATCAGCAAACTGTTTAAGAAACGTATTGCCTCAAAAATCTGGACGCGCGCTTATTAAGCCTTTTGGCAGGGTCTTTTTTTAGCACCTGGGATTGTTTCCCGTTCTTTAGCAGCTCGGACATCCTTTTGACCGACTCCTCCTGAAATCCGTAAATGTCCTGAACCGGTATTTCGTAAGGAAACCGTTTATCAATAAAATTTGAAACCGGAGAGTAATTCGGAAATCCTGAAAGCTTAAGGAAACTTTTAAAAAGTTTCCTGTTCGTCCTGAAAGAGAAAAAAACACTCTCAAGATAGTCTTCAAGAAAACCATCATGCCTCTTCTGCAAAGGCCTGTCAATCGTCTTGAGCAGTTTTCTGTATTTCTTATCTATCAGGCTTTCCGATTTAACCTCAAGAAGTGTGTGTTTGAAGGGCAAAAAAGACTTTTCAAGATTATGTACTACCGTATCAGCTGAAAGGTGGGACAGATAACCGTACGCAAATGCCTTTTGTCTTTTGGTTTTCGCGGCTTCAAACAGTCTCCAGGCAAGCCCCCAGTTATGCGTATTCTTTTCATCAGGCTGAAACCGCCTCGCGAAGATCATATCCGCGCAGAGATTTCCGTACAGAAAGTCTTTTTTATATCTCTTCAATATTGAATAAACACCGGCAGGAATAACAGACATGCCCATATTTATAACTTCATTGGCAAGATAAACATGAGTAAGCGGCCCCCAAGCCTCCGCGACAGAAGGTATAAGAAGAAATGAAATAAAAAAAATTACTACAAGCATTCCAAGATTATTATACAACATTTCCCGGACAAAAGTCCATAAAGTTTACACTTTTCAAAAGGTCGCGTCACGTGAAGCCTCCACGTGATAAATCGCGGGGTTATAGAAAGGCTAAACTTCGGCGAGGCTCGTCCTGCCGGAAAGAAGCACCGCCATAAATGGCGTGGCTTTCTGGTAAAGGCGAGAAAAAACCGGGGAAGGGAGATCGGTTATTTGTAGCGGTCTTTAAACTCCTTGGCGCGCCTCGCCCGGTCAGCCTTGGCCCTGGGATCCTCTTTGCCCACTGACCATTTGTGATTTTCATCATTCATGACCTTAGTGAGCAGGGCCTCAAGCTCGCCGGCAAGCTTGACTGCTTCAGGGTTATCGCTGTGTTTCCCTTGCTCAATAACCTCCCGCAGTTCCGGAACATAAGCACCGTACCAGATCTGAACGCGGCATTATGATATATGTCATATCCGGTGATTGAAAATTCTTATAGGAAAATTACTAATAGTTATGGATGGCGGTTATAAACTTTTGTGAAACCTGTTCTGGACCGGCGATATCCCTTCAGCAATTATCATAAGCACTGCTTCAGCAGCCCTATCAACTGCCTTTTTGATCTGAGAGAGTTCATTCTTTTTAAATTTTCCAAGCACATAGTCCTCGGCGGGTATTTCATCTGATTTGCCGATACCGATCTTGACTCTTGGGAAGTTTTTGGAGCCAAGGGATTCTATAACCGATTCCACCCCTCTGTGGCCGCCGGCAGAGCCGTTTCTTTTTATCCTCAAAACACCGGGGCTGAGGTCAATATCATCATATATTACAAGAAGCTTGTGGTTGTACTTATGCTTTCTTACTGCTTCCCTGACAGCCGATCCGCTTCTGTTCATGAAAGTTAAAGGCTTGATAAGGGTAATTTCCTCATCGTCTGCGGCTCCTCGTCCGCAAACAAGGTTTTTGGATCTGTTTTCTAAAGATATAGAGAGCTTTGAGGACAGGGCGTCAATAACCATAAACCCCAGGTTATGCCTTGTTTTGGCATATTTTCTCCCTGGATTACCTAAGCCTACTATAAGCCACATTTTTTGACCTGAAGTAGAAAGTAGATAGCAGCAAGCAGCGAGAATACTGCAGTAAAAGCCGCAAACTCTCTACTCTCTCCTCTCTACCCGCTACTTTTTTAAAGGAGTTATTTCTCTTTTTTGTCTTTTTGTTCTTTCTGTCCCTTTTTTTCGTCTGCAGCCGGTGCGGCCTCTGCTTCTTTCTCTTTTCCTTCCTCCTCCTTGCCCTTTTCCCCGCCAACAAGTTCCGGCTCAGCGGCCTCTTCTTCAGCAGGCGCGACCTCTTCAACTACAGGGGCGCTGACGGTAAGAACAACGTCATGCGGATCTGACAATATCTTTACCCCTTCTTTTGTAAGAAGGTCACTGACGTGAATGGACTGACCAATGTCAATAGCCGACGCATCCAGCTCAATACCCGCCGGGATCTGCGTGGGGAGACACTCAATTTCAACTTCTCTCAACTGCTGCTGAAGTATTCCTCCATTTTTTACGCCTACAGGCTCCCTGGAGATTATGATCGTCGTGGAAGTCTTGATCTTCTGCTTAAGCGATATCTCCATGAAATCTACGTGCAGCAGCTCGCTCCTCAGAGGGTCTGTCTGGTAATCCTTTACTAGCGCCCAGTGCTCTGACTTTTTACCTTTCCCCCCGCTGATAATAATATTTACCAGGGCATGCTCCCTGCCGCCTGATATCATGAATTTCACGAGTTCCTTACGTGGAAATTTTAACGACATCGAACTGCCTTTCGCATACAGGACAGCCGGCAGAAATCCGTCGCGCCTCAGGCTCCTGGCGCCGCCTTTTCCAATTTCTGTCCTTTTTTCGGCTGTTAGTGAAACCTTTTCCATTTTATTTAACCTCCATTGCGTTCTTTATACAAATAACGAACTTACCGAAGACCCGTCGTGTATTCTTTTTATAGCCTCTCCCATGAGAGGAGCTATCGAAAGTACAGTAAGTTTGCCGCACTTTTCAGTCTTGCTGTCCATTGAAACAGTATTGGTCACGACAATGGCCTCAAGCTCTGAATTATTGATCCTTTCTATTGCAGGGCCTGAAAGCACCGCGTGCGTACACGCGGCCATGATCTTCCTGGCGCCCTTATCTTTAAGCGCTTTAACGCCCTGGGTAATTGTTCCGGCAGTATCGATCATATCATCGAATATGATCGCGTCCCTGCCGTCCACATCACCAATAACATTCATTATATGGGAAACATTTGCCACTTCCCTTCTTTTGTCAATGATCGCAAGGGATACATTCAATAGTTTCGCGAAAGCCCTTGCCCTTTCAACACCTCCCGCATCAGGAGATACGACAACAATTTCGTTCAAGTACTTTTCCTTCATATGCCCGGAGATCACAGGGGTGGCAAAAAGGTTGTCAACAGGGATGTTGAAAAAGCCCTGGATCTGCCCGGCGTGCAGATCCACGGTAAGCACCCTGTTCGCGCCGGCTGTAGTGATCAGATCAGCAAGCAGTCTCGCAGAAATAGGCACCCTGGGCTGTACTTTCCTGTCCTGCCTGGCATATCCAAAATACGGGATAACAGCGGTGATCCGCCCCACAGACGCCCGCTTCAGCGCGTCGAGCATAAGAAGCAGCTCCATAATATTGTGATTAACAGGCGTACAGGTCGATTGTATAAGATAAACGTCCGAGCCTCTGACGTTTTCATTTATCTGAACTGTTATTTCTCCATCGCTGAAGGTCGATACTTTGGCGTCTCCAAGCGGAACATTCAGGTGTTTTGAAATTTCTTCAGCCAAAGGCCGGTTAGCGTTTCCTGAAAACAACTTAATGCCTTCTGGCATTTTTAAACCTCCCTCAAAATTGTCAATTGACAATCGTCAATCGTAATTGGTACTTCGACTGCGCTCAGCACCATCCTCCGACATCCTAATAACAGTCCTGAGCCTGTCGAAGGATGGCTGGGGCGGGAGGATTCGAACCCCCGAATGCAGGGACCAAAACCCTGTGACTTGCCGCTTGTCGACGCCCCAAAAAATTGTCAATTTGCGATTTGCAATTTAAGATCGATTGTTCGAAAATAAACGATCGTTAATCAGTTACTGTTTGAACAACTGCCGTCCAGTGATCTTCAAAAAGCCTTGAGGCTTTTTCAGCCTCTTTGGCAGAGTGGAAAACACCAAAAACCGCGGGGCCGCTACCGCTCATCATGGAAAGAACAGCCCCCTCAGAGATCATTCTGTTTTTTATATCGGCGATCGCGGGGAAGCAGTTTATAGTAACAGATTCAAGGTCATTGTGAATATGGCTGTTTCCACACAACTCCGCCTTTGAAACATCATGAATAAAAGGCGTAGTATTATCAGCTTTATCCGCTTTATTTGTCAACTCCGGATCAGATACGGAATTCCGGGATGCATCCAGGTTTTCATAAGCCCATCGGGTAGATACAGCCACGCGAGGCTTGACAAGCAACATATCTATAGGCCTTTCAGACCCGAAACAAGTTACTTTTTCTCCCCTGCCCTCTACAAGGGCCAGGGGACCGTTAAGAAAGAACGGGACGTCAGAGCCGAGCTGACCGGCAAAAGCGCGAAGATTCTCCGCGGACAGGCCCAGGGACCACAGCGTGTTGAGTCCCAGCAGTGTTGACGCGGCGTCGCTGCTGCCTCCTCCCAATCCGGCTGAGACCGGAATTCTCTTTTTAAGCCTGATCTCGGCGCCGGCATCGACCTTACATTCGCTTTTAAGCAGGCGGGCCGCCTTATAAATCAGGTTCTGCTCATCTGGAATTTCCAGGTCTGATAACAGGGTGAGTTCTTCGGAAGGCGCTAATGAAATCACATCAAACAGGCTTATCGTCTGAATAAGGCTCTTTATCTCATGATAGCCATCGCTGCGAAGTCCGGATACTTCAAGGAACCAGTTTATTTTTGCGGGGGCATTGAGAGTTATCATGGGATTCCTCGGATTCAACGGCTGTTGTTTTCCCCTCTCCCGAGCCTCTCTATCTTTTTTTCAACTTTCGCTTTGATCCCGTCTTCTTTCTCATAGAACTGAAGTGATCTTTTCCAGGCATCCAGAGCCGCATTCTTATCGTTCAGCTTCAGATACACGTCACCCAGGTGATCCAGGACCACAGGATCGTCTTTCATCATCTCAGCGGCTTTTTTTATTTCCCTGAGGGCGTCATCATACATACCCTTTTTGAAATAGACCCAGCCCAGGCTGTCGCGGATGTACCCCCTGTCGGGCGCCAGTCTAACAGCCTTTTCCACAAGCTTAAGGGCCTCATCGAGATTTATCTCTCTTTCGGCGTAGGTATAGCCCAGATAGTTCAGCGCGTCTATGTGATCAGGGTCGAGCCCCAGGGTCTTTTTCAACTGCACGAACATTTCATCGTATTTCTTTATCATTTCATACAGAGCGCCAAGCCTGAAAGTCAGCTCAACATTCTCAGGGTCCACAGAAAGGCCTTTTTTATAGGTATCCTCGGCACGCTCGTAATCTCCCGCCTGAGCGTATAAAAAACCCAGGTCCAGATAGATATCCGGGTTTTCCGGCAAAAGCGTCGCAAGAAGCTTAAACTGTTCTATTGCCTCTTCATATTTTTCGGTCTCGATAAACAAACTTGATAAAGTAAATATCGCTTTAACATTACCCGGATCTATTGAAATTACGGAATGCAGTTCTTCAATGGCCTTCTGATATTGCTTAGTCCCCGCGTAAACCGCTGCCAGCAGCATGCGGGGCTCTATCTTCTCCGGGTTCCGCCTGATCATACTCCTGAGCTGTTCGACCGCCTTATCAGGCGTTTTCTGCTTCAGATAAAGCTTTACGAGCCGATCCCTTAAACGTTCACTATATGAATTATGACCGCCATGTGAGCCAAAAGGCACAAGCGCAATGGCTTTCTCATATGTCTCGATCGCCTTATCAGGGTTACCCAGCTCTTCATAGCTGAGGCCGAGAAAAAAGTAGAGCGGCTCAAAACCCAGGCCGGCGCCGGCAGCCTCTTCAAACACTTTTACAGCTTCTTTGAACCTTTTAAGCTCGATATAAACCCTTCCCATATAATATTTCACTACTATATTGCCAGTATCCAGCTTACCGGCCTGTTCCAGCATCCTGAGCGCGCTTTCATATTCTTTTTCGATCGAATAGAGATGAGAAAGAACTATATAGGTCTCGGCCCTGTCAGGATCCAGTTTTATTGCTTTCTCGTAAACTGCAATGGCCTTTTTAAACCGGCCCAGACTGCTGTAACCCTCCCCTAAAAGAGCCAGAGCGGACACATGATCAGGAACCTGCTCCATAATGCTCTCGGCAATCCTGACCGCCTCTTCAACCTTGCCTGTTTTCAAAAGCAGGCGGCTGACCTCGCTCCTAAGGTATACGGATTCAGGGTCCTCCCTAAGAACATTTTTGAGATACCCAATCGCTCCCTCAAAGTCACCTGAACTTTCAGCGGCAACCGCTCTTATATAGTTAAAATACGCGGCCTTTGTGGGCTCATGAGGTTCCCTGACCAGCGCTCTATGAGAGACCGAACACGCCCCGGCAAGAAAAAGCGATACCAGTAAAACCGTGATCTTTGACATCGTCCGCATAGGTTTATTATGGCATAAAAGATAATTGATTCACAATCCCGGTTAAAGCGCCTGTTACTCCGCGACACACTCCGATAACAGCTGAATTTCACGAGCGATATGTCACCGGCAGCTGTTGATTAAATAAGGGAGTTAATGCTACATTAAACCTGTTGAATCCCTTGAATTTTTCCGCGTGTTCACGACAACATCGCGGGAGATCCGTTAATGAACTGTTATGAATGATTTTGTGAAAAAATTCCCCGGAACCGGCGTGCTTGTCATCGGCGATCTTATGGTAGACCGATATATTTGGGGCAATGTCAACAGAATATCACCCGAAGCTCCTGTCCCGGTCGTAGAGGTTTCTAAGGAGGACCGTCTGCTTGGCGGGGCCGCGAATGTAGCCAATAACATATCATCTCTGGGCGGGAGGACGTATATAATCGGCGTTATAGGTGATGATGAAAGGGGCAGGGTCCTTCTGGAAATGCTTAAAAACAAAGGGATCAATGCCGAGGGGATAATTACCGTGGCAGGCAGGCCGACCACAGTTAAAACCAGGATCTACGCCCATGACCAGCAGGTAGTCCGTTTTGACAGGGAAATTAAAGATGAGATCGACAATAAGACCATCTCTCTTGTTTTGGAGCGTGTTAAACGCAGGCTTCCCGAAATAAAGGCCATAATCCTTTCTGATTACTGTAAGGGTGTGATCACAAAAAAGCTTGTAAAAAAACTGCTTGAGACCATCGGGCCGCGGGTATTAGTTGCAGTTGATCCGAAGATCGGACATTTCGGATACTATATCGGTGTAAGTATCATTACCCCGAATATCCATGAAGCCTCATTCGGTTCCGGGGTCAGCATTACAGACACAAAATCCCTTATAAGCGCCGGCGAGGAACTGCTAAGAAAACATAAGTGTAAATCCGTACTGATAACCAGGGGCGGCGAAGGCATGACTCTCTTTGAAAAAAAAGATAAAATAACCCATATCCCCACGTATGCCAAAGAGGTATATGATGTAACCGGCGCAGGGGACACAGTTATTGCCGCGTTCACGCTTTGTCATGCCGCGGGAGCGGGACTTAAGGAAGCGGCTAAATTTGCCAACCATGCCGCGGGCATTGTTGTCGGTGAGGTCGGGACCGCGGTTGTAACCCCTCAGGAGATCAAAAACAGTATAAGGAAAAATAAACCCCGCAAGAAAACTCAGGCGCGGTAAACTTTCTAACGAGGTAAAAAACCATGACACCATCGATCAGGGCATCTTCAATCAAACCTTCCCCGACTCTGTCACTTGATTCAAAGGCAAAGGCCCTGAAGGCCGGCGGAGTGGATGTCGTTAATTTCGGCGCGGGAGAACCGGACTTTGACACCCCTGATAACATTAAGGAAGCCGCGATAAAGGCTATCAATGACGGTTTCACTAAATACACGCCTGTCGGAGGCACTGATGAATTAAAGACGTCTGTCATTGAGAAATTCAAACAGGATAATAACCTCGAATATGAAAAAAATGAAATTATCGTCTCATGCGGTGCAAAGCACAGCCTCTACAATATCGCCGGCGCGCTGTTCAATCCGGGAGATGAGATCATCATACCCGCGCCCTATTGGGTATCCTACCCGGACCAGGCCCTATTACATGACGCCGTTCCTGTAATAGCTGAAACAGATGAAAGCAATTCTTTCAGAATAACTCCGCAGACCCTTGAATCCTGCCTGTCAGACAAAACAAAGGCCCTCATCCTCAACAGCCCCTCGAACCCTACGGGACTGGCTTACGATCAGAACAGCCTTGAGGAAATAGCTGAACTCGCCATCAAGCATGATTTTTATATCATATCGGATGAAATATACGAAAAAATCGTTTACGACGGGTTCCGGCACTCAAGCATCGCGTCTTTAGGCAAGGATATTAAAGAGCGGACGATCGTGGTGAACGGACTTTCAAAATCTCACGCAATGACCGGGTGGAGGATCGGTTTTGCCGCCGGACCGAAGGAGATCGTAGGTGCAATGACCAAAATTCAGAGCCAGTCCACTTCAAATCCAACGTCCATTGCCCAGAAGGCCGCTGTTGAGGCGCTTACAGGCACGCAGGACTTTATACCCCTGATGGTTTCTGAGTTCGACAAGCGGCGGCTGTACATTATCGAGCGTCTTAATAAGATCGAGGGTATAACCTGCTCGAAGCCGTTGGGAGCGTTTTATGTGTTCCCCAACATATCTTCGTTCTTTGGAAAAAAGTTTAAAGGCAAACCCCTGACCTCGTCTTTTGACCTCTCATCCTACCTTCTTGACGAAGCACAGGTTGCCGCTGTCCCTGGTGGAGCGTTCGGAGATGATAAATACATAAGGCTTTCGTACGCGACCTCAATGGCAGTTATACAGAAAGGTCTTGACAGGATCGAAAGCGCCTTGGCCGAACTTCAGCAGTAAACCCCGTGAGAAGACCTGTCGCTTTTCTAACGGGGTAAAACATGGTCTTTCGTACGAGTAGATTGAGAGAAACAACGTAAAAGTATATAATAATGTCTATGCCCGAAATGTTTACGCAAATGAAAATTGAGGGCCTGCTGTACGACCCCAAGAGCAATATGTACATACTGCTCCTTAAAGAAATAAAAGGCAACGACACACTCCCCATCTGGATAGGCAGACCGGAAGCTGATTCGATCGCGCTCGCACTGGGAAAAATCGCCACTCCAAGGCCGCTTACGCATGACCTGATCAAAAATCTGTTTGATGGTCTGCAGGTAAAAGCGACAAAAATTGTCGTTACGGAAATAGTAGATAATACATATTACGCCTTAATTTATGTTGATAAAGGCGGGGTAGAAATCCCCATAGACTCAAGGCCCAGCGATGCTATAGCCGTAGGTATAAGGCTGAACGCCCCTATCTTTGTGGAGAAAAAAGTCATTGCATCCAAACATAACGACGAACTTGAGGAATGGTTAAGGAACTTAAAACCTGAGGACTTTGAAAACGTCATGTGATCCTGGATCACTGATTACACAGATAATATACACCTGCCGGCCGGTTTACCCGCCTTGTAGTGTGGCGGGCAGGCAGGGATTACACCGATTAATGTGCTAACAAGAACCGAAGGAATTGTTCTTCAGACCAGGGAATATATAGAAGCAGACCTGATAGTAACCTACCTAACACCGGCCAGGGGCATAATCAAGTCGTTCGCAAAAAGTCCCAGAAAGACCAGAAGCCGCTTCGGCAGCAGCCTGGAGCCGCTGACCCACGCGAAGATCTCTCTCTGGGGAAGGGAACAGTCCATGCCCCGGATCACTCAGTCTGACATAATCAGTTCATTTCATAAGCTGAGAGAGGATTTTCAGGATTTCGTCAATATTTCAAAACTTAGCGAGATACTTATATCACTGACGCCGGAAGGCCTGCCCAACAGCAAACTCTTTTCATTTTTTCTTAATATCATAACTTTTCTCGCATCTGTCGAGCAGAAACAAAAAGACGCGCTGTATCTTGTTTTCCAGATCAGCCTGCTGGCTCTTTTGGGTTATGCCCCGCATCTTAAAAGCTGCGGCAAGTGCGGCGAAGAGAGTCGTGATTTCTATCCGGAGGCGGGAACTGCACTGTGCAAAAGATGTTCTTCATCCCGGCAACGCGGGAATGAGCCATCCATAAGGATCAGTAACCGGACTGCGCACTTCTACTCTCATGGTATCGGCTGGCCGATAAAAGCCTCCACGAGGCTAAGGCCTTCGCGGGAAACAGTATCAGAACTCTCAGCCCTGCTTGAAGCGCACATTACCAATTTACTGAACAAAAAACTCCAGACGTCCGAGTTTCTTTCCAAGGTATAATATAAAGCATGTATAAACTTTTTCCCTCTTTCGCATTTTAGTTGAATGGTTAATTAAAGTTTATTCGATATTCGAATTTATACCACTGTTATCGATCCTGCTTCTTATTTAGCTATTTCAACATTTAAAAAAAGGAGATAATCATAAATGTGTGAAACCAATGTTTACATTGAAAAAGACGGCGGAGAAGAGCTCTACATGGAAAATGTTGACGTTATGCAGCCGCAAGCAGGAAAGATACTTATGAAAAACATCTTTGGAGAGCATAAAACCTTTGAGGGATCTATCAAGGAAATTTCGCTCATAAAACATAAGATCGTTTTAAAGAAGGGACCGTGATCTGGAGAATTATAGATGACGGGCCGCGCAGCGCGGTTTTTAACATGTCGCTTGATGAGGCAATTTCCGAGGCTGTCAGGAAAAAGCTCTCGCCCCCCACGCTCAGGCTGTACCAGTGGGACAAACCCTCTGTAAGTATCGGTTATTTCCAGCGGATCTCTGACATAGACCTGCAATATTGCGGGGCAAAGCGTTATCCTCTGGTCAGGAGGCCGACAGGCGGCATGGCGGTCCTGCACAGTTCCGAGCTCACCTACAGCTTCTCGGCCCAGACCGGCCTTGAGGCTTTTAAAGGGGGGCTTCTGAAGAATTACCTGGCTATCAGCGGCGCTCTTGTATCAGCGCTTAGAGCCCTTGATCTTGACGCGCGGATAACTTTATCAGGAAATGGAAGACATAGAAGTCCTTTATGTTTCAAAACACCTTCTTACGGCGAGATCACCGTAAGAAACGAAAAAATAATCGGCAGCGCGCAGAAAAGGTACAAAAACGGATTTCTCCAGCACGGGTCCATTCTGATGGATCCTGATGTTGCTGAATTACACAATGTCTTAAAAAAATATAAGCCGGACAGAGATATCTGTGCCATAGGCACTATAAGGAAAAACGCGCCGAGCGTCTCATATTCAGACCTGAGAAAAGCTTTGAAAGATGCCTTTGAAAAAACGTTCAACATACAGCTCCTGTCAGGAGGCCCCTCAGAGTTTGAAATGAACCGCGCTGATGAGCTCGCAGTAAAGAAATACTCAACAAAAGAATGGAATTACCGAAGGTAAGATACATTGAAAATTGCAAAATTAACAAATTGAACATTTCAGGGTCAGATATCGCGCGCAGGTGTTTGAATAACTTCAGAAGCAGAACGCTTCGTACCCCGCATGTAGTAAGCTACAAGGGCCCCCCACATGACAACGCCCAGGTATACCTGCACAGCGCAATATGCGACTTTATACGGTATACCGGCAAAAGGGCCTATTATGGGCGTCATTTGGAATGCAAAACCGATCATCACCAATAAGATATTCACCGCTAAAATACCAATGATCAGCAATATGTAGAAAACAAATGCCATGGGCCTGCCCATTACAAAGACCCACGCGCTCCTGAAAGAATCCATTACACCCCTGCCGTCCGCAACCATCGCGATCGAAGCATAAACGATATATATCAAACTGCCCAGACCAAGCGTCAGAGCAAGAAAAACAAGCAGCAGGGAAAAAAAGGTGGAGAAGAAAACGATCAATGACGATCCGGACCCGGCAGAGACCTGGGTCACGGCAAAAACAACACCGGCCAGAATGGCAAACGCGATCACAGCAGCCAGTATTAGAAGCATTGCCAGAGAGGACAGCCAGACAAGTGGGAAAAAGAACCTGCCGGCCTCCCTGAAAAATCCGGAATAACTGAACTTGAACTGCTCATCAAGCACCGCGTTTCTTAATACGCCGATCGTGCCGCCATAAGCATAAATTATGATAATTGACGCAACGGTCAGGTATATGAGAAAAGCAACCGCAACAAGGACCGCAAGCCCTATATATCTTGTGAGGATATCCATGGGGTTTTCGAGTATCCCCGGGAACATATCTCTTACCTGCGCAACGTCAATGCCAAACGAGATGATCGCTATTATCACAGGGGTGCCGACAAGGAAAAAAAATCCGATCACGTTAATGGCGCCGGCTGCTACCCTGAGAAGTATTACCTGCCAGTTTTTATGCGTAATAGAAAATCCCTGTTTTATACTTTCAATCATCATGCAATGGGTTCAGGAAATATTGAATTTCTGCATACGGTATCTTAAGGCATCCCGGGAAAGATCAAGCAGTTTTGCCGCTTTTGTCTGATTGCCCTCGGACATCTTTAGGGCCTGGCTGATAAAGTCCTTTTCCACCTCCTCCAGGGATATCCCATGGGCAGGCAGTTTAAGGGCTGTTTTGGCCTCCATCGTGTGACCGGTCGCGTTCAGTATCTCTCTTGGAAGATGCTCCAGCTTTACAACATCCCCTTCCGAGAGTATATAGATCCTCTCCACAGCGTTCTTTAATTCCCTGATATTTCCGGGCCATGAATAGTTCATAAGCGCCTTTTCAACCTCAGGGGTAAGCTTCTTTACTTCTTTTCTCAGTTTGCGGCTAAAAACATTGATAAAATGCTCCAGCAGAGGAATAATATCTTCCTTCCTCTCGTTCAGGGCCGGCATATAAACAGGTATCACTTTCATCCTGTAGTACAGGTCCTCCCTGAAGTCTCCTGATTTAACCGCCTCTTCCAGGTCCCTATTGGTCGCGGCAATGACCCTGACGTCAACTTTTATGTCCCTGAGGCCGCCTATTCTCTTAAATGTCTTCTCCTCAATAACCCTGAGCAGTTTCGCCTGGGTCGAAGGTTTCATGTCTCCTACTTCATCCAGATATACCGCGCCGCCGTCACCCAGCTCGATCAGGCCTTTCTTGGACGTCTTGGCGTCTGTAAAAGCGCCTTTTTCAAAGCCGAAAAGCTCACTTTCAACAAGGGTCTCGGGCAGTGCGGTACAGCTCACTTCAATAAAAGGTTTATCAGTTCTGGCGCTGTGAAAGTGGATAACCCTGGCCAGGAGATCCTTACCCGTGCCGCTTTTACCCTGGAGAAGAACCGTGGTCGCGTCACTTTTGGCGATCTTCCTGGCAAGGGAGATAACGGTCCTTATGGACTTGGATTGCCCGATAATATTATCAAAACTGTATTTCTCCTGCTGCTCGCTTCTTAACTGGCGCACCTCTCTCTTCAGAGTTGCTGTTTCAAGGGCTTTTTTGACGGTCACTTTAAGCCGGTCAAAATCAAAGGGCTTTTCAATATAGTCATATGCCCCGAGTTTCATGGCTTTAACCGCGTTGCCTACGCCGCCGTAAGCGGTTATCATTATTACCACTGCTTCGGCGTCATGTTTTTTGATCGCGCCAAGAGCCTTGATGCCGTCAATTCCCGGCAGGTTTACATCCAGCAGTACAATGTCCGGAGTTTCGGTCCTATAAAGTTCTATGCCGGTCTCACCTGTAGAGGCGGTAATAACATCATGGCCTTCTTTCTCCAGACCCTGTTTAAGAGAAGATGTGATAAATTCTTCGTCGTCTACTACCAGTATTTTTGCACTTGACATATCAGTTCCTTAATAATCCCTGCACTACCATATTAACATCAGTCAATTAATTTTAAAATTATAAATCTCAGTTCCCGGCTTCACCCTGTTTTTCATGCACAGGCAGATACACAGAGAAAACGCTGCCCCCCTCCTTATGTTTTTCAACAATGATTCTCCCTCCATGGTCCTCAATGATCCTCTGACTTATGGCCAGACCAAGGCCTGTCCCCTTGCCTTTTTTGGTAAAAAACGGCTGAAAGATCTTCTCCATATCCTCATCAAAAATGCCGGTGCCGGTATCCTGAAAACTTATCTTTATCCAGTCATTTCTTCTATCAAGGACGTCTGGATGTTCTTTTTTAAGGCCTTCCCTTCCAATTATTCCGGTTGAAACACTTAGTTTTCCGCCTTCGGTCATAGCCTGGATCCCGTTTATTGATATATTAATGAAAACCTGCTGTATCTGATCAGGGTCAACCATTATTTCAGGCAGGCTCTTATCGAAATCAGTATCCATAGAGATCTGCGCCTTAAATGCCACCTGCTGGATGAAGAACAGCGCCTTTTCGAGTATTGAATTGATGTCGCTGAAAGTCTTGTTGGGAGGGGCCGGCCTGGCATATGCCAGCAGGTCTCTGACCGCGCGGTCAAGGCGTTTTACCTGATTTAATATTTCGTTCATTATTCTTTTTTTCGGGTCCTCATCACTGAGCTCTGATATGAGCACCTGCACGGCACTGCTTATTCCGGCAAGAGGGTTTTTTATCTCATGCGCCATTCCCGACGCCATCTCACCCAGAGAAGCCAGTTTATCAGCCCTCATCATTTGCTCGGTGTGACAGCGCTCGATCTCTTTTCCGGCCTCTTCAAGTGCATTCACCATACCGTTAAAACTCTCTGCAAGCCTGCCGAACTCGTCTTTTTTCTTCGCATCCAGTCTTGCCGACAGATCACCGCTCTCAATCTTTTTGATAGCCCTGATTATCTTACGGATCGGCCTGTCTACTAATACCCCCACAATAAACAGGAACACACCAATGATCAGAAAAAAACCAATAACAGCGTCTAAAAGGCGTTCTTTTTTGATCTTTTCCAAAGACTTATATACATTAACAGTCGACAGCTCGACATTAAGCACTCCAAGGATATCTTTTTTCGGGTCATGACACCGGTGGCATATCGGCTGATTCCGGATCTCAGTTAACTTCGAGGCAAAACGCTCGCCTGACTTGTTTTTTATAAAAGAGACATTCTCCTCTTTGCTTTTGAACCTTTCCATGTCAACAGGATATATTTTCTCTCCTACCTCTTCCGGATACGACGACACAACTATTACACCTTCATCAGGAGTGAATATTCTTATCTCTTTAAGTTCCTTACCGTCTTTTACCAGCCCCTCCATCATGCTCTGAAGGTCCTGCCATCTGTTCTTAAGCATAAGGACCATTATCCCGTGCGAGATCCTGTCTGAAAGCAGGGCGACCTTTTCCATCTGTGCTGTCAGGAGCTTATTCTCTGTGCTTCTAATGTCCTGCCAGGTGGTGATGGCCATGATAATGGATATAAGAATGAAAGCGGCAACTGATATCTTGAATTTGAGGGTGTTAAACATTGATTTATTATATCATAACCAAAATTGATCTTCCCTGTGGCAACCAGAAGCAGGCGCTTCTAAGCGAGACCACGGGGAATTCGCTCGCTATTCATTTATAGCTAATGCTCAAAGTCCTGAGTTTGTCGAAGGATCGAAGGGCATCGTACTGCCTGTCCTGAGTATATCGAAGGAAGCTTGTCGTGGTCTCGAAGTATAATTGACTATACACTGAATAGTTTTGTATTCTAATTAATTGTTTTTGGGGTGTGGTGAAGTGGTATCACGGCAGATTCTGGTTCTGCTTTCAGGGGTTCGAATCCTCTCACCCCAGCCATGCTTCGACAGGCTCAGCATTATTGCTGGGACTGTCCAAGCATGGCCCTGAGCCTGTCGAAGGGCCTATCTCAGTCGAGGTCTCGAAGTATGCGTACTGAGCTTGTCGAAGTATGGTATCTCTACATACTAAAATGTAATGATGGTTCCTTATATACTGGTACCACTCCAAATCTACAGCGGAGAATCAAGTCGCATAATGATGGAAGTGGAGGCAGATATACTCGTTGCAGGCTTCCGGTATCCCTAATATACTCTGAATCTTACTCAATAAAATCAGACGCATTAAAAAGAGAGCTGCAAATAAAAGGATGGTCAAGAGCTAAAAAAGAATCATTAATAGCTGGTAATTTGGCGAAATTACAACAATTATCTAAAAATAAATGATGAGCCTGGGTACTACTGAGCTTAGTCGAAGTGTCGAACCTCTTGCGCTTCACAGGAATTAAAATCTTTTTCTGCCTGGTTATCTGTGCTTACTCTGGTATAGATGGCGCACTTTAATTTTTTACCCTGTACCCCTTGTGGTATAGGCGTGGCTTGCATAATGACCCCCTTAGAGATAAAATATATTAATATAAATAGGAAATATCTACTAATTATAATAATACATAGTAATTTAATACAAGTCAAGGAGAACTATGTACCTTAAAAATCTTTCAAAATTAAGAAAAGAAAAGGGGCTTACGCAAGAAAGATTAGCAAGAAACGCAGACATTTCTTTTCATACTCTTGTAAAAATTGAAGGTGGAGGCATAAAAAACCCGAGGATTGAGACAGTGATGAAATTGGCAAAGGCTTTAGGGGTTAAAACAGACGATTTGTTAGGACAATTATGAGTATAAAAAATTATAAAGTCCGCATCAAGGAAATCAACATAGAAAATTTTAAGTGCTTTCAAGGCACTTTTAATTTAATACTCAATGAAGGACTCAATATCCTTGTTGGGGATAACGAGGTGGGTAAGTCAACAATATTAGAGGCCATGCATTTAGCGCTGACGGGAATATTTAACGGCAAGTATTTAAGAAATGAACTTACACAGTATTTATTTAATAACAAAGTTGTCGAGGCTTATATAAAAAGTTTAGAGGAAAAGGGGGCTACAATTCCAATGCCGCCACATATCGTGATTGAGATATTTATCGGCGGTGATGAAGATATGGCTTTGTTAGAGGGAGATCAAAATAGCAAAAAAACAAGGGCGAGCGGCATTTCGCTAAAAATAGCTTTTAATGAAAAATACAAACCAGAGTATGAAAGTCTTATTAAAAGTGGTGGCATAAAAACAATACCAATAGAGTATTATGATATTATTTGGACGTCTTTTGCGCGTGATACAATTACCGCTAAAAGCATCCCACTAAAATCAGCATTAATAGATTCGTCAAGCTATCGTTACCGAAGTGGATCCGATGTATACATTTCGCAGATTATTCGAGATTTCTTGGATATTGAAGATATAGTTGCTATATCACAAGCCCATAGAAAGCTGAAAGAAAGCTTTATGGGAGACCCGTCAATTGGCATCATCAATACCAAAATCAAGAATGCTACAAACATATCTGATAAAGAGGTTAAGGTTTCTGTAGATTTATCATCAAAGAATGCGTGGGAAAATAGTTTAATGACTTATCTGGACGATGTGCCCTTTCATTATATCGGCAAGGGCGAGCAGACGATTGTAAAAACAAAATTGTCTTTAAGTCATAAAAAATCAAAAGAGGCTAATATTCTTTTGTTGGAGGAGCCAGAGAATCATTTATCACATAGCAAACTAAATCAGTTGATAGGAGAACTTAAACATGGGAATCAAGAAAAACAAGTTGTCGTGTCTACTCACAGTAGTTTTGTGGCAAATAAATTAGGCTTAGGAAGCATTATTTTGTTGCACGATCAAAAGACAACAAAATTTGACGAATTGAGCGTTGAGACAAAGGCGTTTTTTGAAAAGTTATCTGGATACGATACATTGAGGCTTTTACTTTGTAAAAAGGCAATTTTGGTTGAGGGCGATTCCGATGAGCTTATTGTTCAAAAGGCATATATGAGTGAAAACAATAAGAAGATTCCCATCGAAGATAACGTTGATGTAATTTCAGTTGGAACTTCCTTTTTGAGATTCTTAGAAATCGCAAAGAAAATAAAGAAACCCGTCATAGTTGTTACCGATAATGATGGTGATGTTGATGCGGTAAGGCAAAAATATGCAGAATATCTAGGGGAAAAATCAGCAACAAAAGATTTCATAAGAATTTGCTTTGATGAAACCGTAGAGACAGGAGGGTTAAAAATCGGAGATAAGCCTTTTAATTATAATACGCTTGAACCAAAAATGGTCAAGGCAAACAGTACAGAGAAGCTGAATTCAATTTTAGGAACGGATCATAAAACGATAGATGATCTTCATAGGTACATGAAAGCACATAAAACTGACTGTGCATTGAGGATTTTTGATGCAGACGAGGAAATCAATTTCCCCGATTACATTTTAGATGCAATTAAATAAAGATAATGAGTAACAAACTTATCATTGCTGCCGCCGGATCAGGAAAGACAACGCATATCGTTAACGAGGCATTAAAAATTAAGGATAAATCAGTTCTTGTAACGACCTATACGGAAGCCAATGAAACCGAGATTCGTAGAAAAATTATTGAGAAAAACAAATGCGTTCCCGAAAATATGACCGTACAAACATGGTTTTCGTTTTTGCTACAACATGGCGCAAGACCATTTCAAGGCAATTCATTTGATAAAGATATAAAAGGATTGGTCTTGATGAATCAACAATCCGCTCCGTATGTAAATGAATCTGATACAGAAAAACATTATTTTACTGATGGGCAGAAGATATATTCAGATAAACTTTCCAAGTTCGTTATTAAGTGCAATAAAAATAACGCCGGTGCTGTTATCGACAGGTTATCGAGGATTTATAACTATGTTTTCATTGACGAAGTGCAGGATTTGGCAGGCTATGATTTAGATTTTTTAAAGCTGCTTTTTTCTAGCACGATAATTACTCTTTTAGTTGGCGACCCAAGACAGGGAACATATTCAACAAATAATGCCTCAAAAAATAAGCGATTTCAAAAATCTAAAATTATTCATTTCTTTGAAGATTCTTCTATAAGCATTAAAAAAGATGACACGTCTTTAGTTGAAAATCATCGATGTGTTGGGCCTATCTGTGATTTCTCAAATAAGTTGTTTCCTGATCTTCCAAAAACAGTATCAAGCAATGTGGATAAGATAGAACATCTGGGTGTGTTCTTAGTAAAAAAACAGGACGTTGATCATTATTTAGAAAAATTTCATCCGGCACAGCTAAGATATGATAAAAAAACTTCTGTAAACGAAGAATATTTTGTAAGAACTTTTGGCGATTCTAAAGGGCTATCTTTTGACAGAGTACTTGTATATCCGACCAATAGATTGACTGAATGGATGAGAAACAATAATTATGATTTAGCGCCGACAAGCCGCTCAAAATTTTATGTTGCTATAACAAGAGCGCGATATAGTGTTGGGATTGTTTATGATTATGACGATAGTACGAACATCGAGGGAACAAAAAAATATAACCCCAATGTTAACTGATAATAATTTTGTAACAGATTAAGGGGAACAGGCACACAAAGGGCGTTGCGGAATACCGATGTAATTGGGATGAAGCCGACCTACTCCGCCACAAAGCAAAGGCGGACAAGTGTGGCTGTTCGGGACGGGCGGGGAGTCGTTTAATGCCTTTAAATAACCATTCCTTATTAATGGGCGAAAATCCCGAATACCATTCGGTACGGGACAGGAATTCATCATGGTTCGGCAGGCTCACCACTTTGGTTCGACTATCTCACTATCTTAATTAATCCTGAGTATAATCGAAGGATCACATGGGGGCGTCGTAGAAGATTTTATAATTTTCATAGAAGCTTTCCCTGGTCGTCCTCAAATTCAAATAACTTGTCTTGCTTTTTGGACTGTTTAGTTTTCTTTATTTCCGCTATCTCTTCCCACCTGCTGGAAAACTCTGCATTTAGTTGTTCTTGGTATGTTGTAAGAGACTTGTCAAGTTTTTTAATCTTATTCATTTCAAGTACGCGATTAAGCAAACCGCGATTCAGTAAAGGCAAGGGGATGCTCGTATTAACAGTTGCAGACCTTATCTTTCTACATTCACTGCAATATATGCTTGAAAAATGTTCCTTATCATGTATTTCAACAAAATGAAGGTCATTAATCGAGGAGCAGACAGAGCATGAGGGGAATATACTTTCCGGCTCCGGGTCATCAGGAAAATCGAAAACGAGCTGGCGCTTATCTATCGCTTCCTTACCCAGCCCTGCTCCGTGCGTAAAGGCTTCTCCTGAACGATAGAGATCAAATAACAGCGCCCGTCCGAAACGCTCTTCATTTTTTATGCCAGTTTTCTGTAATTTCTGATGCCCTTCATCAGTCAACTGAAAAGTTACAATCTTACCGCTGATGGAAGTCAAAACATAATACTCATCCTTCCCTTTATATTTATGAAGTACCGGCATTTAACCCTCTTTAGTCCCCACAGTTAATAAAAATTTATAACTCAATCCTCGACGCAGTGCGTCTACAACCGCTTTGATATACTTACAGCTATTTCAAATTCTTTATCCTTTCGATTATCTCCTCCGGGGACGGCAGATATTTTTTTAGTTCACGGGGTAGTTTTTCAGTCAGCTTGTATGTAGATACGCCTATCGGCTTTTTCGTGTCCCTCAGCGCATACTCGACGATAGTGCGGCTTTTGTCCTTGCATAAAATGATACCGATTGAAAAATTTTCATCCGGGAGTTTTATTTTATCGTTCAGGGCAGAAAGATAAAACTGCATCTTTCCGGCATATTCAGGCTTGAATGCGCCAACTTTCAACTCTATTGCGACAAGACACCGCAGTTGTCGGTGGTACAGCAGGAGATCAATAAAGAATTCCTGGTCGTCTATCTCCAGACGGTATTGATTGCCCACAAAGGTAAAGTAGCCGCCCATCTCTATCAGAAATTTTCTTACATTCTCAAGAAGTGCCCGCTCAAGCTCTTTTTCAGAATGCTCATCTCCAAGTTCCAGAAAATCGAAGGAATATTCATCCTTGACCGCCAGCTTTGCCTGATGCCGGTATTTTGCAGAGACAGCTTTATCAAAATTTGTCTGATTCGCCATATACCGTTCAAAAGCTCCGGCTTCAAGCTGGTTTATCAGGACATCTTTTGTCCAGCCGAATTTCTTTGTTGTTTTGATGTAGAACTCTCGCTGAATATCATCCTTACAGCGCTGCATTATGATGACATTTTTGGTCCAGCTAATTTCTCCAACCAATGGCTGGAGTTTTGGATTGTCATTGTATGCTGAGTAGAACTGCCTCATGTTCCATAGATTTTGAACAGAAAATCCCTGTATCCCCGGAAACTCCTTTTGCAGGTCCTTTGCCAGTGTCTCCACAATTGCCTTGCCCCAGCCAAGTTTTTCCTGCTTAGCCACTATTGATTTGCCGATATCCCAATACAGATTTATAAGCTCTTTGTTTACGGCTTTAAAAGCATCATACTGGGCTTTATGTATACGTTCTTTTATCTCTTTTAAAAAAGTCTTATATTCGGCGGCTACTATGACTGACATTTCTTTTCCTCCCCTCCACAATTTTAATAGCCTTTGGCTATCTCAATCCTACCTACCGCAGGCAATCTCCTGCTCTCTGCCCGACCGATGATGTGCCCGTCCTTAGGGCGATCCGGTGAATCAACTCGTTTGCGTCAGTGCCTACTATCGTTTCTAATCGCAGAGCACTCATTGCGGCCGTGATTCTCTTTGTGAACCTTTTATCTAACGTAAGTATGCCATCACAAGCAATGCCGTATGTGCCATGCCGAGCATCTGAAAAATTGGACTTTATTTTTTCTATTCGAGTCAACTTGTCCGGATAATAGCCAAACAGATTTAGCCACTGGGAAACAATCATAAACTGGTCATCAATCGTTTTTTTGTTATCGATTGCATTTTTAATTTCGTCAGCAATAAGCTGGAGATTTGCGTCGGCAGCATTCTTTAGTTTATCTACACAAGTCCAAAAAACTAAGTGCTCCGGGATATTGTTTATTTCCCTTGATGTAAAAGGGAGTTGTCTCTTCAAAGCAATTAGCTGTTTGCATAGTTGCATATACTCTTCTGGGTTTTTCAAAATCTCTCGCATCTGCTCTTGTAGGTTTGGGAATTTATCAAAATTATTTTTGACCCAACTTATCTCATCGGTTATAGCACGCTCCATGTTCTGAAATGCTTCTGTTTCATTCTCACTGAACAGCGTGCTAATAAACAAGAAAAAAGAGTTATTGAGAGGCCCTATATCGGATTGCATTCCCAGCCATTTTTGATGCATATTCTCGTAGTCTAATTCATCTATTAACATGTGTGATTCATCGGGTCCTGAATGAATATATCTGACTCCCAATTTCTGCAGTGATTCGATATTCCTTCTTGATCTGGCCTGCTCTCCACCTCTGAAGATCTCATCAATAGACACAACTGAGATGATTGGCAGATATTCCTTATTGGCAAAGACAGGTTCAAGATATGCGGTCTCACCTTTGTCAAATTTATCAATAATGTTATGATCAAGATAGATTGTAGTCATTTATCCCCCTCCACAATCGCAATCTCTTCCGGCGTAAGGTTGTAAAGCGCATAGACCATATCGTCTATCTGGCGCTCAAGGGCGGAGGTGTCGGCATTGGGGTCTTTCTTTTTGGCGGCGATAACCAATTGGACATTCTTGACAATTTGTGTCTGCTCCACATCCGATGCAGGATAGACTGGAATTTGCTTCAGGTCAGAGACTAAGATTTTCGGGAACAAACCCTTTTGTGCCTTAGGATTGCACTTGCTGTGAACCCATGAAATTAACTTTGAGTTGATAAGA
>BDTR01000064.1 GCA_002897775.1 bacterium BMS3Bbin08 | reverse complement strand
TAACGTGGCAGGTCAGGAGAAAAGTATTCCCTGGACTGGTGGCTGGGTAGATGGATATTCGTTTTGGTATTAAAGGTTTTAAAATCAAGCAAATAAAAAAAGGGCAGAATTCTGCCCTTTTTTTTTGACATTTAAATGTTTCTTCTCCATCGTCTACATTATCATATCTATGGCGCCTGACCACCAGTTCAGAGCGTTACTTATGATATCCGCCCTCTCAGGCGCACTGAAGTAGACAAAAGCAGGCGCGGTCACAACTACAATATAAAATATTCAACCTTTTCAGTGGAAGTTTACAAGAAGCGTTTTTTTGACATTTTAGCCGAAATCATACTTTTTGCGTTATAAAGCCCAAAAGCTTTAAAATCTGTTGGGACCCGCACAAAAAACTGGCTCCCTTACTTTTCAAAAACCTCATAATCGTCTACTAACGTATTCCTCTTTGGCTAAAAAATAGGGCCAGCATCCGATTTCGCTTGACATTAATCCCTATATCCAAAATACCGGGGTTAACTATGCGCTGCGCAATTTAGCCGGCACGGATTTTCTTTTCCGCTCCAAACGGTGTAAAGTATTTTTCTATAGATGAAGATATTACCCCAGCCATAGAAAAACATCCCGCCCGGCGGGAAACAGCAGAAGAGATTATCCGTCAAAACTCAGTACTATGCAAGATATCCAGGACAATTAACGGCTAAAAGAACAAAAACAAACTTGACAAATAGTATAGAATATTTTAGAATAAAAAAGAATACGAAAGAATAAGGAGGAATCTAAGATGTCTAAGGTAGTAACATTACGGCTATCCGAGAAAGAATACCAGATGATATTATCTGCGGCTGAAATTGAACATCGGCCTATCTCTAACTTCATTACAACCAAGGTACTGCAGGAGATAGAAGAATCTTACTACGTAGATCACATTGAGATGGCCCAGATTAACTCAGATAAAAAATTGATGGAAAAACTCAAAGCAGGACATCGTGACGCCAGAAGAACGAAGGGCCGCTTCGTTGGATAAATTTAAAATATTTGAGACAGACCAATTCCCAAGAGACCTCGCGCAAGACTTCAGTGGCCAGCAGGAACGCATAAAGAAAAAACTTACTAACTACGTTTATCCTCAGTTAAGCCAAAACCCTTATTTTGGCAAAAACATAAAAAAACTCACAAACTACAAACCTGAAACCTGGCGGTACAGAATAGGCAACTATCGCTTCTTCTATGAAATCGATGACGCTAAAAAAATAGTATCCATGATTGCCGCCGACAACCGTCAAAACGCCTACTAAAAAATATATAAAAAGGGGGTGGAAATCCGCCCCTTTTTTTTGCTTTTACATATTCTCCGTCCATATATTAGAGTATCATCTTCAGAAGTTGTGACCACCAGTTCAGAGCGTTACTTATGATATCCGCCCTCTCAGGCGCGCTGAAGTAGACAAAAGCAAGCGCGATCACAACTACAATATAAAATATAAATACCAGATCTGTGACCCTGTCTTCTTTCATCTGATAATCCTCATTACTACATAATCGCTGTCTGAATAAACCGGCCTGAATTTATTGTAGACAGGCGTCCACTTTGGATCATTTCGGAGTTTTGACAGTTTACTGAACCAGAAGTATTCCATACTCCGGGGCCTGACCAGAACAAGAACATAGTCCGCGTTGATTTCGTCAAGTGTATTTACCCATTTCTCAAATTTACTTTCTTTTACATAAACGATCTTATTTGAAAAATCGCTGTTCCAGAACGGGCCGAGCAGGTTGGGATGAAAGGTATATGCCAATGTCTCTCCTGCCTTTACGTTCCTGCTGATCCATTCCCAGAGACCATAGTTGTCTCTCTGGCTTTCATTCAAAATATACGGTTCCATCCTCGCAATAGTACGTGCATTTGCAGGCAGATGAATAAACTCTTTAATCTTTTCTGGAGTGACAGAAGGGGAAACTACCGCGAAAAAAGTATATGCGGCAAAGAACAAACCTATAAACTGTAGTATCCTTCCACGTTTCTCAACGTAATCAGCCAGAACCCCGAAAGAAAGACAGCCAAGGCCGAAAATAAAGATAACATACCTTGTATTCCAGTTATTGGGGTGTACAAGATAAACAAAAAGTATCACGGCAAATAAGACCAGAAAGTCATATTTTCTTTTTACTGCCTTATGAACAACGGCAAACGCTGTTGCAGGCAGAAAAAGTATGAACCACAAAGGGCCGAAGCCGCTCAGCTCAGATGCGTAGAAATAGTATTCAGCCTTCTCAAGCCATACATAAAACGGCCTGATTACAGGTGACATCTCCTGCAGGAATTCAGGCCCTGTACGCATGACCTCTGTAAATGGTCCGGGAAACAGTATCTTGCCAAACAGAAAAACCTGAAAGGGATAAACCGGATTGCCATAGTACAACCAGTTCTGAATATACCAGTAACTTCCAAGTAAAATCACAGGCGCCATAAAATAAACTGCATACCGCAATGTTATCTTTTTAAATGCATACTTCTGTCTGATTTCTGTCGGGAACCCTTCATGCTTCAGATCATGACGTATCCTGAACTCATTGATTATAAAGATAATGGACAGGGCAAAAACAAATAATGGTCCTGACCCTTTTGCGCCGAGAAGTATACCGGCTGTCACACCTGCCAGAAGCAACCCTATCCACCTGCGAGGTGGAACCGGTTCCACCTCGCAGGTGGATTTAAACGGTAATGCACTTCCGCTGCTTTCCTGCAAAAGCAGGACGCAGGGGCACAGAAGAAAATTTGCAGCCATTAAGAACAAGACAGACACGGCAATATCTACGTAATTTGTGGTTGATTGTAATATCACTACAGGGGCAAAGAAAAACAGGAGAGCGCAGTAAACAGCATATTTGTCTCTGATCTTAAGTTTAACAGCCATGCTGTATACGGCAAGCATTCCCGCGATGGTGAACGGAAGCTGGCCAAGGTCCACTATTGTGCCGCTTTTTAGAAATATGACGTTCCAGAGAAAGAAGAGGTCTATGTTCTTGGGGAATACATTAATAAAAGTATAGATCAGCGAATTATACGGAATATTCTCTATGGCGCCGGACTGCAGGATAAATCCTATGATAGGCAGATGGTAAAACTGGCTGTCCCACGAATATGATGGAAACAGATACCCTGTAAATAGCAGGTAGCATAAAGAAATAAAAAACAGGGTAAAAACACTGAGTAATATCCAGTCGCTTTTTATGGTATTTAAAAACCATTTTAACTTCTCATATAGCTCGCTTAATATGCCGGTTGGAAATCCGGGCTTCCTGAGAAATATAAAGATCAATATCACGAGTGATACAGTGATATTTAATGCAAAAAGAGGAGTCGCGAAGAGCTTTTTAAACAGGATCCCCAGAACCATCTGGGTTAATATTATCTGCGCCAGGCCAAGAACAAAAGTGCCCAGAACCCTGTCCGCAAAGGAAAGGCTGTTTTTATATTTAAAAAGAAAGATATACCATGACGAGAACAATAGGAGGTTTACCGTTATATAGGAAAAAATCTCCATCTTCCTATGGGGTCAGGCTTGCAAACATGCATTTAAATCTTTTTAAGAATCTTTTGCACAAACCTTTGTTCCTCCCTATTTTCAGCAGCTTTTGCCCATCTGGATAACACTGACATGTCTCTTCGCAATTCCAATTGTAAATCTACCAGCCGATACCCAGCTTCCCTGCATACGCCTACCAATATGTGCCTTGCAAACATTATACTGTTATTTCTGCTTCTGGATATTATTTCCTCCCTTGTAATGCCTGTTGTTTCCGAAACTGCAGATAATATCCGTTCCAATGAAGGCTTTTTAAGTGGTTTATTAAAAGTTGTCACTACCCTTTCCACTTTCTCTATAAATCGATCATCTCCCAAAACCTGTTGGCCAACGGTTTGATATAGTTCTTCATCCCTATCTTCACTCTTCCACTGATTTATAAAATTTCTATACTGTCTTTGTGCATGTGTACGTCTCTCTGAAAAAAGTCGTAAAACTCTATCAGGTTCAATAATCCCTCCTTTATTGTTTAAGTAATCTTTATGACTGCTCCATTTGTACTCATCGGGCTTTTTTACAATTTTTGCACGAACAGGATTTAAGTGAATGTAACGAAGAAGCCCAAGAAGATATTCGTCTTTATCACAAAGCTTAGCCTTGTATCTCCCTTGAAAGAGATGTCCAACCTTTTCATATTTACGATTAAAAAACTGTGTATAAGTCAGGTTCATAACCTGCATAATCTTGGAGATAGGCGAACTGGGTGTCTCAAGTAAAAGATGTACATGATTAATCATAAGGGTATATGCATATATTTTAAATCCATGTTTATTTTTATAGTTTCCTAAAAGTTCAAGATATTTCTCTCTATCTCGATTATCATGAAAAATCGCCTGTTTTTGATTGCCTCGAACCATTACATGATAAAAAGCTCCGGGGAATTCTATACGTGGCTGCCTTGCCATAATTATGTAATAGTACCATTCAATTTGCATGTTTGCAAGCCTGACCCCATTTTTTTCAAAAGAGGCGGATCTCAGCCAGCAATCAGGGCCCTTAGTTTTTCAACGACTTCTTTTACCGCGGTTTTCTGCGTTTCCTTTGTCTTTCTGGATTTGATCTCAACAAGGCCGTCTTTCAGGTTCCTGTCGCCTACAACTATCTGCCAGGGAATGCCTATAAGGTCAGCGTCCTTGAACTTTATTCCGGGCCTTACATTCCTGTCGTCCATAAGCACGTCAAGCCCTGAGGAGCTCAGGTCATTGTAAAATGATTCCGCGACACTTGAGACTTCTGTGTTATCCGTGCCAAGAGGTATTATCTCCACATCGAACGGCGCTATGCTCCGGGGCCATATCATGCCGTCTTTGTCATTGTTCTGCTCAATCGCCGCGGCAGCGATCCTGGCAGGGCCTATGCCGTAGCTTCCCATTATGATAGGTTTCTCTTTGCCATTTTCATCAAGATATACAGCCTTAAGCGGCCTTGAGTATTTAGTGCCCAGTTTAAAGATATTCCCTATCTCGATCGCGCTTTCTATTTTTATGTCAGAGCCGCATTCAGGGCATTTATCGCCCGGCTTTGCAGTGTGGATATCATGCCATTCGGCCTTAAAATGAACGCCCGGCTTAATGCCCTTTGTATGAAAACCTGGCCTGTTCGCTCCTGACACATAGACCCCGTCCTTTAGTGAAGGATCAGCTATCATTTTCAGCTTAGTGCCCACAGGGCCTATAAATCCCGCCTCAACACCTATAATGTCTTTTATTTCTTCTTTTTGCGCGGGTCTGCATTCACCTGCTATCCTGTGAAGCTTTTTTTCGTGGAGTTCCTGGTCGCCCCTTACAAGGGCAAGGAAAGGGCCTTTTTCTCCTATCATCAGCAGGCTTTTTATAAAAAATGACGTATCCATGCCAAGGAATTCAGACACCTCGCTGACCGTCCTTTTTTCCGGTGTTTCAATGTCCTGCGGTTCCCCCTGTAATTTGCTTTCCGCAGGCTGAGGCCGCGCCACTGACACAGCAAGTTCGGTGTTTGCTGAATATCCGCATTTGGCGCAGAGAGCGATGCTGTCCTCTCCTGCCGGACTCGGGGCCATAAATTCATGCGCGGTCGCGCCTCCCATCATTCCGGGGTCGCTTTCGACCTGATAAAATTTAAGCCCGCACCTTGAGAATATTCTGTGATACGCTTCAGCATGTTTTTTATAGTTTTCTTCAAGTCCCTGCTCATCTTTGTCAAAACTGTAGCTGTCTTTCATCAGGAACTCGCGCGTTCTTAATATCCCGCTCCTGGGCCTTGCCTCATCCCTGAACTTGGTCTGTATCTGGTACCATGTCTGGGGCAGGTCCCTGTATGAACGGATCTCCGCTGAAGCAAGCCATGTCACTATCTCCTCATGCGTCATTCCAAGACACATGTCCCTTTGACCCCTGTCCCTGAGCCTGAACATCTCTTCTCCCACTTCGCTCCATCTCCCTGTCTTCTGCCATATTTCGGCAGGGTGAATGGCGGGCATTGAGATCTCCTGCGCGCCGATCGCGTCCATCTCCTGTTTTATTATCCTGTTCACTCTTCCGATCACCCGCCAGGCCAAAGGAAGATATATATACAGCCCGGCAGCAAGCTGTCTTATATAACCGGCCCTGAGCATAAGTATATGGCTGGCAGCCTCTGCCTCTGCAGGGCTTTCACGAAGCGTAGGAATGAACATGTTTGAAAAACGCATTAACTCTCCTTCTTCATTTTCTTTTGTCTATCGTCCTTTATCGATCCTGTAAAGGGACGTGCTCTTAAAGCCCCGTGGGCCACGAGCCTGTACGGGGGTCCCAACAGGACTTTACATCTTCAATTGCCAATTATCAATCATCAATCGACAATCGACAATCGACAATCATCAATTATCCCTTGATCCTCTGGATCACCTCTGAGTTCTCTTCGCCTGCAACAGGTTTGCGCATAAACGTCGGGACGTCAAGCTCATCTTCATCCTGGCCCGGGCCTATACTCTTGGCCAGAACCTTTTCAGAGCCCTTCAGGGACACGATCTCCCTTTTAGGCCTCCACTTATCATAAGACCGCATCGCAGACCTGGGTTTGTCCTCAAAGCCCGTGGCAATGACCGTTACCACCACTTCATCTTCAAGGTCAGGATCGATCACCGAACCGAAGATCATATTAACATCATCATGAGAGGCCTCTCTGACCAGGCTGGCCGCCTCATTGATCTCATGAAGAGAGAGGGAAGAGCCGCCGGTAATGTTTATCAATACGCCTTTTGCTCCCTCGATCGAGGATTCCTCCAGCAGCGGGCTTGAGATGGCCATCTTTGCCGAAGCTATAGCGCGGTTCTCGCCAGAGGCATTGCCAACACCCATAAGCGCCCTTCCACTTTCAGCCATTATAGTGCGAATGTCCGCGAAATCGTGATTTATCAGTCCGGGAACAAGTATCAGGTCAGAGATCCCTTTTACAGCCTGGCGAAGCACATCATTTGCCAGGCTCAGGGACTGAAGCCATGTTGTTTCTCTGTCCGTAATGGTCAGAAGTCTGTTGTTATGAATAATAATGAACGCGTCAACGTTCTTTTTCAGTTCTTTAATCCCCTGTTCCGCGTTCCGCGCCCTTTTGTTGCCCTCAAAAATGAACGGTTTTGTTACAACCGCGGTGGTAAGTATACCCATCTCCTTTGCCACCTCCGCAACAACAGGCGATGCGCCTGTGCCTGTTCCGCCGCCCATACCGGCTGTGACAAACACCATATCAGCGCCTTTCAGCGCGTCTTCGATCAGGTCCCTGTCATCATGGGCGGCCTGCCTGCCAAGCTCCGGATTAGCTCCGGCGCCAAGTCCCTTTGTCAGGGCGCCGCCTATCTGCAGGCGCTGATGCGCGAGAGACGACTCCAGGGCCTGGGCATCGGTATTGATAGCGATAAATTCTATCCCCGTGACGTTCGATGCTATCATACCGTTGACGGCATTGCTGCCTCCTCCGCCTACGCCAACCACTTTGATCTTTGCCGAATTGTGTTTTACGTCCTCCAATTCAAAAATTTTCATCCCATCCCCCTTTCGTTTAATTTATGATTGATAATTGTTGATTGATAATTTTTTGTTCTTTTGTGCCGTTTTGCGAGAAGAAATAAAAATCGCCTTTAACTGTTTAGCTTCGTCCAATAAAGACTCTACATGTTTTTTATTTAAAAGCTTTTCATCAACAATAAACTCCAACCAGAAACATGACTCATCTGTTTCTTCAATGACTATGCTCAATTTTGATATAAAACCAGCTTTTGTTTGAGCAATGCATGCTGCCCTGTAATTAGCGGCAACAGATGTGCCACACTTTATTAATTGCGCCTGAACATGATTACCCAAATAACTCCTGGGCAAAAGCACGGCCACTTTAACACACCTGTGCGCGAATTCTTTTGTTCTTTTTTTTAAATATTTACTTTTCATTATTCGTCAATCATCAATTATCAATGTTAATTTTCATAGTTCATTATTTATCAATTATCAATTGTCAATTATCAATGTTATCTAAACACTCCTTTTGCCCAGCCCTTCATTCTGGTCTTGACACCATGGAATATATTTCCATTACCGAATTTCTGAGGAGCAGCGACCTCCTTTGCTCCGTAGAGCACCAGTCCTACACCTGTCGCGTACATCGGATTGTTCACTATACCTGTAATTCCTCCAACACCCGCCGGGCTTCCAATCCGAACAGGAAGTTCGAAAATGTTTTCAGCCATGATATCAATGCCCTTCATCAGCGCGGCGCCTCCGGTAAGCACAACCCCGGAGGTCATAAGGCCATGAAACCCGCTCTGAATTATTTCCTCTTTAACCAGGTACAAAAGCTCTTCAGCCCTTGGCTGAAGTATCTCGACCAGATGCCGTTTAGGTATCTTTCTGCCCGGTTTGCCTCCGGGATAAGAAATACTTACCTCTTCTTCCTGATCTGTCATCGACAGTAAAGAACAGGTGCCGGTCTTCTTTATTTTCTCTGCCTCAACAGCCGGCACTCTCAGCCCTATGGCGACATCATTCGTAAAGTTATTGCCTCCGAGTGTTAATACAGAGGTATGGCATATATTGCCCCCGTGAAACAGCGCTATATCGGTCGTGCCTCCTCCAATGTCCACGATACCCGCACCGACGTCTTTTTCATCACGGCTCAGGGCAGCCTCTGCTGAGGCCAGGGGTTCAAGCACAATGTCCAGAACATCAAGCCCCGCCCTTTGACAGCTTTTAACCAGATTCTGCACCGAAGTCACAGCACCCGTTATTATCCGCACGTTCGCCTCCAGCCTTACTCCGCTCATGCCGCTCGGGTCACTGATGCCGTTCTGTCCGTCCACAACAAACCCTATGGGCATTACATGCAGTACCTCCCTGTCAAGCGGAATAGCCACTGCCCTGGCCGCGTCAATGACCTTGTCCATCTCCTGCCGTCCGATATCTTTTTCCTTTATGGCTATGACACCGTTACTCTGAAAACTGCTTACATGTCCGCCGGCAATACCAACATGCACTGCCTTTATATCAATGCCTGCCATGGTTTCAGCTTCTTCAACCGCCTTTTTTATGGATTCAACCGTGCTCTCGATGTTTACCACAACTCCCTTTCTCAGCCCTTTGGACGGCGCGCTGCCGACCCCCACTATATCAACACGGTTAAGAGCGGTCGAACCATTGCCGTTGTCCCCTCCGGCAAGAAAACCGTTCCCATGGCTGTCCAGAGGATTTGCCCCGTCAGAAAAAAAACCGCCTCGCGACGTTCTAATGGGGTTAACCTCACCAACAACAGCACAGATCTTTGTTGTGCCTACATCAAGACCTACTACCAGATTGCCTTTTTTCATCTTTCACCGGTCCTGGCTTTCCCCGCCTTGCCCTTTTTCTTTGGTTTGACAATAATTTCATTTTCAAACCTGAGGTCCACATAATCCACTTCTATGTTTTTCCCCCTGATCTCAGCCTCAATGTCCATCCATCTGCCAAGTTTTTCCCTGTAATTCCCATACCCGACCTTTACATATTCACCGTCCATGTTTATTACAAGCCCGTAAGCCTTTAACATGATCTCGATCGATTCCTTGCCCGAAAGGATATTCCTTTCGTCAAGAGCGGTTATAAGCTTTATCGCCTCTAAAACCCCTCCTATGTCCTCTTTCGGGTCTATGCCCCTTATTACAGGAAGAAAAGGCGTGCTCTGGTCCTCGATCTCCTCAAGTACATTGCCTTCCGTGTCAATAAGGAACATCCGCTCATTTATGCTAAGAAGAGCCCGGGGGTCCGCCTCTTCGACGTTCACCATGATCGTATCCGGGAACTGTTTTCTGAGAACAACGTTCTTTATCCACGCCTTCTTTTTAAGTCCGCGCTCAAGGTCGTCAAGAGAAAGTTTAAAAATACTCCTGTGCCTGATATTTATCAGTCCTTTTATCTCGTCCTCCTCAAGGTGGTAATTGCCGGAAACCAGGATCTTTTCCACCGGGAACGAACGTGAAATAAACTTGACCCCCAGTATGCCAAGCGCGATCATAATAAAAACAGACAGCGCAATGACGCCACTTTTTAAAAATATGACCAGCTTTTCACCGCGCCAGTACGCGGACCTCTGTTTTTTACGCTTCTTTGACCGCAATTCTGATTATCTCCTCTATAAGATCTTTAAAGCTTAATCCCGCTGATTTGGCTATTTTGGGAAGCAGGCTGGTTGCCGTCATTCCGGGAAGTGTGTTGACCTCCAGGACATACGGGTTGCTGCTCTCATCCAGTTTCAGGTCAACCCTTGTCGCGCCGGAACATCCAAGCGCTGAATGCGCCTGCATTGCCATATCCCTGAGTTTTTCATACAACGGCTCTTCTATCTGAGGCGGGATTATATACTCTGTAAGACCGGACGTGTATTTGGCCTCATAATTATAGAATTCAAGCGTCGGCCTTACCTCTACCCCGCCCAGGGCCCTGCTGCCAAGTATGCCTATATGGACCTCCTTGCCTCCTATAAATTTTTCGATTATCACCCTCCTGCCGTGGGAGAATGTTTTTTCAATGGTCGCGGCAAGCATTGCCTTATCCTTAATAATGCTTACTCCTATGCTCGAACCCTCGGCAGCGGGCTTCACAACCCAGGGAAGAGGAAAATCTATCTCCGGCAGGGCTGGTTCAGCAACAGCTTTTTTACTCTTGCCCTTCGCAGGCCTGCTGACAACAGCAAAAGGCACGACCGGCAGGCCGTGGTATGCCAGTACTTTCTTTGATACCTCCTTATCCATTGCAAGCGCGGAGGCCAGAACACCTGAACCGGTATAAGGTATACCAAGCACCTCAAGCATTCCCTGGATCGCGCCGTTCTCACCCATACCGCCGTGAAGCGCCAGAAAGGCAAACCTCACTTTCTCTTTTTTAAGAACATTAACGATGTCTTTGCCGACATCTATGACAGCGCAGTTGTATCCAAGTTCCTGCAGGGCCTGATAGATCGCAAGCCCGCTGCGCACGGAAACATCTCTCTCCGCGGAAACCCCTCCCATTAAAATACCTGTCTTCTTTGCGGTGACCGGTCCCTTAGTCATTATCTATTCACCTCAAATCCTTCGTTCTTTCTTCTCTCGTCCCTCTTCTCTCGTCCATCTTCCTTCTCCCCTCGTCCCTCATCCTTGTTGTATCAATCCTTTCCAATAATCTTTATCTCCGGCTCCAGCATAACACCACTGGTCTCCTGAACCTTTGCTTTGACTTTCCCCATAAGTTCCAAAAAATCCTTACCGCTGGCATTGCCGTTATTAATAAAATAGTTGGCGTGGACATTGCTCACTTCCACATCACCTGCCCTCATGCCTTTGCAGCCGGCCGCTTCAATGAGCCTTCCCGCGGAATCTCCCTCTCGGTACGAGTCGATTCCGACAGGATTTTTAAACACACAGCCTGCCGAAGGCTTTCCCAGCGGCTGGCTCTGCCTCTTCTTTCCCAGAAACTCCCTGATGCGGCCTGCCACATTCTCAGCGCTGTCTTTCCTGAGAATAATGTTGGCGCTGAGAATTATTGAATCTTCCGGAAGGTTCGAACTTCTGTAGGAAAACTTGAGCTGGTCCTTCTTCAGGATCGATATCTCGCCGTCTGTTTTCATCAGGGCCACAGAGACGATCACATCCTTTATCTCAGAACCAAAAGCGCCGGCATTCATATAGACCGCTCCGCCGAATGAGCCGGGAATCCCTGCCAAAGCCTCAAGACCTGAATATCCCTTTTCCTTTGTATAATTTATCAGTCTGCCGAGCGGCACACCGGATTCAACAAACAGGCCGGCACTGGTCCCAGCCTCCGCACCCTCCAGGGTCCCGGCGATCCTTTCGATGTTCTCGATCTCTTTAATGTTTCTGAATGCCTTCAGCGATATCGCGTTTCCATCCACGCCACTGTCCTTTACAAGAAGATTTGTTCCGCCGCCAAGAACAAAGAACGGCATTTTTTCACCGGAAGACGCAATAAGAAAGCTCTTTAATGAAGCCGCATCTTCAGGAAAGACCACTGCGTCAACAGGCCCTCCTATCTTCAGGGATGTATGCTCTGACATCAGCTCCTTAACCCGCATTTCTCCCCTGAATGATGCCATTTCCAGGCTCAGTTTCAGTCTTTCCAGCGGCGCTTCCTGTATATTTCCTCTGCTCAATTAAAATCCTCCGCTTTAATTGTCAACTGTTGATTTCTGATTGATCTTTGTTCATTTTTTAAATCGTCATTTGTCAGCCTTCGACCCGAGCTCAGGTCGAGGGTTCGTCAATTGTCCTTTCAGAAATTCCTCCCCTGTTTTCCACACATCGCCGGCACCGAGGGTCAGCACGACATCACCCTCTCTAAGGTTTGCCGCCATGTAGCCCGGTATCTCAGCCCTGTCCTTTATATGCACAATGTCTTTCCCGCTATCCTTTATTTTTCCGCATAAGCCCTCGGAATTCACACCGTTCAAGGGCTTTTCTCCGGCAGGATATATGTCCATCAGTATGACCTTGTCCGCATCTGTAAAAGCTCCGGCAAACTCGCTGAACAGATCCCTTGTTCTTGTATATCTGTGGGGCTGGAAAAGCGCGATCAGCCTGCCTCTGCCCTTTCCCTCGCCTGCCATTGCCTCTTTTGCCGCCTTCAGCGTGGCCCTGATCTCAGTCGGGTGATGCCCGTAATCATCAAACACCCTGATTCCTGCGACCTCGCCTTTAAATTCAAATCTCCTCTGTATACCGCTGAAGTTCTCCAGCGCCTTTTTTACTGTATTCATATCAATCTCGAGTTCAGAGGCGGTCCCTATGGCAGCCAGGCTGTTACACACGTTATGCGCGCCTGGAAGCGGGACCTCAAAAACCCCGAGAGACCGCCCCTTCAGTACCACCTCGAACCTGGATTTAAGACCCTCTGCTTTCATGCTTCTGGCAGTAAGGTCCAGGCCTTCTCTTAAACCGTATGTCATAAATCTCCGCTGGACTTTCGGCAACAGTTCCTGCACATACCCGTTATCCGCGCACAGCACGGAAATACCGTAAAAAGGCACTTTATTGACAAAAGACAGGAACGCGGTCTTTAGGTCATCCATGCTATTGAAAAAATCCATGTGCTCCCTGTCAATGTTAGTAACCACCGCGATGGTGGGTGAGAGCTTTAAGAACGAACCGTCGCTTTCATCAGCCTCGGCAACAAGGAACTCTCCCTGACCGAGTTTCGCGTTACTCCCGATACCCTTTAACTTCCCTCCTATTACAACCGTCGGGTCAAGTCCGCCCGAGGCCAGCACGCTTGCTATCAATGACGTGGCTGTTGTCTTCCCGTGCGCCCCGGCGACCAGCACGCTGTACTTGAGCCTTTCCAGTTCCGCGAGCATCTCCGCCCTGGGTATAACAGGGATCGACCGCTCTCTTGCCGCCCTGACTTCAGGGTTGTCAGAAGAAACAGCTGAAGATATAACCACCACGTGAGTGTCTTTTATGTTCTCCGCCCTGTGTCCTATTGAGACGGGAATGCCCAGTGACTCAAGCCTCCTGGTCGTTTCAGCCTCTTTCAGGTCAGACCCCCTTATCTCGTAACCGAGATTTTTCAGCACTTCGGCAATTCCGCTCATCCCAATCCCGCCTATGCCTACAAAATGTATTACCTTGAATTTCTTATACATATTTAATACTGTTAATCGCCTTTGGAATTGTTGATTGTTTTAAATTATTAGCGCTTTTGTTCATTATTCGTCAATTATCGATCATCAATTGTCAATCTTATTCATCCTCCTTTTTTTGCGACCCTCATTATCAGCTCATATATTTTTTTAGTCGCGTCAGGTCTTCCTATGGACCTGCTTGTCCTTTCCATGTCTCCAATGGCGTCGGGAGAATCAAAAATATGCTTAATAAGGTCAGCCAGCGTTCTGCCGTTAAGCTCGCTGTCAGGGATCATCTGGGCCGCTCCCAGGTCCCACATTTTTTTTGCGTTGACTGCCTGGTGGTCGCCCGCGGCGAACGGGTAAGGAACAAGTATGGAAGTCTTTCCGCATGCCGTTATCTCGGCGAGTGTGGTTGCTCCCGCCCTTGATATGATCAGGTCAGCCACTGCGTAGGCATCCCCCATATCATGCGTGAACGGAACCACGGTCCCCTTAAAACCGCGCGCCTGATAGAATTCCCGAACAAAGTCAAAGTCTTTTTCCCCTGTCTGGTGAAGGAACTGAATATGCGGTTTGAAATTCTCCAGATAGGCCAGCGCCTCGCCAACCGCCATGTTGATGTTCCTTGCCCCTGAACTCCCTCCGAATACAAATATCGTGAAAAGCTCCTTATCAAGCCCAAAAACGCGGTATCCTCTTTCCCTGTCTCCTTTGAGAATTTCTTCTCTTACAGGATTGCCCGTGAGATATGTCTTGCTCTTTAAAAAAAAGTCCAGGCTTTCAAAATATGTAACCGCGATGACCTTCACGAACTTTCCGAGCACCTTATTCGTCAAGCCGGGCACAGTGTTCTGCTCATGAATAATTGTGGGTATTCCCATCATAAAAGCGGCCAAAAGCACAGGGCCCGAGCAGTATCCGCCCACACCCAGAACCACATCAGGTTTAATGTCTTTTAATATCCCGCAGGAATCCTTTAACGACAGCGGCATCTTGAGAATAGACCGCAGCCTGCTTAAGGCGCCGCGCCTGACAAAGCCTTCTGATCTGATAAACCTTATGTCAAAGCCCTCCTTTGGTATAACTGTTGATTCAATGCCCTCTGACGTCCCGACAAATGTCACCTGCGCATCCTTTGATCTTTTCTGAAATTCCCTTGCAACGGCCACTCCGGGGAATACATGCCCTCCAGTCCCTCCTCCGGCAATTATTATTTTCATCTGTCTTTTATCCGCCAGGAATTCCCTTTTTTATTTTGCACAGCCGCCTCACGTTTTATTCCCGGCTTCCGCGCGGGAAGCGTAAAATAATCAAGGCACGTGCCCCTGTCCGTATGTTCATCAGGTAAAGCCGTATTCATTCCCCATGCCGCGCGGCCCGTGGTTTGATTCCACGGGTTCTTTGATATATTTATAAGTATCCCGACAGCCGCCATGTTCACAAGAAAGGCCGAGCCGCCGTAACTGATAAACGGCAGCGGCAGTCCTTTTGTCGGCATTAAGCCGGTCGCCACAGAGAAATTTACCAGTGTCTGGCTGACTATCATTAATGTCAGTCCCAGTGCGAGATAGTAACCAAAGGAGTCCTCTGTCCGCATTGCTGTTTTAAATCCCCTGATAAAAAGCCAGATGAAAAGGCTTATTACCGCAAGCACACCTATCAGTCCCAGTTCCTCGCCTATCAGAGAGAAAATAAAATCAGTATGCGCCTCCGGCAGGAAAAAGAGCTTCTGCTTGCTGTGTCCGATGCCTACTCCTGTCAGCCCGCCCCTTCCAAAGGCAAGGAACGACTGTACAAGCTGGAACCCGCCGCCCTGCGCGTCCTGCCACGGGTCAAGAAAGGCCATTATCCTCTTCATCCTGTAAGGGGCGGATAAAATAAGCTTGTAGACCACCGGGAGTGAAAGAATGATTATCCCCATAATAAATCTCCATTTTATCCCTCCTATGAACAGGAGCGTCATTGTGATGATACCTATGCTCATCACGGCCCCGAAATCAGGCTGGAGCAGGATAATGCCCTGGAAAACGACCATAACAGCGATCGGTATTACGACCCCGCAGCGAAGGTCCCTCATCTTATGAATGTTCCTGCTTATATAATCGGCCAGGAACAGTACCATGGTTATTTTTACAAACTCGGAAGGCTGAAAGGTCGAGGGCCACAGCCTTATCCATCTCCTGACCTCACTGTGGGGACCCGCGGAGACCCCTATCCCCGGCACAAAAACAAGGACAAGCATAACAACGGAAAGAAGCATCAGAGGTATAACAAGAAACCTGAGTTTATGGTAATCAACCTTTGCAAGCACGACCATCGCCGACAGTCCGATAAAGACGGTGAACAGATGTCTCCACAGGTAATGGAAACTGCTGCCGAACTTCTCTGTGGAGATAAAAACACTTGAACTGTATACCATTAAGATCCCTATTCCTGTAAGCGCCAGCACAGGAATAATTATGCCGCGGACGTTATTTGCCGGATTCATATATCTCATGCCCTGCTAATCCCCTGTTCCCGCGTTTTTTATCTCCATTACAGCCGTTTTAAATTTGCGTCCCCGCTCTTCAAAGTCCGCGAACATGTCAAAGCTTGTACAACCGGGCGACAACAGTACTGTATCACCGGCAGACGCCTTTGACATTGAAATTTCAACTGCCTCTTCAAGGTCGGCGGCAATGATCGTCTCCGCGGCATCACCCACCGCCCTGGCGATCTTTTCCTTTGCCTCGCCGAAAAGCACCAGGACCTTGACCCGTTTTTTTATCAGGTCCTTTAACACCGGGAAGTCACTGCCTTTTTCCCTTCCGCCCATGATCAGCACAACATTGCTGAAGCTCTCAAGCGACCGGGCGACCGCCCCTGTATTTGTGCCCTTTGAGTCGTTAATGAAGTTCACCCCGTTTATTTCGCAGACAGGCTCAAGTCGGTGTTCAAGCCCAGGGAACTCTTTCAGTGCGCTTCTGACAGACTCCGCGGGACAGCCCGCAATGATCGCGGAAAGAGAGGCTGCCATCGCGTTTTCATAATTATGAAGGCCCCTGATTTTCATTTCACTGACAGGGATGAGCTTTTGGGAGAGGGAGGAGACAGTCCCCCGTTCCCGCTTTCGCAAGAAAGAAGGGGGGACTGTCCTTGGGGTGGAAAGTATACTGCAGTGGAAGCTCTGATCTTTATAGTAAATTCCATCAACTTCTTTTTTAAGACTGAAGAACCATACCCTTACATTCTTCAATCCGGCGTTGTATAATTTCATTATTACAGGGTCATCGGCATTAAGTATCAGATGATCAGAAGGAAGCTGGTTTTTAAATATTTCTTTTTTCGCGTTGATGTACTCCTGCATACTGCCGTATCTGTCCAGATGGTCAGGGGTTATATTGAGTATCACGGCAATATGCGGCCTGAAGTCCTGGATCGACTCAAGCTGGAAACTTGAAATTTCAGCAACTATATAGTCTTTAATCGGAGAAACGGACATGGGGGGAGAAGGGGATGTTTGCTCCGTGTATCCGTTTCTCCGATTATTATTCTCTTTAAGCAGTTTATATATCTCTTCGGTCAGCGCGTTCCCGATATTCCCGCCTAACAGGGTGCTAAAACCCGTTTCCCTGAGCATTCTGTTTATAAGGGTCGTTGTTGTGGATTTGCCGTTTGTCCCTGTTACTCCTATAAACCTGGACGCAAGGCCGGCAAAAACCTCAGATGAACTGATCACCCGGAACGCGAGTTCAAGCTCTCCAATTGCCGGTATGCCTCTTTGCCTTGCGTTCACAAGCGGCTGGATGCTCATGGGCACGCCCGGACTTACCACTATCTCATCCACGCCATAAAATATCTCTTCAGGATGCCCGCCGGCCAGAACTCTAACGGACGGGGACAGGCCGCTGATACTGTCTTCCAGCTGGTCACGGGGCCTGATATCGGTTGCCAGCACTTCCGCGCCGCACAGTGCAAGCAGGTTCGCCGCGCCTGTCCCGCTTCGCGCAAGCCCTACAACCAGAAATTTCCTGTTCTTGAATAATTTATTTAATGTCTTATTCATCCTATTATCTATCTGTGTAATCTGCATCATTTAATCTGTGACATCTGTGTTCATTTATTACCTTAATTTCAAAGTGGCCAGACTCAAAAGAGCAAGAATAATACCCATTATCCAGAACCTGACTATCACCTTTGACTCAGGCCATCCCTTTAATTCAAAGTGGTGATGTAAAGGGGCCATCTTAAAAATGCGTTTTCCGCGGAATTTATATGACGCGACCTGCAATATCACTGAAAACGTCTCAACAACAAAGACCCCGCCCACAACAGCCAGGACTATTTCGTGTTTTGTTATTACCGCCAGTGTTCCGAGCGAACCCCCAAGGCCAAGGGAGCCCACGTCTCCCATAAATATCTCGGCAGGGTAGCTGTTGTACCAGAGAAAACCGAGCGAAGCCCCGAACATGGCGCCGCAGAACACGGTCAGCTCTTCTGTGCCGGGAAGATAAAGGACCTGGAGATACCGCGCAAAGCCGGCATGCCCTGATATGTAAACAAGCGCGCCGTTGGCCAGTGCCGCTATCCCCACAAGCCCTATGGCAAGGCCGTCTATACCGTCGGTCAGGTTAACCGCGTTTGAAGAGCCGACAATTACCAGGACAGAGAAGGGGATATAAAACCATCCCATATCCACCAGCCATTTTTTAAAGAACGGTATACTGAGCACTGAGGCGTAAGCGTCCTCGGGGTCAAAATAAAGCAGGACTCCGATCACCAGCGCCAGTGTTATCTGAGCCGCGAACTTGTACCACGCCCGCAGCCCTTTTGAGCTTTGGCTTAGCGCCTTAAGATAATCATCTATAAAACCTATAAGACCGAACCCCAGTGTAGCGACGACCATTATCCATATATATTTATTTGTCAGGTCGCCCCACATAAGTACGCTCGCGATTATGGAGAAAAGTATCAGCACGCCTCCCATGGTCGGAGTCCCGGCCTTTTCAAGGTGGGCTTTGGGACCGTCATCTCTTACCTGCTGGGTGAAACTGAACTTCCGCATTGTTCTTATTAACCACGGCGCGAGCAGAAAACTCAGGAACAATGCAGTAACTACGGCAAGGGTGGTCCTGACCGTAATGTAGCGAAATACATTAAAAGGAGAAAAAACATCATGAAAGGAATAAAATAACTTATATAGCATTTCCCCCTGTCATCTCCTCTATTATTTTTTCCATACTCATTGAACGCGATCCTTTTACAAGAACAACATCTCCGGCCTTTATGATACCGGCTATGTTCCTGCCCGCCTCTTCAGTGGTCCTGAACTCATATGTCGCGTGCCGGACTTTAGCGCCCCTGTCCCTGGGCTTCCCGGCCTCCTCGGCAGCAAGGGCCATCATCTCTCCAACGGCCACGAATACGTCAACGCCCATATCAATGACCGTCTTTCCAAGAGACCTGTGCGCCTTTTCTGAAAACGCCCCCATTTCAAGCATGTCTCCCATAACCGCGACCGTCCGTGCTCCGCGCCCCATACGGACCAGTTCCCTGACCGATTCAACCGCTGACGATGGGTTGGCATTATAGGAATCGTTTATCAGGGTTATTTGATCAACCTTCATGACCTCGAACCTCATGGGAAAGGCCCTGTAATCCTTAAGAGCGGACTCTATCTCCTCAACGGTCATACCGAGCGAGATACATACCGCTGAAGCGGCAAGCGCGTTATAAACATTGAACAGGCCGTTGGTATTCAGCGTGATAACCGCGCTTTCCCCGCTTTTAAGTTTGAGTGTGAAACTGCTGCCAAGGTCGGTTGCTGTGACATTTTCAGCCTTAACACTTGAATCGTTCCTTATTGAAAAGGTGATCAGTTCTCCGTCAGTCCCGCCCCGCTCCGCGGCTGTGTTATATCCCTCCATTAAAAAATCGTCATCAGCGTTGAGCACGGCCACCTGAAGCCCCTTGAGTATCTCAAGTTTTTCGTCTCGTATTACATCCACCCCTCCCAGATTGCCTATGTGCGCTGAACCTATGTTCGTAACTATGCCATGGCTCGGAGCGGCTATGTCACAGAGCATTCTGATCTCACCCCTTGTGTTCATTCCCAGTTCGAGCACAGCCGCCTCGTCATCAGGCCCAAGCCTTGTAAGGCTCAAAGGCAGACCGATATGATTATTAAGGTTGCCTTCGTTCTTAAGGACCTTGAACCGTTTTGAAAGGATCGTATAAGCCATTTCCCTGGTTGTTGTCTTGCCGTTGCTCCCGGTGATAGCGATGACCGGGATATCGCGCCTCATTCTCATAAAATGCGCGAGGTCCTGCAGGGCCTTAAGTGTGTCCTTTACGTAAATAACAACCTTTCCTTCGGGCAGCTGCCGGCCCCTGGTGTCTATAACCGCTCCGCCGGCCTTTGAAAAAGCATCCTCCAGAAAATTATGGCCGTCAAACCTCGGTCCTTTAATAGCAAAAAATATCTCACCCTCAGAGATAGTACGCGAGTCGATCGAGGCCCCTTTAAAAGAGCCTGTGTTCTCAGAAAGCAGTTCGCCCCCTGTTGCCTTAATGATCTCTTCTGTGGTTATGGTTGCCATATTACTGATCTTTGATTTTAGACCTTGCCTGCCGGCAGGCAGGTTTTAGGTCTCTTATTGCCTGCTTAACTACCTGTTTATCGCTGAACGGATGTTTTATCCCGCTTATCTCCTGGTAACTTTCATGCCCTTTTCCGGCGATAAGCAGGGTATCTCCTTTCCCTGCCATTGAAACAGCCTCTCTTATGGCCCCGGCCCTGTCTGGCCGGACAATATACTCTCCTTTTTTTATACCCCTGGTTATATCCCTGATTATCTCCATCGGCCCTTCTGTCCTGGGGTTGTCCGAAGTTATGACCACGAGATCACTTAGCCCGGACGCCGCGGCTCCCATCTTCGGTCTTTTTGTCCTGTCTCTGTCACCGCCGCATCCAAAGACCGTTATTATTCTCCGCCCTGTTATAAGCCTGGCGCTCTTTAGAAGGTTTTTCAGGGCATCCTCTGTATGGGCGTAGTCAATAATGCAGTTAAATTCCTGCCCTTCATCGATCTTCTCAAATCTTCCCTCAACAGCCTTCGCGGTCCTGACCCCTTCAATGATCGTATCCCTGTCTATCCCAAGCGCGTAAGCAATTCCAACTGACATGAGGATGTTATAAACATTAAAATGCCCTATAAGTTCAGACTCCACGGTAAACCTGTCCTCAGGCGTACGGATATCAAATGAAAGCCCGTCTGGAACTGCCTGTGCCATATCATTCGCGACCGGTTCTTTTATGTTTTCAGCCCTTAACATCGCGCCTTCCTCAATTCCGCATGTGACCACATTACAGTTCAGCCCTGCCGCAAGCCCCCTGATCTCAGGGTCATCATGGTTCAGCACGGCAATGCCGTCATTTCCAAGGTGATCGAAAAGCATGCTTTTGGCGCTGAAATACTCTTTCATGGTCTTGTGAAAATCCAGGTGGTCCTGGGAAAAGTTGGTAAACGCGGCGATTTTAAATGAACATCTTCCCACTCTCTGGAGCTCCAGGGCATGGGAGGAAACTTCAAGCACGGCGTACCGCGTGCCGATGTCCGCCATCTCTGCCAGATATCTTTGAAGGTCCAGTGACTCAGGGGTGGTATGTGACGGTGTTAAAACCTTTTTATCTATTATGTAGTTTATCGTTCCCAGTAAGCCGGTCTTTTCCCCCCATGTTTCCAGGATGTTCCTTATGATGTAACTGGTGGTGGTCTTGCCGTTGGTACCGGTAATGCCGATAAGGGACAGCCTTTTTGAAGGCTCTCCATAAAAAGCAGCGGAAAGAAAGGCTAGCGCTTTTCTGCTGTCCTCGACCTGCACTACTGAAGTATCGGTCTGTACATCCTGGATCGTTTCTACAACCACCCCTACCCCCCCCCTGTTAATCGCATCCTTTATGTAAGTGTGGCCATCTACAGAAAAACCTTTAATTGCGACAAAGAGATAACCGCTCTTTACCAGCCTTGAATCATAAGCAATCCCCATTACTTCCTGATCAGGCGGGCCGCTTATACTCCTTGTCTTCAAACCGCTTAAAAGCTCTGCAATGGTCATCTGCCCCGCCGGAAGAACCTGCCGTCATGACCGGCAGTGCCGCAGAAGCGCTGTGCCGGCAAGGCACCGCGCCCTGATCTTCTCCTAACGAGTTTTACTAACCAGAAGAACACTGTTTTCTTCTCTTTCCATGGGTATGTTCAGGTATACAAGGGTGTCCTCAATAATGCTCCTGAACACAGGCGCTGCAACGACCCCGCCGTATCTGGCGCCCCTTGGTTTATATACGACCACAATAAGCGCTAATTCAGGATCGTCAGCAGGGACAAATCCCACAAATGAACTTACATAATCATTTTTAGAGTATCCGCCGGTCTCAGGGTCAACCATCTGGGCTGTGCCTGTCTTGCCCGCTACCGGGTTTCCCTTAATGAAGGCCCTGCGCGCGGTGCCTCCTTCTTCAACAACTGTTTTCAGTATTCCCCTCATTATTGCCGAGCAGTATCTTGATATGACCCTTCTCTCCATCTTCGGAGAGAACCTTTTTATAACCTCTCCTTCAGAAGAGATTATCTCTGAAACAACATACGGCCTCATCAGTTTCCCGCCGTTGGCGATCGCGGAATATGCCCTCAGGAGCTGCAGCGGAGTAACCCCTATTTCCTGTCCTATTGACATGGAAGCCAGTGATCTTCCGGACCAGTTCTCCGGTCTTCTCAAAAGCCCCCTGGTCTCTCCCGGCAGGTCGATGCCGGTTTTCTCTCCAAAACCGAATTTCCTCATGTACTCATAATATAGTTCCTTCCCAAGCTTGTTCCCGATCTGCACAGCGCCGACATTTGATGATTTTTGAATTACCTCCCTGAAGTCCAGTATCCCGTGCCTGTGCACATCACGGATAACGCCTCCGGGCACTTTTATATAACCGTCAGACACGTCGAATTTTTCCCCGCGTTTTACCACCCCTTCATCAATAGCTGCTGACGCCAGGATCGCCTTGAAAGTAGAACCAGGCTCATACATGTCCGTGATCGCCCTGTTGCGCCTGCCGGCCGCGCTCACTTTTCCCGGCAGGTTCGGGTCATAGGTAGGCCTGTTCGCTATGGCAAGTATCCGGCCGCTTTTCGGGTCCATCATTATTACCACCGCTGCTTCAGCCTCCCACTTCTGTACTGCTATATCTATTTCCCTTTCAACGATATGCTGGATACCTTCATCGATGGTAAGCAGAAGGCTGTATCCCTGGATATTATCCTCAATGCCGTTTGAAAGGCTGTAGCCGCGAGCGTCCCTGCCGAGCTGGACTTTCTTTGCCTTTCCTTTCATGTAGCTGTCGTATTCGAGTTCGATACCGGCAAGGCCCTCATTATCAATATTTGTGTGCCCGAGTATATGTGCCGCTATACGGCCTTTGGGATAATAGCGTTTTGTCTCTGTGAGAACCCCCAGTTCACTGAGCTTAAGCCTGCTCTTCAGCTTATTGACCCTGAAGGATGTTTCCCTGTCCATTTTTCGGGCAAGCCATATGAATTCCTTGTTCTTTCTGGCAGAGATCTTCCCGCTGAGACCTCCTGCCGATGTTTTGATAAGAGGCGCGAGGAGAAAGGACAGTTCATCCACATCATTGACCTGTGACGGTACCGCGTAAAGGGAGTCAGTCTCCACATTAACTGCCAGTTCTCTCATGTTCCTGTCCCAGATTACACCTCGCTGGGGTCTTAATACTTTTGTTCTGCGGTACTGCCGCTCCGCCCTCTGTGAAAGCTTTTCATGGTCTACTACCATAAGATAAGACAGGCGGACGCATATTACTGAAAAACAGAAAAATACAATAGTGGAAAGTATTACGGCCCTGTTCTTGCTTCTTTTAAGCCGTGTTTTTGTATAGTCCTCGTCCCAGAGCTTTTTTTCGCTCTTTCTTGTCCTTCTGACGCTCATGATCCTGCCTCTGAGCTTCTAATTCTCGTCCCACAGTCTTATTATTTTCATGTCCCCCCCCTAAGCTGACTTCCTGTAAATACCGGGGCCGTGTCAGTTGTCCCGGCTGACCGGCTTTATTGAGACCTTGTAAGGAGCAGCGCCGGCTGTTATCTGCTTTACAAAATAGATATTTTCTCTTTCCGGCAGACTCATACCGAGCCTTTGTATCGCGACTTTTTCTATATGCCCTACCGAGTAGAAATTCGCTTTTTCCGCGAGAACCGTTTTCTCTTCCCTGAGGAGCGACCTTCTCTGCGTTTCCAGTCCACTGAGTTCGTAGTTAAGCTGAACAACCGTTGTCCTGAGCCATATGAGAGCAAATACGAACATGAACACGTAGAGGAAAAAGGCGAATTTCATGAGTTTCCATCTTGTGTCTTTTTTTGCGCGTCTTGCTGTCATAATTTCTCCGCTACCCTGAGCTTTGCGCTTCTTGATGACGGGTTCGCGTCCCGCTCCTCTTTTTGGGGTGTCAGGGGCCGTTTTGTAATTATGGTTAATACTCCTTTTTTAGCCATATCCTTAAAGGAGTGTTTGACGATCCTGTCCTCAAGAGAATGATATGAGAGCACGCACAACCTTCCTTTTGGACCGAGCAGGTTTATTCCGGCGTCAAGCGCCATTGACAGCAGTGTAAGCTCCTTGTTCACCTCGATCCTCAGTGTCTGAAAGGCCCTTGTAGCCGGATGGATCCTGCCTCTTCTTTTTACGGCCTTTTCAATTATCAGGGCGAGCTCTTTGCATGTTTTAATGGTTTTTCTCTGCCTGGCGTTCACAATGGCGCGCGCGATTTTCCTGCTGAACCTCTCCTCCCCGTACTTCCACAGGACATTTGCCAGGTCTTTTTCAGGATATTCATTTACTATGTTCGCAGCTGTGAGTTCCTGCGCTGTATCCATTCTCATATCAAGGGGGTCGTCCCTCAGAAAGCTAAAGCCCCTTCCTTCTGCCTTGAGCTGAAGGGTAGAGAGACCAAGATCAAGCAGAATACCGTCCACTTCTTTGTAGCCCAGGCCCTTAACCGCGTCTTCCATATTTGAAAAGTTATCTTTCATGAGCTGGACGTCATAGTCTTTCAGTCTTTTCCCGGCGATCTCCAGCGCTTCTTCATCACGATCCATGCCTATAAGCGTACATTCCCCTTCCGCCTTCCTTAAGATTCCCTCGGCATGGCCTCCGAGACCCACGGTTCCGTCAACATAAATACCTGATCTCTTCACTCTCAGCGCCTCCACGATCTCATTAAGCATGACCGGCACATGGACTATCTCCATTTACAGACCAAGGTTTGACAGATTTGCCTTGTGCTCATTAATTGTTTCAATACCGAATTTCGACGGATCCGCGACACCTTCGAACTCGGCCTTATCCCAGACTTCTATCTTGCTGCCCTGACCTATCAGGACCGTCTCGCTGTTCAATCCCGCGTCAGACCTCAACGCGGAGGGAATAAGCAGCCTGCCCTGCTTATCAATATCGCATTCAACAGCCGAGCCGATAACCCGGCGCATATAGTATTTGACAGCATCCAGTGTCTGGGGCATCTGCTTGATCTTTTCCATCAGCCTGTTCCACTCGTCAACCGGGTAAGCACACAGGCAGTGGTCAAACGCGTCATTGACAAATACGAGGTTCAGGCTGTAATTTGATGAAAGTACTTCTTTAAAGGTAGGTGGGATTAAGATGCGGCCTTTGCCATCCAGGGTGTAATAGTATTTACCATAGAAACCAGGCACTTTCTCCTCCACTTTTTACCACTTTTAACCACAGTATAAGTGTACCCTGGGTCCTTGTCAAGAAAAAAAACAATAATCCCTATATTTTGTGGTGCCTGTTAAATATAAATACATCTTATAGTGGTATCAAAAGCCGAAATAATTATGCAGGCAGGCAGGCACAGTTGACATCTGCGCTCAGCGCGAGGCAGGTAGAAGATAAGAAGTTAAGAAATTAAGAAGTTGGGAAGGTAAGAATTCTCAGCCTCTCAACTTCATGGGGCGCAGCCAAGCATTCCGGTCACTTGCGGCTTCGATCGCGCATCATGTATCCTGAGGATAGATGAACGACCTGACAAAAAGATTTCTTAATTACCTGACAGTGGAGAAAGGGCTGTCCGAAAACACTATGCGGGCATACAAAAATGACCTGAACAAATTTTATTCTTTTCTCGAAGAAAGCGGTACTGACATATCCCGTATCACAAAAAATGATCTTACCTCGCACCTGAACCGCCTCAGGGACCGCGGCAGCCAGACCCCGACAATAGCACGGAATATATCTTCACTCAGGGGGCTGTGCAGGTTCATGCTCTCAGAGGGAATGATCAGCGAAGACCCGATGGAAAACTTCAGCACACCAAAAGGATGGAAACACCTGCCCGGGGTACTGAGAGTTGATGAGGTTGTTTCCCTGATTGAAAAACCCCGGGGGGGGAAGTTTTCACTAAGAGACAAAGCCCTTCTGGAACTCCTCTATTCTTCAGGTCTGAGAGCAAGCGAAATAATCGGCCTGAAGGTAAAGGACATAAATTTTGAGGCTGGTTTTATCATTGTTATGGGCAAAGGGTCCAGGGAAAGAGTTGTTCCGATGAATGAAAGGGCAATGAGGTCTTTGAAAAAATACATGACAGAATTGCGGCCCCGGCTTCACAGGAGAAAAACCGTCCAGAACTTTTTTCTGGCAAAGGCAGGCAGGCCCCTGACAAGACAAAGGCTGTGGCAGCTTATTAAATCCTACTCCAGCGAGCTGTCTTTAAAGGTATCTCCGCATACGCTGAGGCACTGCTTTGCAAGCCACCTGCTGGAAGGCGGAGCAGACCTGAGGGCGCTCCAGAAAATGCTCGGTCACGTGGACATATCAACAACCCAGATCTACACTAAGGTCACTCCGGAACGGCTGAAAAAGGTGCACAAGGACTATCATCCCCGGGGATAAAAGAATCAAAGCCTTAAGCTGATGGTTACAAAATGGTTACAGTTTGAAGAATTAGATCATTCATGTTTCGAAGTTGCAGAACTTGCCTCTGTAAAAGAAAACGAATATGGGCCGGACGTATCCGTACTTCCAGGGTATTCATTATTAGATTCTAATGAAATTCTAAGATTTAACGCACTGAATATCTTCAATAATGAACTGAAGGAACAGTTATAATTTCCTTGCTCAATCAAAGAAATTGTTTGCTGTGAGAGTCCAATGTTCTTAGCCAAGCTTCTTTGAGTCCAACCCATTCTCTTTCTCGCGTCTTTTATTCTCACACCAATAAGTCTGACTACCGGGTTCTTAAATTCATCTCTTTCATAGGAAAATTGATTCTCGCTCATTTCTCTGTTTTGTAAAGCCACTCGATATACTTCAGCCCAAAAATCGATTCTATGGTTAGTCCATTTGTCAGCACGCATTTTCCGCTTAATTTTGCGCCAATTCTTGCAGAACATATCCTGATTTAAATAATCAGAGAAGACTTCCTTTATGTTGCTTGTTCTCGATAATAAGAGAGATGCAAATTCTATAAATCTCTCGTGTGAATCATCCCCTAATATTTTTCTTATCTCTTCCGAGTTTGTTGATTTATCCCAATATATATTTTCTTTCATTTTAACTTAACTCCTGCTTAATCATAGTATCCACTTCTTGTCTAAAATGCCGTTCAATATCATGAAAGTCTACTTTTTTCATAGCTATTATTTCATTAATCCCTAATTTCATGTCAACTCTATCGTAAGAGTGGTACCATTCAACCACTCTCTCTTTATTGCTCGGACAATATTCCTGTACGAATTCGGATAGACGCATAAATTCATTTGAAAGAAAGTATAAGTCGAATAAATCTTTTGCTGCTTGCCTGCCACCAACAAATCTTGGTCTCCCCAACTCGTCTTCCTCTTTTACAACACCACATGTAGCATATATTTTTCTCAAGCATATATTCTCCATTGAGAAAACAGGAATATCACCGGTAGTAGTTTTATCAGTTTTAATATATTCAAACTGATCTTCAATAAAATCTATTTTAAAAGAGCTGGCATCATCATCTAATTCCCCTCTGCCATTTATTGGTACAAAACAACGCAATATTCGAGCTTTTCCTTCTAAAGGAACTGCTTCTTCAATTTTTGCCTTGACATCAAGACCAGTTTCTATGTTAGAAATTACATCTTTTATCTTTTTACTTGAAAAATCTTTTGTAAAAAAATCCAAATCAAAAGATTCTCTATGTTTTAGATGATATAACGATAATGCAGTACCTCCTCCCAAAAAGAAATCGCCCATCTTTCCATTTAATAATTCCAGCGTCCTATCTCTTAATGCTAATATACTTACGAGCTTCTTATCCATTATGGTCTAGTATATGCAATAAAGTTTAAATTGTCAAGTATTATACTATTTAAGGTGGTATATTTTACCATATTTCAATTATATTTGTTAATTATCTGAAAAATGCTTTTATTGTGAGTTCTTATAGCCACTATAGTACCTATATAGTTGCGATTGATACTTCATTTACCAATAATTTTGGTAAATGAATACTGTCTATCTAATTTATTTGATAAATAGCTTGTAAAAAAAAAATTCTTGACGTATACTTCTAATACGGAGGTGAAATATGGATAATGAAAAAATGATTCCCATATGCAGTAACCATTTCGGCGTTGGAACAAATAACGGCCAAACATTCATTCTTGAATTTCGATTTCAAGAACCGCCAAGTAGAGAAGGGGAAACAGGCCCAATAATGACATTTTCTCGAATAGCAATAGATCGAATCGGAATCGAAAGGTTTATCAACTTACTGCAACAATCCTTAGATAAAACAAAACACAGCGTTACAACTGATTAATTTCTGATGTCACTTTAAGCTTTAATTGATTAAACAATAGTGCCGGAGACCGGATTTAAACCGGCACGCCATTGCTGACAAGCAATTTTAAGTCCATTGGAAAAACCTTGCCAACAGTTCTTCTCAGGGATATAATGTCAATATTGATTAAAAAAGTTGAGAGTTTAAAGTTATGAGTTATTACAAGCACATTTTTTAACTCCGAATTTTTCACTTTTAACTTTTAACTATATTTTCGGAGGTTTATTCATGCTAAAAAAAGTATCGACAGATGAACTCTATTTCCGGTGCGAACCTTCCGATTTCCCTTTCAAGACCACGGATGAGATCCAGCCTCTTGAAGAAACCATCGGCCAGGCAAGGGCATTAAGGGCCCTTGATTTTGGACTGGGCATAGAAAGCCACGGTTTTAATATTTACATTCTGGGCGAAAGCGGAACAGGGAAGATGACGACCATCAAGACCATCCTTGAAGAGAAATCAGGAAAAGAACCTGTTCCCAATGACTGGTGTTATGTATACAACTTCAAAAACCCGGATGTCCCCCAGGCACTGAGCCTGCCTCCTGGAACGGGCCTGACTTTCCATAAAGATATGGACGGGCTGATAAAGGTCCTTCAGCAGGAGATCCCCAAGATCTTTGAGTCAAAGGAATACGAAAGGCAGCGTACCAAGATCTTTGAAGATTTCCAGGAAAAGCAGAAAAAACTTTTTTCAGGCCTTGAGAAGGAAGTAAAAGAAAAGGACTTTGCTTTAAAAAAGAGCGTCAGCGGACTGGCGCTCGTCCCTGTGAAAAAAACAGGTGAGGTATTAAATGAGGAAGAATACGCGAAACTGGACACTGAGGTAAGGAAAAAAATAGATGAGATCGGCAGACAGCTCCAGGACAAACTTGATGACGCGGTAAGAATGGTACGGGTAGAGGAAAAAAAGGTCAAAGAAAAAATAGAACAGCTTGAAAGGCAGGCTGCTCTTTCTTCAGTAGGGCACCTGATCGATGAGCTCAAACAGAAATATGAGGACAACACCGAGATCATTGCTTACCTTGACGATGTAAGAGAAGATATCCTTGCCCATGTGGAAGATTTCAAGCCGCAGGAAGAACAGCCGTCAGCCCTTCCTTTTTTTAAACCCGCAAAGACAGAACCTTCGTTCGTCAGATACTATGTAAATGTCTTTGTGAACAACCGGGACAGAAAAGGCGCTCCTGTTGTCATTGAAAGCAACCCGACCTATTACAACCTGTTTGGAAGGATCGAGCACAAACTCCAGTACGGCGTTGCCGTGACCGACTTCAGCATGATCAAGGCAGGCGCACTGCACATGGCTAACGGCGGCTATCTGGTTCTGGACGCCCTTAATGTTCTGAAGAACATCTTTGTCTACGACGCGCTTAAGCGGTCGATCAAGGACAAGGAGCTAAAGATAGAGGATGTGTGGGAACAGTACCGGCTTGTGTCATCAGTGACCCTGAGGCCCCAGGCCGTGCCTTTTAACGTTAAAGTGGTGCTGGTAGGCAATCCCTATCTCTACTATCTGCTTTATAACCTGGATGAAGAATACAGGGAACTCTTTAAAATAAAGGCTGACTTTGAGAACCGCATGGACAGGGACAGGGAAAGCCTTCTTAAATACGCGGGCTTTATCCGCACGAAATGTACTGAAAAGGGATTACAGCCATTTGAAAGGGACGCGGTCGCAAAGATCGCGGAATACGGTTCAAGGCTTGCCGAACATCAGAAAAAGCTTTCGGCAAAGTTCAGTGAAATAGCTGACGTCCTGAGAGAGGCTGATCACTGGGCAAAAACAGACGGGGCCAAAGTTGTCAAGGTGGAACACGTTGAAAAGGCCCTGGAGGAAAAGGTTTACAGGTGCAACAAGGTCGAAAAAAAGATACACGAGGCGATCAGGGAAAAGACCATCCTTCTGGATACAAAAGGCGCCGTGGCCGGGCAGATCAACGGCCTTGCGGTCATTGACCTGGGTGACTACAGGTTCGGTATTCCTTCCAGGATCACATCAAGGGCATACGCGGGAAAAGCCGGCATTGTAAATATCGAAAGAGAGACCAAACTAAGCGGAAAGATCCACGAAAAGGCGGTATTGATACTGAGCGCGTACCTCGGGGAGAAATATGCCAGGAAACAGCCCCTCAGCCTTACGGCCTCTCTTACATTTGAACAGCTTTACGGCGGGATAGAAGGAGACAGCGCCACATGCGCCGAGATATACGTCTTGCTGAGCAGTATTGCAGGCGTGCCCTTAAAGCAATCTCTGGCAATAACAGGGTCAATGAACCAGCATGGAGAGGTCCAGCCCATAGGCGGGGTAAATGAAAAGATAGAAGGGTTCTTTGATGTCTGCAAGCTTGACAGCCTTGACGGCGCGCAGGGCGTGATCATACCGGGCCCGAACATGAAGAACCTGATGCTCAAAAAAGAGGTGGTTGAAGCGGTCAGGAGCAGGAAGTTTACTGTTTATTCCATTGACACAATAGAAGACGGCATTGAGATATTTACAGGCATGAAACCCGGAGAATTACAGCCCGACGGAAATTACCCTGAGGGGACCTTTAACCATCTTGTAGCAAAAAAACTTGCGGAGCTTTCCAGGGCCGGGAAAAAGAAAAAAGAGGAAGAAGAAGAGGAGGAGGAGAAAAAAAACAAAGAAAACGAGGAATGAAAACTTTCCTTTGCCTTACCCCCTACAATCCCAAAAGCCCCGGTCCATACACCGATAAGGACGGCGTTAAGTACATAAAAAAAACGCGTCTTCTCTACAAGTCAGCGACAATGCTGGGATATAAGGGGTTTATTGACTCAATTTTTATACTGCGCCTTTATTATCCTGCCGGAAATCTTCTTTACCAGAGAGGGCATTTAGCTGTTCAAACCTGCTAAACTGAGCATGGACTGTTATGACCGCGATCGTTAGAAAAATTCTCATCAGGGGCGTGAACTGGATAGGCGACGCTGTTCTTACAACGCCGGCTATCAAGGCAGTGCGCCGGGTATTTCCTGACGCGCACATAAGTCTTCTGGTCAAACCCTTGGTCGCTGAAATATTCAAGGGCAACCCGCACATAAACGAGATCATCCTTTATGATGACAGGTTTAACAGCATCATGGGCAGGTTCAAGCTGGCAAGAATGCTTAAGGCAAGGGGTTTTAGCACAGCAATACTTCTGCAGAATGCTTTTGACGCCGCCTTTATTACATGGCTTGCTGGAATACCTGAAAGGATCGGATACCGCAGAGACTGGCGAAGGCTCCTGCTTACGCGGTCAGTGCCTGTGGAACAGGAGGTCCTTGATCAACATCAGGTCCATTACTATTTGAACCTGTTAGCTAAATCCCTAAATATATCTGCCGAAGACACAGAGCCGCGCATATATCTAAGCCAGGCAGAGACAAATGACGCAAAAGCGCTTTTAAGCAAAGAGCTGGGCCTCACATCCGGCCGGCCTGTCATCGGCATAAACCCTGGGGCAGCGTACGGCTCGGCAAAAAGATGGATGCCTGAGAGGTTCGCGGAACTGGCAAAAAAAATAGTCGATGAACTGGATGGACGTGTCGTGCTCTTTGGAAACCCCGCAGAGGCTGAAATTGCCGGGAATATAATCTCCCGTCTCACGTTTTCCGGTTCTTACTGTTTAAATATGGCCGGCAAGACAGACCTTAGACAGCTTGCCGCGTTAATATCGGAATGCGACGCGTTCATAACAAATGATTCAGGCCCTATGCATATGGCTTCAGCATTACTGGTGCCGACAGTGGCAATATTCGGCTCCACAGACAGGACAAAGACCGGCCCTTTTGGTGAAGGCTGCAGGACTGTAAGTAAAGACCTTGCCTGTTCTCCCTGCCTTGAAAGAGAATGCCCCGAGGGACACCTTAAGTGCATGACCGCGATCACCGCTGAGGATATCTTTGAAGCGCTGAAAGACGTCCTTCCAAAAGAAAAAGCGGTTTTCCTCGACAGGGACGGGACAGTTATTGAGGATGCCGGGTATTTGAACAGCTTCAGCAACCTAAGGATATTCGATCACGCAGTTGCGGACCTTGAAAAATTAAAACACGCGGGCTTTAAACTTATCGGCATAACAAACCAGTCAGGTATCGCGCGCGGGCTTGTAAGTGAAGACTTTGTCAGGGCGTCCAACGCCTACCTTAAAAAAACACTGGGCATAGATGACTTTTATTTCTGCCCGCATCACCCTGATGACGATTGCAGATGCAGAAAGCCCAAAACACTGCTCCTGCGCAGGGCCAGACTCAAACACAATATAGACCTGAAACACTCTTATGTGGTCGGGGACAAGATAGCTGATATGCTTCTGGCAAAAGAGGCAGGGGCAAAAGGAGTGCTGGTTCAGACAGGACAAGATATGAACTCAGAGGCCGCTGATTTTGTTGCCAAAAACCTCAATAAAGCAGTGGACTGGATACTGCAAGAAAACCGTGAACCATGAACCGTGAATTGAGAATTGTTAATCATTGCCTGCTTCGCCAGTAGCGCAACTGATTGTTTTTACGGAAAATTATCTATCGAGGTTGAACCTCGATAGATAACAAAATCTTAACGGAGGAGAAACCATGAAAATATTGGCAGGCATTCTTATACTGTTGATCCCCACAGCGATCGCCGCGCAGGATTATCAGAATATGAACGAAGAAGACATGCGGAAAATGACCGAACAGATGCAAAAAATGCAGTCTTGTATGCAGGATGTTGATCAGGCGGAACTGGAAGTGCTTGAACAGCGTTCAAAACAGGTCGATGCTGAGATAAAATCTCTGTGCGCTGAAGGCAAACGCGACAAAGCCCAGGAAAAGGCGATCTCATTCGGCAAGGAAATGGCAAAGGCCCCCGCGATACAAATAATGAGAAAGTGCGGTCAAATGATGAAAGAAATGATGCCGGAAAAACCTTTTATGGACCAGGACAAAGATCTTTCGAGTCATCATGTCTGTGATCAGGACCTGGAAAATAAATAAAACCCTCCTGAGCCCCATCTATCGAGGTTGAACCTCGATAGATTTGATGTCGAATGTCAAAGTGCTATCCCTTAGCTTTTTCCTGACCGGCATTAAAGCCTGGGCTGATATTCCCCTGCTCCTCCTTCACGCTCTTCTATGTCGGCAAAGGTTATTCCGTCTGCTCCGGATGTCCCTTTGTTGTTCTTTACAAGGTTGTAGGCATGATTCAGGATGTCACCCCTGTATACCTTGTCATAGAGAGCGTAAAATCTGAACTCACTATCCTGCTTTGCCTTCCGGTATAGTTTCCTCTGAAGTTCCTGAATCTTTATTGGAGTTGTTAGCATTTACGCAATCTCCTCTCCATCCTTTCTTCAGATACATGATGAAGGCATTGCCCCTTCCCTCTCGCAAGGTTATGTTGTCCCTGCAATTCTATCGGTACTATGGGCGACTCCGACTCCCTTACAGACCCAATGTGGATTTCGGTCTCCCTTATACCCATCAGTTGCTGCCCTGCACCACTTCTGTAAGGGTCCCCCGTGTTCTTCCGCATGGCTTCCCCTGCGTGTCACCCCTGCTACCCCGAGAGCCCACCTATCGGTTTTGGCAGTTATTGTTAGGACAGGTGTTACAGCCTTCCCCTCTTGACCACAGGGTCGGCAACTCCGTTTTGAAGTTACGAGGCTACTTATAGGTTCGCTTCCGCTGCAACCCGCAGGTTTGCTCGACTCACCAAATGAGCCTTTGTCAGGGAACTTAGTGCTTCGGGTTACCCCTTACACTTCCCTCAAGCTACGTGGGTGAACTGCCGAATTCCCACGGTCAGACTTCAACCGACAAGTCATACGTCCTTCACGGCATACGGTCAAATCATCTACTTTTTCTTTGTCATAATCCTTGATCTAAAATACCATATCAATATATCTGTATTCATTATTTTTTGTCGTCGAACGCAAAGCTGATGGATGCGGAACCGGATAAATATTTTCTTGCCAAAAAGATAATTCGCACATCATAAAACTTCAAAGGTCAATTTGGTACCTGAGGTTCCGCATACCTATCCTAGCGCTTTGTTCGGTGATCCTGATATTGCTAAATGATAATGCCTTCAATAATGATGAGAAATATCTCACCCATTTCTAAGCTGTCATCTTTATGTCTATAGCGTTTTTCAACAATTTGAAATGGTTATCTGATGAATATATTTCACAATCATTTTGTTTTGCGTTTTGGGCTATTATTAAGTCCGGAATCCCAACTCTATTAATACCTTTTCTTAAGCATTTCACCTGATAGTCTATAATGTCATCCCATCTAATATTAAGTTGGAGTTTATTAACATTATTCAATAACTCAATAATTTTTCTTTGTTTTCTAATTTTCAGAAACGGAATTAGTTCTGCAAGAATTAAGTCGTTCGTAACAACTAAATTTTCATCTATCAGCAAATCTAGTCTTTTTAAGTTATTCCCATTTCTGAAATATTCTACCCAAATAGACGTATCAACTAGTACCGGCATGTACGGCCTCTAACAGTATCCAGGTCAATGTCTAAATCTATTTTTCCTTTGAATTTCTTTAATTCAGAAATTTTTGATTTTCTTATTAACTCTTCCAAGGCTGTAATAATAACCTTGGTTTTTGTTTGAATGTGAGTAGTCTTCATTGCTTCTTCTAATAAGTTTTCTGGTAAATCTAAAGTTGTTCTCATAACCGACCTCCTTATGCATTAATTTATCATTTTATGCATATGATGTCAATTATTATTTGCACCGAACGATGAAATGATCGATGTGAGACATGAAGCGTGATATCTTGCTGATAAACTGTTTTGAAAACCTTAAACTCTAATCTGGCAAAAAAAGCTCCTGCTGTCTCGCATTCGATCCACATGACTGGTTCGACGTTTTCTATATTAAAACTTTATCTCTGAGCATTCGTAACATAAATATTCATCGCCTTTTGATGAGTATCCACCTTCACTCAGTACAATTATAGAGTTACATTTAGAGCATCGTGTCGGTTCATATTCCGGAGGATTTTCAAGCTTTTCAAAATTATATTCATTCGTCCCATAGTACACATACATTTCTGTTTCAATAGAGTCTCTGCATTCTGGACAGTCCTTCCAATCCCCTTGATGTTCTTCAGCAAAATGATATCCGCACAATGTGTAACGACGGTGATTTCGGTAACAACTGTTTCGATCGTAAGAAAACATTACATACTGATCTTCATCGTCACAAATCCATTGATTACAGCAGTCCGTCTTCGTTAGTTTCCCGGTTTTCCCGCACAATCCACAGCGTGCAATAGGCACAACTTTGCTCTTCTTTTTCTTTTTTATTTTTTTCATGTTATACCACCTGCAAATTAAATATCCAAGTTAATCAGGCATACAATATTTCTTGAATAACTCTTCTGCCTTTTTTTGTCCTTCCGGTGAAACACCTACTGACTTTTGCTTACCAATGGGATTACTAATATATCCTTTCTCATGTAATCTGTTCATTGTCTCCCAATCAAAACCTTTCCACGCGTAAAGGAAATATGGGGTCAGACATGACTATTGACTTTTCAACGATACTGACAAATTGTTTTCTAATTAATTGACTTGAAGGCAGTCAAATGTCAATAGTCATGTCTGACCCCTTTCCCTCGGGTAGACAATAAATCAAACATTCCTTGATCTTAAAGTGCTCTTGATCATCTTTGTTAAATAAGTAGCCAACATTTTTAAAGTACCAGGCATAAAGACCATGCTTTTCTGGCATCAATTCTTTGTCCATCATTACATCCAACCGTGAATATAAAACCTTTGGGTTTGATATTTTGCTTAATATTTTCATTATGCAACGCAAAATTGAGCCATGCGGTACGCATTGGCTCGAATGACAGGTTAGACAATTATTTTAATTTCTTGATTATGTGTTTGGCGAGACGTTTGTTAATTTCTTTGTGTCTTGGTATCGGCTGGCAGACTTTTGATTTTGGATTTTGATACCAGTCATGCTTCCCTCCATGCCTGATGAAAACGCACCCATTCTTCTCGATCTATTTTATTAATTCTTTTCTTTTCAAGAGACCTGGAGTTCTGAGATTTTGCGCACACAGGGGATATTTCCGCTGGTAAGTTCTTTATAAATATCCTTGAGATTATCTTCGAGTTCTTCTGCCGATTCCCCTTGAGTCATGTAATCGGGATATTCTTCCATATATCCCAACCACATGCCCTCATCCTGCCAATGAATATATTTCATCTTTTCCATATTTACATTATATCCCTTTGGAGTGACAAACTTCAAATTTTTATTTGATCTGTATATATGCAGGAAAAAGCTTATTTCCGCATCCCTCTCGAGTGGTGTTAGCCGCTGTTATATCTCCTTTGGAACCAATTTGAAAGCTATGTTGTGTTTATACATTTTATAGATTTTTAAATGCTCATATTTCGTTTTCTTCCTCAGACAGTCTGCAATTAATTTAGTCGAATCATCAGAGCGAAGACCCAAATAGACTTCTTTTATTGCTGACGCTGGGATACCCTTATAGTAATAATATCCATCTGAGTCTATGTCATCCAAGGTTGCATAAACCCTTACTTCTTTTTCATACCCCCAATGGTTCAATTAACTATAGGCGATAATCAGAACACACCATGTCATAAAGACGTTTCATATCAGTACCTGGCCCCGCATAGTTCCAACGAAGATCATCATAGGATGTCGAATCCTCTGTGCCATTTGTGTGGTAATCGTTTATTGTAATCACGCGTGTTTTTCTATTGCTGCAATTGATTTCCTGTAATATTTTTCTTGTTTTCAGATATGTTCGGGAAAGATCAGTGTACAGATCGATACTCTTCTCTGTTTTCAACCACACCCTTATGATTTTGTTGCTCATTTGTTCTATACTTTCTGAATCATAATATATTTCAGTTCCAACTGACGGTTCCGCATATCTAACCCAATCCTCCGCTTCTGCTGCAATAGGTATGAGTAAAAACAGAATTGCAAGAAAATACAATTTTACTTTCATATTTAATATCCCTTTATTACTTTTTTAAAAAATATAACGCCATGGTCATGGGTGCGTGCCTGAAGCGTATAACTTGCAAATGAACCGATTTGAAAACCAATAACTAATCAAAGTCAAAATCAGTACTGCTGGCACTTGTCCCGTGCAGTGCTTTGATATGTGATTTTATTTGCTTAGTTTTGTACTGGCAAGACGGTTTAAACTGACTCCAGCTTCTGCTGCTTGAATAGCAAGTTTTCTATGTGCTTCTGGTAGAACACGTACCATAAATTTTCCGCTGTAGTTTCTATTAGCAATTGGCTCTGGTATTGCTTCACCACTTTTTTTCATATCCTCTACTACATCAGCAAGCACTTTACGAATGCCTTTTAACGCTCCTTCAGGAGTTCTGGATAGCCAGCTTAAGCTTGGAAATTCTGCACACAACCCTACATATTCCTTGTCTTCTTCAGACCAAGTAACGCGGTAGGTATAATGATCATTTTTCAGTGCCATAATTTACCTCCAATCTTTCAATGGCCATAAGCACTTGTTTTACTTGATATGCTTTAGCCTTTCCTTTGTTATTCTGAATATTCACCCGAGGGTCTCCCTGCCATGGTGTTTTATATATTCGATGACTACTTCCCCTTTGACGGGCATTCCCAAAATAATAATCACAAACCATACACAAGTCCTTGAATCTTACATTTTCAGGACTGTGATTCATTTGTATGAGAATGTCTTTAATTTTAGCCATATATTATTATAGTATCATTATTGATATCATTGTCAAGGCGAGCATTTTAAAGTGATTAAAACAACTTTGACACATAACGTGGAACTCACGGGCAAGTACCTATAAAAAGTTTATCATGGAAAATAATCGTTTGCATACTTAAAATTTTCAAAATCAAAAAGAGCACTTCTGGTACTTGTCCCGTGCAGTGCTTTGATATCTTTTTATTTCTTTGTTCTTTTCTTTTTTAAATCTGAGCGTGTGAGAAGTAATAGAGCCGCAATCTACAACCAACTTCATGTCCCGGATATGTATGATAAATATTGTAGTTTATATCGTCTTTTTTCATTCCTTTTTTTATTATCAATTTCTTCAGCAAGTCTAAAAAACTTTTTTAAATTATCAGCCATTTATTTTCAATTATTTTCAGAGATATCATTTAATATACGAGTGTCGTATTTTACTCTCCGCGTTGTTTTACGTTATCAAAACATATTGCTATAAGCAAGTTAAAAATCCCCTTAATTATAGATAAGGCAATTAAAGCAACATAAATCGTATATTGTCTGTAATATCAGCAAATACGACAGTCGTATTATATTGTTTTATTGTCAAAAAGAGTTTAATATGCTGAAAGTCGTAGACTCGATTTTACGAGAGGTATTACCAGACTTCCAGGACTTCCTGCGATGAATTATGAATTCAAATTCCTGGGACACCATACTTAATTATTGACATTGGAACTGTCTAAGTAAGGGGAAAAAAAGAGGGGTAAAAGGTCATCAGCCTCCCGTAAAGCCCGCCCAAGGCGGTTAAACCTGACATTTTACATTTTAATTATCAATATTATTTGACATCGCGCGTAATGTGGGTTATTATAGCTATAAGTATCCACATTAAATGGAGGTGTTTATGAGAACCGTTCAGATGACATTAGATGATGACCTGGTAGAAGCCGTAGATAAGCTTGCAAAAAAATTAAAAACAACCCGTTCCGCGTTTGCGCGCAAAGCCTTACGGGAGGCTATTAAACGAGTTAATATAAGCGCGCTTGAAAAAAAACATAAAAGAGGTTATGAGAGTTCTCCAGTTGGTAAAACAGAATTCGGTGTTTGGGAATCAGAGCAGGAATGGGGTGATTAATGAAAAGGGGAGAAGTAAGGTGGTATAAGTTCAAGAGTCCCGACAAAAAACGTCCGGTAGTGATACTGACAAGAAATACTATATTGGAGTACTTGGGCGAGGTCACCGTAGCACCGATAACATCAACAATCAGAGACATACCAGGCGAAGTCTTGTTGTCCCGTGAGGATGGCATGAAGAGTGATTGTGCTATTAACTGCGATCACATTCAGACAGTTTCAAAAGCAAAAATTGGAACATTAATTACAACCCTGTCTAATGATAAGCTTATAGACCTTCGCAGTGCTGTATGTTTCGCATTAAACCTTTGAATAAAAAAAAAGACAGCAATTCATTGAAGAGGGCGTTTAGGGACAGGTGACTATTTCGTCACTTCCTCTTAAACATCTTCCTGAGATCAGCAAGGGAAAGGGAAACACGCGTGGGTCTTCCGTGAGGGCACCTGTCTGGCACCTCTGCTTTATCCAGGTCAGCAATCAGCCTTGACAGCTCTTCATCGTTAAGATGTTCCCTGCCCCTGACAGATTTGTGGCATGCTAGCCTGGCGGCTATGTTCTGAACGAGCTTCTGTTTTTCTGATCTGCCTTTAATGCCTGATGTCTGCTCATCCAGAATGCCCGACGCTATATCAAGGAGAAGCCCTTTTATATCAGCCTTGTGAAACTCCCTGGGAAGTGCCCTGACCACAACATTATTCGCCCCGAAGTCATCAATATCAAGTCCGAATTCATTAACAAGGTCCTTATGGTTAGTAAGAACATTAAACTCTTTGGCCGGCAGTTCCACCCTGAGAGGCAGGAACAGGTTCTCTATCTCAAGGCCGGTCTTTTTAAGAAGCCTTTCATAAAGCACCCTCTCGTGTGCCGCGTGACGGTCAATGATAACAAGCCCGTCATTTGTAACCTGCGCAACAAAAGCCTCTCCAATATAAAAATACCTGTGAATAGCAGGTCCCCTGTCAGTAAAAAAGTCTGCCTGAAGGTCCCCTGACACCGGGAAAGACCTGTTCTCATAACCAAGGGCTGACTCAAGGGTTTCGCGCACGCCTCCAGCAGACAACCCTGCTTTTCCTGTATGTTCTGCTCGCATGGAAGTTATTTGCCCGGCAGTTCCACTTTGTTCCTGCTGAGGATGCAGGCCCTGTTTTACCGCAATGGCAACCATGTTATGTATCTCGTCCTGGGATTCAAACCTGACCTCACGCTTTGCAGGATGCACATTTACATCCACTTTATGAGGGTCTATATCAAGAAACAGAAAATACGCGGGATACCTGTCCTTTGGGATCAGATTGTCATAGGCGCTGTACACAGCATGGCTTACGGTCGGGTTCTTTACAGGCCTCCTGTTTATGAATATAAACTGATAGCCCCTTGCGGCCCTTGTAAAGTCCGGGGATGAGGAAAAGCCATGGATACTTAAGCCCGGCATCTGCCTGTTGACCTCAAAGAATTCATTGATCATATCTTCGCTGTAAAGCTGTATAAATCTCTCTCTGATATCTCTGGCAGCAGGCGCGTTAATTATCCCGGTCTTATTATGTTTGAGATGAAACGATATCTCAGGGTATGCAAGCGCCTTTTGGGTAACTGTCGCGATTATATGGGACAGTTCTGTTGAAATTGTCTTTAAAAACTTCCTTCTTGCAGGGGTGTTGTAAAAAATATCTCTTATCTCAACGCTTGTGCCCTGCAAAGGCGGCGCGTCAGTGGTCTGTTTTTTCCGCCCTACCCCGATATCTACCCTGGTTCCCCTGTCAGAATCACTTGTAGATGTTGTAAGGCTTACCTTTGAAATAGAGGCTATGGCAGCCAGTGCCTCTCCCCTGAAACCAAGTGTGTTGATATTAAAAAGGTCGTCCTCTGAGCTTATTTTGCTTGTGGCATGCCTTTCAAAACACAGGGTCGCGTCTTCCCTGCTCATTCCAACGCCGTCATCAGAAACCCTCATGAGCTTTTTGCCGCCGTGCAGGACCTCAACTGTGATTAATTTTGCGCCGGCGTCAATGGAGTTGTCTATAAGTTCCCTGACCACAGAGGCCGGCCTTTCTATAACCTCGCCTGCGGCGATCTTGTTTGCCAGGGATTCTGAGAGAATGGATATTTCAGGCATAAAATAATTGTCAATCGTCAATTGTCCATCGAGATCAAAGTCTCTTTCTAACGCATGAACATGGTTTTTTATTGGTTCTATTTTATATGTTTTCGCAAAAATATAAATACCCGGCCAAATCTTTTATAGAGTATATATATCCAGCCTTCGAAAAAGAATTTGAAGTACCGCTTTTTCCATCTCCAGAGCGAGAGTTCATGGAACGGCCTGAAAACCAGCCCTCCCCAGAAACCTTTCAGAAACCTCTCATACCGGAAAGCCAGAAACGTATTGATATAGATCGCGTTTAATAATGCCGGGTCCTTCACCCATGGGGTTTTTATCTCATCATTGGTGTAATTTTTCCAGCCTTCCAGATGCGTCGGCGCCTTAAATCCCGCCTTTACAGCCTCTTCATACAGCGCCGTGCCCGGCAGGGGGACATAAGGCTGAATAGGGACTTCAGAGCCGGGATGTATCCTTCTTATCTCGTCCGCGAAATCAAGCGTTCTTTTCAGTTGTTCTTCCGTTTCATTAGGCAGGCCTATCATTAATGAATAAAGGGTCTTTATCCCGCCTTGAGATACAAGCCTGATGCCTTCGTCTATCATCCGCCGGTTCTGGCCTTTTTTAATATACTTAAGGACCTCGTCATCAGGGGATTCTATCCCGAAGAACAGATAAACGCACCCGCCTTCCCTGAACTTCCTGAGCAGTTCGGCGTCAAAGGTGTTTATTCTCACGTTAGCGATCCATTTAAGATCAAGCTCCTTGAGAAGACCGCAAACACTGTTCATCATGTCCCTGTCGCCTGCAAGGAATGTATCGTCATAGAATGTCATCTTGCCGACTCCAAGCTCTTTTAGCCTGACCAGTTCCGCCCTTACCTTTTCAACGCTTTTCACCCTGCACACATTTTTGTGAAAATAAACGTTATAGCAAAAACCGCATTTATAAGGACATCCCCTTGATGATTCATAGCCTATATTCTCAAGCGTATCGGTCTTGCCCAGGTAGGTCGTCAGTATCTCCCGGCCTTTGCCGTCATATGGAAAAGGCAGGTCTTCGATATCCAGAAATCCCCTGTCTTTATTAAGGACACAGGCGCCGTTTCTCTTCCAGCCAAGCCCGTCTATATCATTAAATTCCTTTTGCCCTGAACCAACGGCATGGACAAGTTCGAGCAGTGTCTGCTCACCCTCGCCTTTAACTACAAAATCAACAAGTCCAGACGCGAGGGTCTGCTCAGCGCACATGGACGGATGCGTGCCTCCCCAGACCAGCGGGATCCCGGAATCGATCCGGCGGACGAGCGAGGCCAGCCTGAGGGTGTTTTTGATCTGAAAGCAGGTCATGCTCGAAAGACCCACAAGCAGGGGGCCTTTTTCTACCAGTTCTTTAAACCGCTCCTTTTTATGGATCCTCCCGTCAAAATACTCGACCTCCACATCATGCTGTTCAAGGTACGCGCCAGGCGCAAGTATGGAAAGCGGCGTCCATGAATGATAAGGGAACGGACTGGCATTCGCGTACGCTAATAATACAAAGTCTTTTTTCATGCTTTTTATCTGTGTGATCGGGATTAAATCTGTGTTATCAAAGGCATTATTTATATAATGACTTAAGCGGATAACTTACCAGCGCGAACATAGCCGCGGTCACGATATCTATTCCCAGGAAAAAGTTAAGGAAAAGGGCCTTTATTGTAAAGGCAAAGCCTGCCTCTTTATACATAAAACTCAGCCATTTCAGGTTTGCAAGCAGGTAGACAACCATAAAGAAGACAAAAAAATACATCATGACGTCCAGAAAAGGCGTCAGGACCAGGGACAAAAGGGCTGAGAAAGCTGATAAAGCGGCTATGCCGTTACTGGGCACAGAAGGCCCCGCGTTATCAAACCTTTTCTCTTTTATGAACAGACGCACCCACATGAAGGCGCGTTTAAAATAGTTTTTGACAGCCTGTCTGAAATTAGCGAATTGATGCTTTACAACCATTCTTCTGTTCAATATGATCCTGTCAGTCCTGTTGATCCTCCTGGCCAGTTCAAAGTCTTCGACGTCAGCGCCTTTGTATGTTTCATTATAGCCGCCTATTTTTTCGAAGAGGTTTTTTTTTATCGCGCCGCATCTCGGAGCGAACACGCTTACCTCGTCATACCTGGAACCCTTGAGGTGAACGTATTCGAACAGTGCCATATACCGCGGGACAAAGCCGCTGTTTAAAGGCTCTTTTTCACACACGCCTATTACGCAATTTACCGAAGGGCTGCTTTTAAAAAAGTCCGCTGCTTCCTCGATAGTACCGGCGGTAACAGTGACGTCAGAATCAAGAAAAAATATAATATCGCCGTGCGCTGTCTTTACCCCCATGTTCCTTGCCTTGCCCGGACCGGAATTTTCCGTTAACCTGATAAGCTTTACCGGGTATTTTTTTACGGCTTCAACTGTGTTGTCAGTAGAACAGTCATCTACGATTATTACCTCAAAATCACTTACAGTTGAACTGAATATGGAGTCCAGCAGGGCCGGCATGAATTTCTCCGCGTTGTACGTGGGGATAACAATAGAGATCATATAGAAGTGTAATAGTTATAGGCCTTAAAATCAATCGTTACAGAGGAAGAACAAAAGAACGAGTGACCCTTAGCAGCCAACAACTATCTTTATAGGAGGATCTGCCTCTTATGGACATGATATAATTTATAAAGCGGCGAAGAGGGTTTATCAATGAGGAAAAGACTGTATCTTAAGGTCGGGGACAAGGTCCGGCACATTAAGCATTCTGTCTGGGGTACGGGCGAGGTTGTTGAAGAGAAACATTCGTCGCTTTCCGGAGGGAACTGCTTTGTCAGGATACTGTTCGAGGACGGCAACGAACGGTCTTTTTTTAATGATATGGAAAATGGATGCTGCTGTTATTATACTGGCATACGCGTCATTTATTAGCAAATAACCGTTATTAGTTATTGGTTATATGTTATAAGTTTGGGAATTGCAGAGTCATTACGGACCGCCTGCCCACCACCATGCCAAACAAACCGGCAGGCAGGCACTACAAGGCGGGTAACGATTAACCCCGTAAAGTCCACAATTGTCGTGACTAGACTACGGGGCAGGCGTACAACTTATAACAGGCGTGGGGTAGAACCCCACTATACCGGGAACTCTTTCTTCACAAATTCCATTTCCTCTTCACGGCTTTTGACCTTGCCGTTCAGCCTCTCGTCAAGGACCGCGCGCAGTATCTTATTGAATAGAGGACCTGGAGCATACCCCAGCGTCTTCAGGTCTTTTCCCGTCAGCGAAGGCTTAATCTTTCTCAGCGTTGTCAGGTATGATGACAGCGCCTTCTTCTGCTTTTTGTCCCTGGCCTTTGCGATCGTGAACAGGACCGACTGCAGGCTCAGCGGGTGCAAAGCGTAATATATGTCCTTTTCCTGCCAGGACGTGGCCTGGAGCCTTGACAGTGTCTTTTTAAACTGCTCTATGCTCTCGAGCATTTCCTCCCTTGCTTTCTTCGGAACCGACAGCCTCCGCAGGACCTTTTCTCTTTCCTCAGGCCTTAACCCTTCAATAAGTGCCATCAGGATGAGATGTGATTTGTTCAGCTCTTCCTCCAGGAACAGGAGCTTGAACCAGGCATATGTTTCCTGTATATCCTTAAATGTCTCTTCAAGGGCCCTTGTTATAGACACGTCAGGATGAATAAATTTCAGGAGGTCGAACTCAAGCAGTCTTTTGACAGCTTCAAGAGGCTCTGTCTCAATAAACAGGAGATTGAGCTCATCATAAAGCCTCGTGCCGGACAGTTTGTCAAAGAGGTTTATATTTACAGCTAACTTTATTAAATTTTTTGTGTGCTTGCTTATCTTGAACCCGAACCTTTCCGAGAACCTTATGGCCCTGAACACGCGAGTCGGGTCTTCTATAAAGCTCAGGTTATGAAGTATTCTTATGGTCTTTTCCTTAAGGTCCCTCTGCCCCCCGAAAAAATCAATTAGCTGGCCGAAATTTTCGGGATCCAGCTTTATTGCGAGAGTGTTTATGGTAAAGTCCCTGCGGTACAGGTCCTTTTTTATGGATGACATCTCTACCCTGGGAAGCATGCCTGGTGACTCGTAGTATTCGGTCCTGGCAGTTGCCACGTCAAATTTCAGCGCCCCTTTTATGACAACGGCCGTGCCGAACCTTGAGTGGCTTTTGACCTTCGCGCCGAGTCTTCTGCCAAGGGAACGGGCAAACCTTATTCCATCGCCCTCGATGACTATATCAATATCAAGGTTCTCTTCCCCCCTTAAGAAGTCCCTGACACAGCCGCCGACAAGGTAAGCAGAGAAGGAGAGCTGTTTTGCCGTCTCGCCTGATAAACTGAGCAGTTCAAATATATCCGCCGGGAGTTTCTCCCTCATACCGCTAGCCAGGTTTCTGCCGGTAAGGGTCTTCTCCTGCAAAGGCTCTTTACCTATCCTGCTTTTCCTGAGTATATCTTCATAAAGCGACCTTAGAAGGTCGGTCCTTGTTATCGCGCCCGTTATCCGCCTGTTCTCGATCACAGGCATAAACCGCTGGTTCTGCTCCACCATCAAAGATTCTACTTCATTCATTGCCGTGTCCGGTGTTACTGTCAGGGCGTCGGTCGTGCAGAACTCGGCCACTTTACTACTGCCGAACCCGTGGAACAGCGCCTTTTCCACCACCTCTCTTGATATAATGCCTTTGTAGAGATCATCTTCTATTACAGGAAGCACGTTCACCTCGTATCTCGTGAGTGTACGCTCCGCGCTTCTGATCGTGTCGTCCGGGCTAATGCCTTTTACAGGGCGCGTCATAATGTCCTTCGCTGTCTTCGCCGGCTTGATCTGTTCCTTCAGGATATTGAGCAGGGTTTCTTCAGTTTCCTCCAGCGACTTGCCCTTTACAACACCTGAGGCTGCCGCAGGATGACCCCCGCCGCCCAGAGGACTTAATATCTTTGACAGGTCTGCCTCCACTACACGGCTTCTGGCTATAACCTGGATCCTGTCCTCCATCATAACAAGGAGAAAAACAACATCTACATCCTCACTGTCCCTGAATTTATGCGCAAGGTGAGCGATATCGCCTATATAGGCCTCCCTTGACGCCTTTGCTACTTTTATCCGTATGCCATGAATTACATAGTCCCTTGCAGAGTGAACCAGTTCGTTCAGCAGATCGATCTCCTCGGCGCCCAGTCCCCTGCTGATAAAGCTGGAGACAACATTTAAATTCGCTCCCCTTTTAACAAGGTATGCCGCGGCTGAAATATCCCGCGCGGTCGTGGATGAGAAAATAAGCGAACCTGTCTCTTCATATATTCCCAGCGCCAGTATCGTCGCCTCAACAGGGGATATCTCCCTTTTTCTCTTCTGCAGTATCTCCACAAATACCGTTGTTGTGGCGCTGACATGCTCTATGACCTCTTTTTGCCCTTTGATATTCCCTGAAGCAGGGGGATGCGTGTCGTATACGTGGATTATCATTCCTTTTTTGTCCAGCAGCTCAGAGAACCTGCCGATCCTGTCCCTCTTATTCACATCCACAAGTATCAAGCGGCTGACCTTCTCAAGGTCGATCTCCCTGACCCTTTTAAACTCTACCGTAACAGGTGATGTTGACAGGAAATCGCGGACACTCCTCTCCTGTGAGCCGGAAAACACCAGTACCGCCTCTGGATAGATCTTCTTTGCCGCGACCATAGAGGCAACAGCATCGAAATCCGCGTTTATGTGGGTCGTGATCACGTCCATTTTTCAGTTTCCATGCTTTTTACGCCGATCCTGAGCGGAACATAAAAACACACAGCGTTCAAAACAACAACCAGCGAAAAACTGATTATCGCCTGGCTTATCTCCCAGGAGCCGAAGGGCCTGCTCACCATCCTGGCGTTGAGATACAGATAAAGGGGCCAGGCCTCAAAAAGAACGGTAAGCGTTACTAACATCAGCGCCAGTATCATAAAAAGCATAGCGCCAAAGCTCATGGAGATCGACGCTACATTATTATAGTCAAACTTCGGATAAACAGCGCCCAGGCCGATACCCAGCCCCCCGATAGCAAGCGTCATCAGAAAAACCGTCACCAGCGAGACAAGCATCATAAGCATGTCCACCTGAAGTATCAGATTTGTCGTGACAACAAGTATCTCCGACAGTATCACAAGCGGGACAAGCCCTGAGACAAGCTTGCTGTATAAAAAGTCCTTCATTGTCACAGGAGAGGCCTTAATAATCCATAAGGCCCTGCCTTCAATGCTTACCGCCGGGAAGAGAAACCTCGCGGCGATCGCCGACAGCACGAACCCGGCAAGGATAAGGTTAAGGAAGGCGATGAAATTGCTGATCACAAACGTCGACTGCGGCAGGACATCAAGGGGCAGGACCGTAAAATTATAAACATAGATGACCACAAGCGCCAGCAGGAGCAGGAGCTGCGGCCACTGGCTGTTATCCCTTAAGAATATTTTAAGGTCCTTTATCAACAACGCTGATTTCAGTCTTGATACGGTTACAGGCAGCAACTTCTCAAGCGGCACCCTTATCCCCCGTTTTTTGACGCCGAACGCCTTGTCGATCGCGGCCCTGTACCAGCGTGAACCGCTCCATGACGCAATGAGCATAAAAAACGCGCCGGTGCTTATAAGCATAAGTATGTAAAAAATACTGTCCCCGGTTTTTCCTGTCAGCAGGAGCAATATGGCGTGCGTTGCCCAGTAATAAGGCATAAAGGCTGAATCCACCCCTATGTTCGACAGGTATTCCAGCAGCGTTGGAAATGATTCAGGATTTAAAAGCTTCTCAGGCTGCAGGAACCTGAAAAACAGGAAGATCATGAGCAGGAACATAACACCAATTATCATGATTATATCGCGCGCGTTTCTGGCGGGCAGTGTCACGGCAATAATATGGGTCACGGTTATGCCAATTCCTGTCGGGATAACCAGAAAAGGAATAAATATAACAGGCAGCGCCAGATAATAGGTATAGCCGGCGCCGTATACGGTACCGTAAGCGATCAGCATCGGCAGTGCGAATGATATGACCATCCAGGAGGAGGTCAGAAATGTTTCCAGGGATTTAGCAGCATGTATTTTCTTTATTTCAACCGGCTTTGTCAGGACAAGTTCAAGCTCCCGAGAAAGATAGAACGTGGAAAGGGCCGTGATAATATTACTCATGATCAAAAGGCTTAAAAAGGACAGGAAGACCATGGAAAGAAGTTTCGCCGCAAGAATATCCCCGAACAGTTCAACCCCTTTAAAATACGCAAGGACCTTACTGAAGATGACATATATGAATATCCAGAACAAAATCCCCAGCAGAATAAACGGAAGCCTGCCTGATATCCTCCTGAGATCAAGAGAGTTTTTGAAAGACAGGATTCCCGGAATAAAAAGAAGGGGAAAGGCCCTCATTTGTAGACTACTACCTTGCCCCGTCCCTTGTCCTTCGCGTTAAATAAAGCGGTATCAGCACAAGTGATCAGCTCGTCATTTGTGGTAATGTCCTTGTGGGGGTATGTGGCCGCCCCGATACTTACACTCAGGGACTGTTTGCCTTTAAGGGTTTTGAATTTATGGTTTTTCACACAAAGCCTCAATCTTTCAGCCTCTGACATCGACCCCTTTTTGGATGTGTTGGGAAGGAGTATAATGAACTCCTCGCCTCCGTACCTTGCCAGAATATCGCTTTTCCGGATATTCTTCTTCAGGATCTGGGCAAATTCCTTCAGAACATGATCCCCTGTTTTATGCCCGTAAGCGTCATTTATCCGCTTGAACAGGTCGATGTCCACCATAAGGCACGTCAGCGGGATATTGTAGCGGTGCGACCTGCTGAACTCCTCTTCAAGCCGGTGGTAAAGGTAGCGGGTGTTGTACAGGCCCGTAAGGAAATCCGTTATCGCGAGTTTCCCGAGATGTATCTTCTCGTTCTCTGATTTCTCAAACAAAAACGCGCTGTAAAGCGCGTTGGCAGACGTATTGGCCACCCTGCTGCAAAACTTTATTTCATGATCCGCGAACTCCCTGCCCGAGCGGGAAGTCCTTAAAAACAGCGTTCCTATGATAGTGTCCCTGTAAAAGACCGGCAGAACGATTATTGACTTTATACCCAGAGGAGAAATCAAATCCCTTACATCGGTCATTATAGGGTCGCTCTTAATATCGTTCACTACAACAGGCGTCCTTGTCGCAAGCGCCTCCCTGATCTCAGGATACTTGTTAAGGTCAAGGGTTATGGATTTCAGCCGGGGGCTCTCGAAAGTAGCGACCACGTGAGCGTACCTGTGCTCATTGTCCACACGTATCATGGAGCACCTGATAACGGGAATGATCTCCGCGATCTTCTTGACAATGAGATACAGGATCTCCTGAGGGTCAAGTGTCGATGAAGCAAGAGACGTGATCTCAACTATTGCCTTAAGATGCTTTCTCTCCCTTTCCAGTTCCGTATTACGCAGCTGCTTGCGCAAACAACACTCCACCTTAAGGTGTATCTCAGCGGCGTTATACGGCAGCATGACAAACTCATCGATGCCGGCCTTGAAGGCCTTTTTGATCAACCTGTCCTCATACTTGTCCAGGACCCCTATTATAGGGGCATGGTCAGTGAATAATTTCAGGTTTTTAGCGCTAAGCCCTTCAGGCAGGCGCAGAAGAATGGCATCAGGCTTTGATCTTTCAATATGCAGGCTGTATTCTTCAACGGTCCTGAAGCCTCTGACGGAATAGCGTTTCTTTTTTAACGCTGACGTAATGGAGTTAAGACGCTTGCCGTCGATATGCGGGTCAAAGATAATTATATCTTTTGTATCTTTCACTACTCTACCCCGGCACTGCCTGACGGCGCCTCTTCCGTGATCTCAAGGAAGAGATCTTCAAGTCTTCGGCCGCCGCTTAAAAGGTTATCTTTCGCGTCCGCGGCTATGAGCCTGCCTCTGTGTATTATGCCGATATGCGAGCACAGTTCTTCTGCGAGCAAAAGGCTGTGGGTGGCCATAAAAATAGCGACCCCTTTCATGGCAAAACCCTCTAACATTTTTTTTAACATTCTTATGCCCTTAGGGTCAAGTCCGATTATCGGTTCATCGATCAGCAGGACCGCCGGATCATGAAGAAGGGCCGCGGCAAAAACAAGCCTCTGTTTCATGCCCGCGGAATAATTCTCAACAAGTTCGTCAAGGACCTCCCGCAAAGAAAATTTTGAAGACAGCTCCTCTATCTTTTCTGCCGCCCGGGCCGGACCAATTTTATAAAGGGCGGCGATGAAATTCAAAAACTCCAGTCCGCTTAATTTTTCGTATACAAAGCCCTTATCCGGGACATAACCGGTTATTGACTTTGCCTTTATCGGTTCCTCCACGATATCATAGCCGCCGACCAGTATCCTGCCGGTACCCGGCCTCAGCAGCCCTGATATCATTTTAATGGTCGTGGTCTTTCCCGCCCCGTTAGGCCCGAGGAAACCGTATATCTCGCCTTTATTCACCTCGATGTTCAGTCCCTTTACAGCCCAGTGATCGCCGAAGCTCTTCCCGACATCAGTTAATTTAATCATACCTCATCCCTCGTTATGAAAGTAGTCCCGAAAAGTCGGGATCTCCGCTTCGCCCTGTACCAGACGGTTCAGGGCTTCGCTACGACAAGCAGAAAGTGTAAAGAAAAATTTAAAATCTAAAATGTAAAGTCTCTCTGCTCTCTACCTTACCAACATAGTTGGTTACTTATATTCTATCCCTATCAGGGCAATGTTGTTAATGGCCCTAAGCAGTATCAGCTGCTTATCCATGTCTCCCCTGACAAGCCTGAGATGCGTAGCATCAGCAGGGAATTGTCCGAGCGTGGGGTCTATGTCTATCCATTGGCCTGTAAAGACCTCGGGCCACGCGTGATAGTAAAAATATCCGTCTCGATAGACAAGGCCGGTACTTATCCTGGCCGGCAGTCCCGCAGCGCGCGCCAGTGCGGTGTACAGGGCGGTATGTTCATTACAATCCCCCTGCCTTATTTTCAGAACATCCACAGCGCTCGGAAGTGTAATGCTCGGTTTTTTTTCGATATTCGTATATACCCATAACCATAATTTCCGCGCCGCGGCCAGAGAGTCTTTCTCACCACCCAGGATCTCCCGCGAAAGCTTGACTATTTCCAGGGCCTTTGACTGAATAAAGGGTGAATCTTCCAGAAACCGGTCCATACCTGAAACAGGTAATGAAACATGCCCGGCTTCAGCAATATCCTCTGTGTTTATCTCCACTATGTCACCTTTAAGGCTCTGCCTTCCGCCGTTGAGATCAAAGCCCTCAAAGTCGATCCCCTTTATTTGCATCTTCAGAAAAGAGATATCCTCGGGCAGATCAATATTAAAAGGGACTGAGGTCAGCAGTATTATGTCCGATACATCCGAGGTCAGACCCGGAAGATTTACAGCCTCTGCCATGGGCTCGGCTATAAGCGTGAACCCCAGGGGACTTTCTTCCTTTAGTTCATTACCCTGTTCATCGACCCACATGAACATCGGGATACCGTTCAGGTCGCCTCTGATCCTGAATGATTCAGTTTCCGTGCCATGCAGCATGATCGTTTCCCTGCCCATGATCTCTATAAGCATATTTTGACTGCTCAAAGTAGCGGGATCGAACACAGGGATATTCATACGCATTCCTGTTTTGAATCCTTTTTTCATCAGATAAGGCAGGACCGTAATGCCCATCTGCGGCTCCTGATCGAGCAGAACTGTCTTTTTTGATTCGCTTTCCCCTGTCCTTATCTCCAGGTTCAAAAGCCTGTCCCTGATCCTTCCTTTTATTTCCACATCCTGGGCCGCGTCCATGTTGAACCTGAACGAGCGGACCTTAAGCTCCGGAGACAGCACCACTCTGGTTGTTGTGTGTACATCCTGGGCAGTGCCGAAGACCTTAAGAGTCATCTTTATCTCCTCATAGGCGCTGTAGCCGTCTATCTCCCGGTTAAATTTACTCCGGGCGTACCCGATCTTCCGGCCCTTCATGTATATCCCCATCCATTTATCACTGCTTTCGGGCAGTAAGGACCGCGCGTCCACACCAAGACCCGGGACAGGAGCGTGGCGGTATATGAGGAGCACGACCATCGCTGACCAGAAGATGATGATGACCAGCTGGACGAGTTTTTTCATGATGTTTCTCCGGGGAAAAGCGAGAGGCAAAGGCCTCGTCAACAGGCCCTGTAACGGCTAACGCCGGATTTTAAGGACATATGAAATTTTACCAGAAAAATCGATATGTTAGCAAATTCTTCAGTCCGGCTGGATATCAATAAGCAGAAGTGATTACAGGATTAATTTTTTTTATTTGACGGGGGGTTGAAATATATATTAGTATCATGAGCCTTACTATATTCCGGTAAGCCTGTAGCTTGACAGACAATACGGTCTTTTATTTCGTTTTTCAGAAAAAAACAGAAAATATCAACACTTAAAAAAAAGGTTCTCCGGAAAATAGAACCACTCAAAATACCGGGAACCAAAACTAAAAAGGAGGGAAAATGAGCTTAAAGCACAAAACCCCAATGTTGGACGAGTTGGAAAAAGGACCGTGGCCCAGCTTTGTGACGGAAATGAAGAAAGCTGCCAAGAAAAGCCCCATGGCAGAAGATGGACTGGGCCAGCTTGAGAAATCTTACCAGACCAAACTCGGATACTGGAAGCATGGCGGTATAGTCGGTGTTCTCGGTTATGGCGGCGGAGTTATAGGAAGATACTCTGACCTGCCGGAAGAATTCCCGGAAGTCGCGCACTTCCATACTATAAGAATTAATCAGCCAAGCGGATGGTATTACACTACAAAGGCCCTAAGGGAAATTTGTGAGATCTGGGATAGATACGGCAGTGGTCTTACAAACATGCACGGCTCAACAGGCGACCTTGTTCTTCTGGGCACAAACACAGAGAGCCTTGAGCCGCTTTTTGCTGAATACTCCTCACGCGGATGGGACCTGGGCGGTTCCGGCTCATGCCTTAGAACCCCGAGCTGCTGTCTCGGTCAGTCCCGCTGCGAATGGGCCAACTATGACACAATGGATGTCATATACAACCTGACCCAGGAATACCAGGATGAACTCCACAGACCTGCCTTTGCATATAAATTCAAGATAAAAGCCGCGGGATGCGCGTGTGACTGCGTTGCATCGATCGCACGTTCAGATTGCGCAATCATAGGGACATGGAAAGGCGATATCCTGATCGACCAGGCAGAAGTAAAGAAATATGCCGACGGCGGCATGAACATCCAGGATGAGATCGTCGGCATGTGCCCCACCGAATGCGTGAGCTATGACGGCAAGGAACTTAAGATCAATAACCCTCAGTGTAACAGATGCATGCACTGTATAGCGAAAATGACCAGGGCTCTCAGGCCAAGCGGTGAGAGGGGAGCGACTATCTGTATCGGCAGTAAGGCCCCGATCGTTGTTGGTTCGCTGCTTTCCTGGGTCGTTGTACCGTTCATTAAAGTAGAGGCCCCATACACAGAACTGAAAGAGCTTATCGCCAGGATAATCGAGTGGTGGGATGATAACGCAAAACCGAGAGAGAGGATCGGCGAGCTTATCGAAGTCAAGGGTATGAGACCCTTCCTTGAAGCCATCGGCGTTCCGCCTCAGCCTCAGCAGGTTAAAGAGCCAAGAAAAGATCCGTTCATTTTCTTCAAGGATGAGGACTTTGAGAAGATATACACAAAGGACAAATATTAAAATTAAAATATGGTTCGATAAACTCACCATTTACAGTGAGCTTGCCGGACTAAAGGAGGGGAACTTAAATGGCATTACCAGAAAGACAAACAGATATAGGCCCACCGCATTATGAGCAGTTTTTGCCGCCGGTAATAAAAAAGAATTACGCCAAGTGGAAATACCATGAGGTGCTGGATCCCGGCACAATGGTGCATGTTGCGGAAAGCGGCGATGAGATCTATACAGTAAGGGTCGCTTCCCCAAGGATCCTGGCAACAGAGACCATATACGAGATATGCGACCTTGCCGACAAGTACTGCGACGGCTATCTTCGCTTTACTTCAAGGAACAATATCGAGTTCCTGATTTCAGACAAGAGCAAGATCGATCCGCTCAAAAAAGAACTGAAAGACAGGAAATACACTGTCGGCGGTATCGGCCCAAGGATCAGTAATGTCGTCCACACTCAGGGATGGGTACACTGTCACAGCGCCTGTACAGACGCGTCAGGCCTGGTTAAGGCAATGATGGACGAGCTGTACGAGTATTTCACGGAAAAAGAGCTTCCGAACAAGGTCAGGCTCGCGGTCGCCTGCTGTGTTAACATGTGCGGCGCGGTTCACTGCTCGGACATAGCCCTGGTCGCCCTGCACACCAAAATACCGGTGGTCGACAACGACAAGGTAGGGAAAATGTGCGAGATACCCACTGTTGTCGGGTCATGTCCCACAACAGCGATCAGGCCTAACCCCAAGGAAAAGAGCATCACGATCAACTATGACAAATGCATGTACTGCGGCAACTGCTTCACGGTCTGTCCTCCGATCTCGATCAAAGACGCCGAGCGTGACGGTGTGGCAATAGTTGTCGGCGGAAAAATATGCAGTCTCAGGAGCGATCCCAAGTTCTCAAAGCTCGCGATCCCGTTCTTCTACAATGAGCCGCCGAGATGGCCCAAGATTGTCGCGGCCGTAAAGAACATCCTTGATGTTTACGCCAGGAACGCCAGGAAGCACGAGAGGGTCGGCGAATGGATAGAAAGGGTCGGCTGGGAAGAGTTCTTCAAGCTTACAGGCATTGAGTTCACACACCAGCACATTGACGACTTCACATTCATGAGAGACACCCTGAGAACATCAGCAGCCTTTAAGTGGGCGTAAGATTAAAAAAGGGTGGTTTAAAAGCCACCCTTTTTTAAATCTTAAACAGCTTGACAAACTGCTGTAGAGAAGTTATCTTATCTGAAAAATAACCTTCAAAAAGAGGTGACAATATGGAAGAAGAAGAAATTAAAGAGAAAATATTCGCTTATTCCACACAAATGAAGGGCAAGAAAAAATTAAAGGAAAAAGACATTATCAAGAAAATTGCCGCTGATACCGGTCTTGAAAAAGATGTGGTCAAAAAGGCCCTCAGGGCCATGATAAACGTCGGGAAGCTTATGTACTCATACGGCGGCGGCGCAAGTTCTGTAGAAATACCCAGTGATGAGTATCTAAAAGAAAAAGGTATGCTCTAAAAAGCAGCACATTGCACATTAAATCAATTCCGAGGATAGTTATTTCCGGTCTGCGAGGCGGGAGTGGAAAAACTATCCTCTCTTTATGCCTTATCGCTTCACTCAGGAAAGACGGCTTCAAAATAACCCCGTTTAAAAAAGGGCCTGACTACATTGACGCCGGCTGGCTGGCTCAGGCAGCCGGCTCACCCTGCTATAACCTTGATCTTTTCATGATGGCCCCCGGCCGGATCAAAAGATCCTTTATCTCTCATGCTGAGAACTCTCAGATAGCGGTAATAGAAGGCAACAGGGGCCTTTTTGACGGCGCCGATCACAAAGGCACTTTCAGTACCGCCCAGATCGCAAAATTACTGAAAACCCCGGTAATCCTGGTAATAGACTGCACAAAAGCCACGAACACGGTCGCAGCCATGGTGCTCGGGTGTCAGAAAATGGATCCAAAGGTCTCAATCGCGGGTGTTGTCCTTAACCGGGTCGCGACCGGCAGGCAGGAAACGCTGATACGAAAGGCAATAAGCGACAGATGCAAACTGCCTGTGCTCGGCGCGATACCAAGGCTTGAAAATGACCTCTTTCCCGAGCGGCATATGGGGCTGACCCCTTTTCAGGAGCATCCTGGCATCAAACGATCGCTGTCAGCGGTAAAAAAGATCGCGTCAAAATACCTTGATGTCAACGGTATTATGAAGATAGCTAAAAAAGCAGGAACAATAAAAGCAGTTGTCAGTAGTCAGTCGTCAGTAGTCAGTCGCGACAGACAACGGACAACGGACATAGGACTAAGGATTGGTATCATAAAAGATTCCGCTTTTCAGTTTTATTACCCTGAGAATTTCGAAGAACTTGAAAGAAGGGGCGCGGAACTGATAGCGGTAAGCCCCCTCAGGGAAAAGAAACTTCCTGATATGGACGCGCTTTATATCGGCGGGGGGTTTCCCGAGACTCATGCCATAGAGCTGTCCCAAAATGCCGGCTTCAGAAGGTCCCTTTGCAGCGCGGTTGAAAAAGGCCTGCCTGTATACGCGGAGTGCGGGGGACTGATGTATCTTGGCAAAAGCCTTGTCTTAAAGAACAGGAAATACCCCATGGCAGGCGTTTTCCCGATCGTCTTTGAGCTTGAGAAAAAAATGCAGGCGCATGGATATACTATTGTTAAGGTAGCCGGACCCAACCCTTATTTCCCGGAAGGCAGTATACTAAAGGGTCACGAGTTTCATTATTCCCGGGTAGCTGAGTTCAAAAAAGGCAGGACCCACATGGCGTTTAATATGCGGAGAGGTAAGGGAATAAAAAACAGCATGGACGGTATTTGCTATAAGAACGTGCTTGCCACATACACCCACCTGCATGCCCTCGGGTCTCCAAAGTGGGTGGACGGCATGATAAAATGCGCAAAAAGATACAAAAAAAACAAAGGTGAATCTTTAGAAAGTTATTAAGTTGTTCAGTCATTGAGTCATTTTTTAATGACATAATCACTTAATGACCAAATGACTCGTTTTTTATGAGAAAAAGACCTCTACAGTGTCCGTTCTGCGAAAATCTGCTGCGTGCGCCTGTTGATATTGACACGGGATCGCTGGAGATTACAGGCGGCATCTGCAAATGCAGCGCGGTATATGTCATGGACAGAACAGGCCACAACCTTGGACAGGCCTTAATGGACGCCCTTTATTTTGTCTGCAAGGAAGATTACGACAGGGCGCTCTCCTTAATGCCGGAAGATTATGACACAGAAACGTATGATTACAACCCTGCTTCCCACTCCGCTTCTGTCTGTGAAGAAAGAGCAAGAAGAAAATGCCCCAAGATAATCTTCATGAAATTAAAGGAAACAAAAACAGATTAGCCCCTGTGACGCCTGACTCTCTAACAGGCGTCCCCAGGCAGCAGACCAACCCGTCCCGCTGGAGCGGCTCTGGTTGGGATGCCTTTGTCGCGGAGCTCAACTCAGCAGGCGTAAATATAAGCCAAAGCTCTGCCGCTCGTTCAATATACATTACCGACGGAGGCGGCGTGGCAATGGGCCTGCCGCGCGGTGTGCTCGTGGCAAGGTCATCAGAGAATGTATCAAAAACGCTCAAAGCCGCGCAGAAACACAGGGTCCCGGTCACTGTGCGCGGCGGCGGACTTACTACTGAAGGCGAATGTGTCTCTTACGGAGGCCTTCAGCTTGACATGCGGGGCATGAGCCGGGTGCTCCATATAGACAGCGCCAATATGACGGTCCGTGCCGAGGCTGGAATATACTGGCATTCGCTTGCCGAGGCCTTACGGCGTCAGGGGCTTGATTATTTATCCGCGCCGCTCAACATGACGTCCTCTGTTGGCGGTACACTTGGAGTGGGCGGTATAGACATCAATTCTCCAAAGTTCGGCTGCAGCGCGGACCAGGCCATATCACTTAAGGTCGTGACGCCAACAGGCTATATTGTAGAATGCAGCGAGCAGGTAAACCCGGAGCTCTTTGAACAAGTGCTCCTTGGCTACGGGCAGTTCGGCGTCATAACAGAGGCGACCCTGAAGATCCGCCCATTTACACCCATCAGGATGCATTATTTTTACTACAGCTCCCTGAAGGAGTCCATAGAAGACCTCAGGTTCCTGGTCGAAGAAGAAATTGCTGATTATGCCGGTATCCTGACAATGCTTGACCGTGCGATCAATCTGCTTGTTGCCTTTGATTCAGATGAGCGTGAGCAGGAGTTCTTCAGCCGTTACAGGAGCCGCCTCAGGGGACATGGTGAGATCGGGTTTACTCTGCGCATGGCGGCTCACTATGCGCTTCATCCATGGAAGGTCAAAGAGGCGCTTTATCTTCTTGAACGGAAGCGCGCCCTTCTCCCTGAGTTAAGCCCGTCAGCTCATATGCAGGACAACAAGATGGTGGACAGGACCGTGGTCTTTTCACGCGCGGTCTGGAAGTTCTGGGGAGGCAGGCAGATGGTAATACCTGACCTGGCAACGAGCAGGGAGAAGTTTGCCCGGGCTGTCGAAAGGGGAAATGCCGTTTGCAGGCGGTACTTCCCGAATTATACGCTTTACTGCGTGGGTATCAGGCTTTTCGGCAGCAGGCCCCGCTATGAACTTTCGTGCATACCTCCCGACGCTCAGGACTTTGCCTATGGCTGTGAGTTCGAACCGATTCTCGGGGACCATTACTACAGCCGCGACCATCTTCAGTCGTTTAAGAACGAAATATATGATATTGGTGTTGATATGGGCACGAGCTATTACCGCTTTGGAGGGATGATGAAAGGTTACATAAGGCGCGTCTTCAATAATGAACTGGTTGACAAACATCTGAGGATAAAACAGGAGGCTGATCCTGCAATGATCCTGAACCCGGACGTGATATTCTGATAATTGACAGCATAAGCGGATATGAACAATGTAATGGATGCGGAGTTTGCACATTGTCATGCCCCATATGGCAGCAAAGCCACGAAATACTCATGACCTTTGCCGGAAGGGCATTGGCTCTTCAGGCGGGCGCAGAGCCTGAAGAACTGAAAGATTCGGTCGGAGCGTGTCTTTTATGCGGCTCATGCGAACCGGCATGCGGAATGGGCATCCAGACAGTTGACATTACCCTAAAACTCAGGGAGGCGCTTAATAACGGCAAAAGCAAAGACGATCTGCCTCAGGTACAACTCAGCAGGTCAACGCCTGACAGGGCTGTATTGATCCCTGATACTGCCTTACTGAAGAATAAAGACCTGCTGGGACGAACGCTCAGCCTTCTTGACATCCCGCTGGCAGAGGACAATGGCTCGGATATATTAGAAGCATTTGAGAATGGCCGCAGGCCGATATCCGGCAGGGTTGCGGCCTTTTATAGGGAACTCTCCGGCATGAGGAAAATCGTGGTTTCTGACGGCCTTTTCAAGCGCTATATACGGGCCGTACTTCCGGGGCTTGAGGTTATTGGCCTTGGCGAAGCCCTGTTAAGGCTTCCCATTGTACGGTCCTCTCTCAGGCCGACAGATCTGTATATTATCGAGGCGCGCGCCTTTAATGCGGACTTCAAAAGGTGCCTGCCTTTTTATACGGAAGTAAGAAAGCAGACCGGTTGTATAATGAACCTGGACCTTCAGCGGATCGCCATTCCAACAGGCGCGTGCTGCAAGGCAGAGTTCAAAAGCAGGTCCGCTCCGGAGAGCGCAAAGCAGATAAGCTGGATACTCGATGGCAGGAGTTTTGATCGCGTTGTGGCAGAAACAGCGGAAGATATCCCGCTCTTAAAAAAGGCCGTCACTCAACCGGTAATGCATGTGGCTGAACTGGCAGATGGAGAAACCCTGTGACCGCTCCAAACGGCATAAGAGAAGTAGATGTGCTTATCTCAGGGGCAAGCCTCTCATCTGCCGCAGCCGCGAAACGGCTGGTTGACTCAGGCCTTGAGGTGGTAGCGTTGGAACGGTACGCCCTTCCGCGGCACAAGACCTGCAGCGGCATTATCTCACCCCGCGGACACAGGTTCCTGATAGAGAACTTCGGCCCTCTTCCAAAAGAGATCCTGTATGAGCCAACCTCCTGCCGGGGCGTTACCTTTCATTTCAGGGGAATGATACAGATGCCAATGGATTTTGATCATGGAACAACCCCTCATCTGGACCGTATGTACTCGGACCATTGGGCTATAAAGCGGAGCAAAGTGGAAGTGCACGACAAAACCCGTCTCATCGGCATTGAGGACAGGGGTACTCATGTGGAGGTACTCGCGAGACGCAATAAGGAGGACATCCGCTATCGCACCCGGGTCGTAATAGGCGCTGACGGGCCCAACTCCCAGACAGTGCGCTGCCTGTACCCGGAGTACAGGAAACAGATCAACTGGTTCACGGTCGCGCAATATCTGCATGAAATAATCGAATGCCCACTGGATCCGGAATATTTTCACTTCTGGTTTCATCCTGTTCTTGGTTACTACACATGGAGCCACGAGCGCAATAACAGGCAGATCGTGGGCGTCGGATATAAAGCCGGTGAAAGGCTCTCGCACAGGCACCGGATGACGATCGAGTATCTGGCAAAGCACTATGGCGTAAAGCTGGAGCCTGGCGACGAAAGACAGGCCGTGGTAAACAACTTCGGCCTGTCTCTTATAAACAGGTATGTCTTTGGTAAAGGGAACGTGATAATTACGGGCCAGGCCGCTGGATTTCTCAACATGATAGGCGAAGGTATGAGCTGCGCGCTTCACTCAGGCGCGATAGCCGGAGAGGCTGTTGCGGAATCACTGCACAGGAACACCGGCCTTCAGTCTGTTTACCGTCTGATGATAGCATCTGAAGTAAAACGATGCTCAGACCAGTGGAATCCCATAAAGATAATATTCGGCCGGCCTCATGAGGCTGATTTCCGCGGCGCCCTGTCAAATCTTACGGCAAGGGACAAGAGAAAGGTCATAATTGAGATACTAAAGTTTCTCTATCCCTGGGGCGGGTATAACTGGGGACGCCAGATGGTAACACAGGCTCTGCTCAGGGAACTCAGGGGTTATTACCTGCCTTCACGCTGGCTCTGATGCAAACAGCGTCTCTTATTGACAACTTATTGTCAACTTTAGATTAACTATTATTGTCAACCAATTTTTACGTAAATCATCAAAAAGGAAGTGGAAATCGTGGAGCAAACATCGTCCCTTAAACCTGTTCTAAACCCTTAACAAGTCTTTAAACAATTTTGTGAGTTCAGCCTTCTGTGAACCGGATGGGTTCTTATATGCCGGCGCAAAGCGGACAGAGATTGATTCTCCATTACCCCATGGCCACCAGGCACAAAAAATAAAGACCTCCTGGTCCGGGTCAGAGGCAAAAAACAGCTGGCGCGGCCTGAGGCCGTCAAGATCATCATTAATGGCCCGCACAATATCAGGAGCCTTTTTGATGCTGGAGCTGTCCCAGACAAAGCCAAGATAGCGTTCCAGTATCTCACGGATCCTGTCCTTATTATCCACAGAAAACTCAGCCACAGTGGTTTCAAAACGGTCGTCCCATTCCAATGACAGAACTCCCTGTAACGCGTTCAACAATTCAACGCAGCCGTTCTTCAGGTCTGATCTGTTCAAATCCCGCTATAGCCTCCCATAGTCTGTTTTTCAGTTGAATCCCTATTGACGTTGTCCAGGAGTTGATAATAGTTACGTTCATAAAATTCAGTATAAATTATACACCTCTAATTGTATATTAATACGGGCCCGAACTCAATGTTTTTGCTGTTATTCAACAAGTTTATATCTTTCTTCGAGATTTTTTAAAAAGAAAACCAGCGCCGACAGGAATGTAAAACAGGGGTCAATTGAAAAAATGTAACAAGAAATTTTTTCATCTAATGCCTTCATGCCGATCAGGCCTGTATGGCGCGGAACGCCGGGGTTATCCCTCTATCTGCTCTATCCTTCTCTCATGCCGTCCGCCTTCGAATTCGGCTGAAAGCCATGTATCAACTATCTCAAGTGCGGTCTCTCCGGTCATCATCCTCTGGCCAAGGGATATCATGTTCGCGTTGTTATGCTCTCTTGCAAGGCGGGCCGACTCACTGTCCCAGCATACTGCGCATCTTATTCCTTTAACCTTGTTCGCCGCCATTGCCTCGCCGTTGCCTGACCCGCCCAGCACTATGCCCTGATCGCATTCACCAGCGGCAACAGCCTCAGCCGCAGGCCTTATAAAAAGAGGATAATCGACCGACTGTTCCGAGTCTGTGCCGAAGTCTTTTATCTCATGGCCTTTTGACTCAAGGTGCTGTTTGATCTTTTCCTTGTACTGATATCCCGCGTGGTCAGACGCAATAGCTATTTTAAGCTTTGACGTGTTCATTTCTCTGTATGTCCTCCTTCTCTTAATTTTCGATTTACGATTTAATGAATTTTTATTTTTATAGTACCTGGTGTTTTAATCGCCTGCCCCGTAGTCCAAGTCCATATGGACTTTACGGGGTCATTCGAAAATCGTCATTTTCTTACCCCGCCTCCTTTATCTCCCCTGTATGCGTAAAAATTATGTATGACCTCACATCTTCCGCGTTAAACAGATTTTTGACCGCTTCTTTATAAATACGCAGCTGCGATGCATATCCTTTCAGCAAATAGCTCATTTCCTTTTTATCCACAGGGAATGTCTTGTAGTCATAGACCTTAAAAACCCCGTCTTCATTTATCACCCTGTCTATCCTGCCTGTATAAACGGTGTCACCTGATCCAAGGACAAAAGGAAGCTCTGAAAAAGAGTTGTCCCTGGGCATGATCACATCCTGCCATATGCCTTTTTCCTGCAGGAGACTGACATCTTCTCCAATAACAGATAATAACCTCTCGTTTTGTTTATTGACAATACCTTTTGTCATAAGCAATTTTTGCGCTCTTGCGCGCATGTCACCCTCTGTTATAACACCATTTGATATATCTTCAAAAAGCCTGTGGATAACATCTCCAAGGACCGCCCAGTCCTTCCCATGCTGTCGCCTGATGTCAATTGTTTCAGTAACCGCATTCCATATTAACGGTTTTTCAACCCTGATCGGAATAAATTTCTCGGGAGCAGAAGGTGCCTTTGATGTTTTTGGTCTTGGCCTCTTTTTGTATAAGGCTTTGATCTCCTGTTCTGAAATTACGGAAAGCCCCTCCAGTTGCACGGAAGTTCCCCATTGCGGCCCCTTTTTAGTTTTTTGTTTTCTGTTTTCCGTTTTCCGGTCTCTGTGCTCTGTGCTCTGTGCTCCGGGTTCTACCCTGTTCAGGCCAAGCCCCTGCTTTAAAAAGCCGAGAAAACTATTATTGTTTTCACTCCAGCGCCCCGTAAGAAAAAACGCCTGCTCAGCCCTTGTAACTGCCACGTAAAACAGGCGCTTTTGTTCCTCATTTTCTTTTCTTGAATGGAGGATAAAGTCCTCATCCATCCGCCGCACCGCGGACTGCGGCACATATTTAAAGAACAGTTTTCCTTCTGTGTCGTATATAAGGCTGTCGCCTGCCTTTGTGAAAAAACCTTCATCAATCCCGGGCACAAACACTACGGGGAATTCAAGGCCTTTGGCTCCATGAATGGTCATTATCCTTACAGCATCCATTCCTTCGGTATTTACATTCGCTTTCGGCTCGTCCGCCCTCTCCTCTGTGCGCTCCAGAAAGTCCCTTATTTTAAGCAGTGATTTGCCGTCTGCCTCAAGGTCTTCCACCAGTTTTATGAACTTTTTTACATTCGCCCTTTGCTGTGCCTCGTGGAAAAACTCCCACGCCTTTGTCCGTGATAGCGCTTCCTCTATTAATTCAGAGAGCGGGACCTGCTGAATTTTCAAAAGCCACTCGTCAAGGAGCTTTTCTGAACCGTCGCGCGTTTTCCGCCATTTGGAAAACAGGCAATCACCCTCACTGTTCACTGCCTTAACAATGGAGCCCTCATCGATCGAAAAAAACGGGCTCTTGAGCAGTATATAAAGACTGTAGTCATCATAAGGATTTGAAAGAAAATAAGTTAATGCCCTGAGGATCGCCACCTCGGGTTCCTGATAAAAACCAATGCCTTTTACCGCGACAAACGGTATGTTATACCTTCTGAACGCCTGCTCGTACTTTTTAAGGTGTGTTCTCTTCCTCAGAAGAAGCGCTATGTCCATATACCTGCAGGGCCTCGAACCGGCTGGTGTTTCCGCCTTTTCTGTTATCCGGTAATCATCGATCAGTCCCTGTATTCTTTTTGCTATGACATCCGCCTCTTTTTGCCTTGTCTCCGCGGTAGTAGCCTCATCATCGTCCAGCAGTATGATCTCTACCTTCCCGGCGTCTTTTGTGTCTGTCCGGCAGGCTTTAAACGCGCTGTACCTTGTCATCCATGACGGCATTCCCTCGCCGCCGGACTCGTCAGGCTCAACGGTTCTCATGATCTTCGAGAACAGGGCATTGGTAAGATCTATGATCGCGGGCAGGCTCCTGAAATTCTCCGTGACTTCTTCGTAGTAAAATTCACGTTTAAGCCATTCCTCAAGCTTTATCTTTGCCCTGTTGAAGATCTCAACATTCGCGCCCCTGAAAAAGTATATGGACTGTTTTTCGTCGCCTACAAGGAATATTGTCGGCACTTTACCTTCTTCCCTTTTTGCTCCAAGGCCGGAACGCCATTCCTCTGTCAACTTGTCGATTATCCCCCACTGAAAATTGTTCGTGTCCTGAAACTCATCGACCAGGATATGGTCTGTCTTTTCATCAAACGCGTAAAGTATGTTCGACCATTCCTGATCTTCCGTAAGAAGCCTGAATGTCATGTACTCAAGGTCGCTAAAATCAAGGAGCCCTCTTAACGCCTTTTTATCGCTATATTTCTCAAAACATTTATTAAAGACCGCCTTAAGCCTTTCCGCCCTTTTCCTGAATTCCTCTTTGCTTTTTTCGCTCCAGTACTTAAACATTGTTGATGCCCATCCCTGGTAATCAACAATGCCTTTGGCATAAGCCGGAGCTCTTTTCCTCGGCTCGCCGCTTTTGGTCAGAAAGTGCTTTTCAGCAGCAACAAGTCCGGTGAAACCGTCATCTCTGAATAATTCCGCGTAGTTCTCTATCGCCGCTGCCGCGCCGGACCAGTCCGCAAGCTCCTTTGCAAACATCTCTGAAGCCAGAGAAGGTCCCGGGAGCCCTGCCTCCAGAGAGAACGGGTTCTTTTCAAACAGATAGTTTATCGTGGTCTTAAGGCGATCCAGTCCTTTAAATCCATTCTCACTGAGTGACTGGAACAGCAGTTCATTCCCGGCTTTCCCCTTACCGGCTCGGGATCGAGTCGTACCGACTTCCATTAATACCTCATAGAGGATCCTGTCCCACGCGATGCGCGAGTCGATCGCGTCCTCTATCCTGTAGTTGGGGTCAAGAGAGGTTTCAAACGAAAAACGCCTCAGCAGGGTGCCGCAAAAAGAATGAATGGTGGACACCCTCATTAAGGACATCTTTTCAAGCAGTTTGCCGAACAGCTCTTTATCTTCCTGCCTGAGTATTCTAAGGATCCTCTGTTTCATCTCAGCGGCTGCCTTGTCTGTAAAGGTAATAGCAAGTATCCGCTCAACATCAACACCTGATCTGAGCAAAGCAATATACCGCCTCGCGAGCTTTTCCGTTTTACCGGAGCCCGCGGGGGAAGAGATCATCACGCTTTTGTTTATATCAAGATATTTGTTCATAGCTTTTATCATAGACATGATCTATACATGGGGTGTTCCCTTTGAGCGGTTTTTTTCGGTGATAAGCGAAAACCTCGGAGTCCCGAATCATCGGGACGAGAATGAGCGAAATGGGAATACCCCTTGTAAAAATATTATTCATAACTACTTTACCCCTTTGCATAACGAACTGTGCGCACAGTACCTGCACTCTGTATCTTTAAAAGGCGCCGGCTTAAAAACTCCTTTTCTCATTTTTTCAACGAGTTCCCCTGCAAGCTGCAACGCGCTATGCAGGAACTCATCCATACTCGCTCTTTTGGGGAACCAGTCGATCTTGCCGTCTTTTAAAGAATAAAAGCCTGCCTTTTCCGCCAACTCATTATGTTCTTTGTTCCACATGCTGATATACAGAGGCAGCTGAAGACTGTCCCTGTCAGCACTACCCGTCTTATAATCCAGAAGCCTTACTGTATCAGGTTGTTTTTTATCTTTTGTCTGGGTTCTGTGTTCTGGGCTCTGGGTTCTGATATCAACCCTGTCTATTTTCCCTTTTAATCGGAGGTCGATGCGACTCTTCGCTGAGACTCGCTTCAAGCCGTCCACCTCTGTTTTAAGTGGGTGTTCAACAATGAACGGGCTAAAACCCTGCATCCTCATTTCTGCCTCCTGTTCCTTTAACGCCGGCAACAGCTTTATAAATATCTCCCTTGCCACACCGGCCCAGAAGTCACCTATGGGAAATTCCCTCAGGCTTTTTTCCAGCCCATCAAAAAGTTTTTTGCCCATATCTTCAGGCTCTACATCACCATCTCTAAAGAGATATTCCATGGTCGAGTGCGCGAGTTTCCCCCATAGTCTTGCCTCAACTTCAAATTCAGGAGGCCTCTGTATTTCAAGGCCCAGAAATTTCTCGATATAAAACCTCATTGGACATTTCCTGTACGCATCTATGTCCGTTACCCTGAAAAACGCCTTTGGCCCGAAACGCTTATTAAGAGCGCTTTTGACGTTTATGTCAGAGGGGAGCTTCCCGTTCCAGAGCACATCAGAAAAATCCCGCCGCTTAAACGCCCCTTCCCTGAGGAGGACATCTTCTTCAGTCGAGATGTTCAGTACCGCGGGACTAATGCCCTGCTCCCAGTCCAGAAAGGGCGAAGGGAGGAATATCTTCTCGCCGTCAGCAACAGGACAGGACAGGTACGGGTCAGAAGCAGAGGAATTAAGAAGCCTTTGAAAATGCCGCTTTTGCCTGTCCAGATAATATTCAAGATAAGGAAGGCCAAGGGCTTTTTTGACCTTTTCAGGCAGTATTGGATCAATAGGCGGCCTTGAAGGCAGATCATTTTCGATCATACCGCCGAAAAACAGCTCTACTGGTTCAAGGCCGGCCGCAAGTTCAAAGGGTACGACCCTTACTCCGTCCTCCTTCTTGTCGCTGCCTTTAAAGCCCTGTAACATCTGCCTCAGATAAAACACAAAGTCTGCGAACGAAATACTATCCGGGCTGTAAAGCATCGCAAAATGCCTTAACTCAGAGATGGTCGTTTCAATAGATCCGAGAATATCATCAGGGGATCCGGGAGAATCAAAAAATCTGAATTTATTTAAAACTTTTTCCAGGTTATCTATAAAGCCGGACAGGTTAACTTCCCGTTTGAGTTTTTCAAGGGTATTTATGACCTGACTCACCTGTTTCTGAAACTCATCAAGTACCTTTTTTTCGCCTTCAGACAACTTTTCTTCTGATGAATTGAGAAGTATTTCCCTGACAGAAAGCCATGCCTGTTTACCTTTGACGATCCCGGCTCTGCTGGAGAAAGAGACCGCCCGCTGTCTGACAGTTTCAGGGATGCCCGGGAAATGCGCGGACGTCAAAAAAGAAAGGAACTCATTCCTTGGGTAGTCATCCTCAATGCTCGCGATCATCTCCTCTAAAGCCACTAACTGCCTTGATGCCGACAGATCGTATCCTGTTATGTTCGCGGGAATCCCGTGCTTTTTAAATATCCTTTTAAGCATGGGAACATATTTTGAGAACAGCGGGAAGGACACTGCTGTATCCTTTGGCCTGACGCCTTCCAGGATGAGTCCTTTAACACCCCTGGCAATCCCTTCTACCTCATCTTCCATTGAGGAATAGGCATAATACCGGGTGTTTGTTCCGCGCCTGAACGGCTTAAGCCTTTTTTTCTCAATTTCAACGTTTGGCGACCCGAAAAAATTCAGAAATTCCGCGGTTTCCTCAACAACCGCGAATACCTTGTCCGCCTGTTCAACAAGTGCCCTGATCACCTCGAGCTCGAGGGGTGTGGGGTCAAAAAATCCATCAAGCACAAGCGCCGCGGGAGACACATGCTCTCTTATCAGGGGGATGCTGTTTTTAACCGCGCCTCCGAAATCGATCAGCCCCCTTTGCCTGAGCCCTGCCTCATACTCTTCCAGGACCTGAATTGCCATGACAGCCTGCTTCAGGGTCTTCTCTTCAAAGATCAGCGAGCTTACATCATCTGCTACCTGAGAAAGCCCCCTGTTTAAAATATGGTGCCTGATCCTGGACAGCAGGTCGGACAATAACCGCGCATACCCGATGTTTCTCTCATCAAGAATATCGCACAGGACCATTGCTTCTATGCGGGCGGGAACAATCCCTTCGGTTTTGTGGGTTTCGTAAAGCTTTGTGCACAGGCTCTTTATTGTCAGGGATTGGAAAGGAATGTAAACCTTTTTCCCGTGTTTGGGCTTAAGGTAAGAGAAAAATCGCCTGCGTGCTTCCGTCTGGCTGAATGCCGACGGGGTAATGTATAAGACCGAAGAATAGTCACCGCCCGGGCAGAGAGAGATTATCTCCCGGAAAACGCTTGCTTTTTTATCCCTGGCCCCGAGAGGGGCTATAAAAACAGTTCCTTTTCTCAAGAGGAATGCCCTTTTTTATTTGAACGACTTAACAACTAAATTACGTGCTGCAGGGGAGGCCTAATCAGTGATTGTTTTTTTCTCTATGCCGTATTTTTTCAGCCTGTGCCTGAAAGACCTGAATGAAAGGTTTAGAAGCCTGGCAGCCTCTGTCTTGACGCCGTTTGTTTTTTCAAGTGCTTTAATTAAGTAGCCTTTCTCGATGTCCTCTATAAGTTTCTCAAAGTTCACACCGCCTGCCGGCAGTTCCGCCGGCTCAGCTTCTGATGTCATCCTTATTTCCTCCGGCAGATCACTGACCTCAATAATATCGCCTTCACTCAACAGGGATACTCTTTCAACTATGTTCTCAAGCTCACGAACATTGCCTTTCCATGGATAATCCGTAAGCGCTTCCATCGCCTCCGGAGACATTTGTTTTTTATTGCCGGAATGTTTTTTCAGGAAAAACCCGGTTAACAGCGGTATGTCGTCACGACGCTCTCTCAAAGAAGGAACTTTTACGGACAGTACGTTCAGCCTGAAATAGAGGTCTTCACGGAAAAGGCCCTGCTCAATAACACTCTTAATATCCTTGTTAGTCGCGGTGACGATCCTTACATCAACTTTGATATCCGTCGTGCCCCCGAGCCTCCGGAATGTGCCGTCCTCAATGACCCTCAGCAGCTTTGCCTGCAACGCCGTGGACATCTCGCCTATCTCGTCCAGAAACAGGGTGCCGTCGTCAGCAAGTTCGAATAAGCCCTGCTTATTGGATACAGCGCCTGTGAAGGCGCCCTTCATAAAACCGAAGAGTTCGCTCTCCAGCAGGTTTTCCGGTATGGCGGCGCAATTGATCGCTATGAACGCGTTATCCTTTCTCGGGCTCAGATTATGTATCGCCTTTGACACAAGTTCCTTGCCGGAACCGCTCTCACCGCTGATCAATACATTTGCGTCGCTGCCGGCAACCTTGGGGATCAGGAAGAACATCTCGACCATTGCCTGGCTTTTCCCTATAATGTTCTCCAGATGCGGGAACTTTAACTGCTCTTTCAGTATCAGGACATCTTTTTGCAGTTTCCGTTTCTCGAGCGCGTTTTTTACGGCCAGCCTTATATCGTCTGTTTTAAAAGGCTTCTGTATGTAGTCATACGCTCCCAGTTTCATTGCCTCAATGGCGGATTCTGTGCTTCCGAAGGCCGTTATTATTACCACGACCGTGTCCGGATGCATGCTCTTTACATTCCTGAGAACTTCCACCCCGCCTACCCTGGGCATTTTCAGGTCTGTTATCACAAGGTCGAAGATATCTTTTTTCGCGGCTTCGATACCGGATCTCCCTCCATCCGCCACTGTCACGTCATAGCCCTCGCCTTTGAGGAATATCTCCAGGACCTCCCTCATGCTCCGTTCATCATCTACTACAAGTATTTTGCCTTTTGATCCCTTCATGGTATTGTTGCTTAAACAGGCTTAATTTATTCTCAGGATATTATACCCCATTATGGAGCCCCACGGGTAAGCCTGAAGTACCATCATTACGCCCCGCCGGGGCGAACATCCCGTACCAGAGGACCAATTCATCCACGGCCAAGGCCGTGGTCCTCCTGGTACCGGGATAGATGCCGGCAGGTATCGCCGTGATCAGCGGTGTCAGGCATCAAGGACCGGCAGTACCACCCTGAAGGTAGTGCCGGCCCCCGCTCCGTTGGGTTCAACCTTTATTTTACCTCCGTGTGCCTCTGTAATTCTCTGAGCTATGGCAAGCCCCAGCCCGGTTCCTCCTTCTTTCGTCGTGAAAAACGGATAAAAGATATTGTCCATGTCGTCCTTGCTGATCCCTTTGCCTGTATCCGCGAATACCACCTCTATTGAGCCGTCCTTTTTTTCAGTTGAGATAATAAGCTCTCCTCCCTCCGAAACAGCGTCGATCGCGTTAGTGCCGAGATTCCAGAAGACCTGCTGCAGCTGTTTGGAGTCACCGGTCATGAAGAGTTCGCCCTGGAGGTCCTCGGATATTTTAATGTTTTTATTGACACTCTCAGAGCCGCACAATAGCATGGCCAGGTCTTTCAGTGACCGATTCAGGTCAAAAAAGTCCTTACGCATCTGCTGAGGTTTGGCATACAGCAGAAAATCAGTAACAATACCGTTAAGCCTGTCCATTTCTGAGAGGGCTATCTTCATAAGCTGGTCCGCGTGCTGATTTGAGACCTTTTTCTCAAGAAGCATCTCAACAGATGCCTTAAGTGATGCCAGGGGGTTCCTCAGCTCATGCGCGATGAGTGCGGAAAGCTCCCCGATAAATGCCCACTTTTCCTTCTTCCGCATCTCTGTTTCCATCGCCTTTAACTGTGTGAGGTCCTGGAAGATTCCCAGCATGCCTATGCGCTTCCCCTCACTGTCCCTAAGGTTTGAGAACCTTATGCCTATGTACAGGGTTTGCCCCCTGCCGGTTATCTCTCCTTCAACCCTGTGAAACGGCTCTTCTATGTTTTTGAGAAAAGGAAATATGTCATGGGGTTTCTTCCCTATGGCATCAGCAAGTCCCAGGCCGGTTATCTTCTGTGCGGCAGTGTTAAAGGTAACTATTCCCCAGTCCAGATTAGTGGTAAACACACCACTGGGCATGCTTTCAACAATGTCTTTACTAAGAGCCCTCAGGTCGTCTATGAACATTTCTTTTCTCTGGAGGGCTTCGGTCACGATATGAAGCCTTTCCGACAGATGTCCGCTCAGGAAGGCCACGAGAAAAAACGCGACCATGTGCGCAAAAACATTGTATATGTAGGCTGTTTCACTGAAACCGCCCTCCGCAACAGATGCCGGCCGGTAATAGAACTGGAATTCGATGATCAATCCGTAAAGCACACTGCTCAAACTTGCCGTATAGTAACTTGCCCGGCGGCTTAACACTATACTGGCCGCGATAATACTAAGCAGGTAAGTAAACGAGAACCAGCTGGCTATCCCGCCTGTAAGACTAACAAGTACTGTTTCCGTAAAAATATCTATAACTATCTGAATATAGGCAAAGACGGTCAACCGGGCCTGGGTCTTTACCCGCCGCAATAAAACGGCATAAATTATTGTCAGCGCATAAAGCGATACTATAAAAGAGGAAAAAACAGCGGGGGAAAGGAACATTACATCCCCGATCCGGAATATATAGTAAGAGCCGAGAAAAAAAGATACTACTACTGCTCTCGCGAATATTAATACTTTTAGTCTTTTTAGCGCGTCTTCAAACATTCCTTTAGCCGCAATATGCCCTGAAAATTCCATACTGTTTCGCACAAGGCGGGCAGAACTTCAGGGGATCTATATTTTCAAAAGGTTCCTGCTCCGGCTTCCCTGTCTTCAGGTCCGGAACTTTGGACCTTCAACTGAATGATCCAGGACAGGCCCTCCAGTCGCCATATGGCGCTTCCGGCACGGACAGGCGGTGTTTTCCGTTTCTGCACAGTTTAGTGGATAAGCGTCATGAGCTTGAAGATCGGCAGGTACATCGCAACTACTATAAAGCCGATCGTTCCGCCAAGGAAAACCATCAATACCGGTTCCAGCATTGACGTAAGAGCACTAACAGCGGCATCCACTTCATCATCATAAAAATCAGCGATCTTGTTAAGCATTGTATCAATGGCGCCCGTAGATTCTCCTACACTTATCATCTGCGTGACCATGGGTGGAAATACCTTTGCCTGGCTTAAAGGCTCGGCAATGGTCTTACCTTCGGAAACAGCTTTTCTCACCTCTTGAACCGCCAGTTCCAGCACTTTGTTGCCGGAGGTTTTGGCCGTTATATCTAGTCCCTCAAGAATAGGCACGCCGCTGCCCACGAGAGTACCGAGCGTTCGTGTAAATTTTGCAACAGCAACCTTTTTCAAAAGCACGCCGAGAACAGGCAGTTTCAACATGATCCTGTCGGTAATAAGCCTGCCGTTATCTGTTCTCCGGAAAAACACAATAAAAGTCACCAAACCGATGATACCCAGAGCAACAAGAATACCGCCGATCCCGGCAAGAAACCCACTCAGACCCACAATTATCCTGGTCGGCAGAGGCAGTACTCCGCCAAGCTGGGAGAACATCCTGGCAAAGGTAGGCACGACCTTGACCATAATGACCCAGATGACCAGAACGGCGATCGTAACAACGACAAGAGGGTACACCATAGCGCTTTTTACCTGGCTCTTAAGCTTCATCGCCTTTTCTATGTAGCCGGCAAGCCGGTTAAGTATCGTGTCAAGGATACCGCCTGATTCACCGGCAGCCACCATGTTTACGTACAGGTCATTAAACATCCTCGGATGCTTTCTTAACGCGTCCGCATATGTGAAACCGCTTTCCACGTCCCCTTTTACCTCTGTGATAGTCTGCGCGAGTCTCTTGTTCTCAGTCTGCTTTGAAAGGATCTCGAGCGCCTGCACAAGGGGGAGCCCCGCGTCTATCATAGTGGCGAACTGCCTTGTAAAAATAACGATGTCCTTATCGCTAACGCCTGAACCGATCGACAGGTGCAGAACTGCCTTTGGTTTTTCTTTTACAATGGTAGGAACAATGCTCTGTTTCCTTAAATAAGATATCACCTCTTCTTTGGAGCCTGCTGTTAACTCGCCCTTCTGGATATTCCCCTTCGAAGTTTTACCAGACCACGTAAACACTATAGGTTTAGGCATTTTTTATCTCCTTTTTGCTGTTACAGCAGCCCGTTGCATCATATTGAGCATCTCATCGGGCACGGAAGATTTGCCCAGTGCGTCATCATAAGAGATAAGACCCTTGCTGTACAGGTCAAACAGCGATTGGTTCATTGTCTGCATACCGAACTTTGACTGTCCTGTCTGCATCATGGAGTATATCTGATGCACTTTATCTTCCCTGATAAGATTCCTGATAGCAGCAGTCGGAACAAGGATCTCAACCGCCAGCACCCTGCCGAAGCCTGATTTTTTGGCAATAAGCTGCTGGGATATCACAGCCTCCAGGACAAAAGACAGCTGAACCCTCACCTGCTCCTGCTGGTAGGGGGGGAAAACGTCTATTACACGGTTTATGGTCTGTACAGCGGAGTTAGTGTGCAGAGTTGCAAGGGTAAGGTGGCCGGTCTCAGAAACCGTAAGCGCCGCTTCTATGGTCTCAAGATCTCTCATCTCACCGATCAGAACGATATCCGGGTCCTGCCTGAGAACATACTTTAACGCTGTCTTGAACGCATCCGTATCAGCATTGACCTCTCTCTGGTTTATCAGACACTGTTTATGCGCGTGAAGATATTCGATCGGGTCCTCTACGGTGATAATATGTTCCTGGCGTTCCGTGTTGATCCTGTCGATCATCGTTGCGAGAGTTGTGGATTTACCACAGCCGGTGGGACCGGTTACCAGGATAAGCCCTCTTGGTTTTTTTGTGAGCTCACTGATTATATCAGGAAGACCCAGTTCTATGAATGTTTTAATATTGAACGGGATGGCTCTGAACGCTCCCGCAACAGCCCCTCTCTGCATGAATATGTTGGCCCTGAACCGGCTTAGGCCCTTGACCCCGAAAGAAAGGTCTAGCTCGTTGTGTTCCTCAAATTTATGTTTCTGCGCGTCGGTAAGAATACTGTAGCAGAGGGCTTTAGTATCGGCAGAAACAAGAGGGGGGCCTTCAGTAGGCAGAAGCTTTCCGTCAATTCTTATACGCGGCGCCGTGCCGGTACTTATGTGGAGGTCGGTGGCACCCCTTTCGATCATGGTTTTTAACAGTTCATATAAAGTCGCCACTTTTTTACCTTTCTCCTATTGTATTATAAATTTATAATCTATACAACCGCGGTATTCTTTACCGGCTAATCTCCGAACGTCACTCTTAAGATCTCCTCTACTGTTGTGACCCCTTCCCTGATCTTGGTAAGGCCGCTCATACGCAGGGTGTTCATACCCAGCCTTACAGCCGTCTTTTTTATTTCAGATGCGGACGCGCCTTCAAGGATCAGCTCTTTCAGCTCGTCTTTCACCGGCATAACCTCATACAGTGCTATCCTTCCCTTATAACCGGTGCCGTTGCATGTGTTACAGCCTTTTCCCTGGTAGCAAGTTATATTTTTTGCTTCATCCTCAGGGAATCCTATTTTCACAAGAGCGGGAACAGGGACCTGTTCTTCCTCCTTACACTTCACGCATACCTTCCTGCACAACCTCTGCGCGACTATCAGGAGGATCGAGGCAGACACAAGAAAAGGTTCTATACCCATATTAAGCAGCCTTGATATGGTGCTCGGAGCATCATTCGTGTGGAGGGTGCTGAGGACCAGGTGGCCTGTAAGAGCGGCCTTGACCGCGATCTCCGCTGTTTCAAAGTCCCTTACCTCACCGACCATTATTATGTCAGGGTCCTGCCTCAGGAATGACCTCAGGGCAGCCGCGAAAGTAAGGCCGATCTCTTCCCTGACCTGCACCTGGTTTATACCCATAAGATTATACTCAACAGGGTCTTCAGCGGTCATTATATTCACGTCAATCGTATTAACAGTGCTTAACGCCGAATAAAGAGTTGTCGTCTTACCGCTTCCCGTCGGCCCTGTAACCAGAACCATACCAAAAGGCGAGCGGATCGCCTCTTCAAAACTCTGCATGGCCCCTTGCTCAAACCCCAGTTTCGTCATGTCGAGTTCCAGACTGCTCTTGTCCAGAATTCTCATAACAATCTTTTCGCCGAAAAGCGTTGGCAGGGTCGAGACACGGAGATCAACCTCCTTGCCCTTTATCCTCAGCTTGATCCTGCCGTCCTGTGGAAGCCTTCTTTCCGCTATGTCCAGCTCTGCCATGATCTTGATCCTCGATGTCAGCGCCGCCTTTAGTTTTTGCGGGGGCTGCATTATATCATAAAGTACACCGTCTATTCTGTAGCGTACCCTGAAACTCTTTTCGTATGGCTCAAGGTGTATGTCACTCGCACCCTTGTTTATGGCCTCACTGAGTATCAGGTTCACGAGTTTTACAACAGGCGCTTCTTCTACCGCCTGTTTCAGTTCGGTCATGTCTATCTGTTCTTCGTCTTCAGCCCCAAACTCAAGAAAATCGGCGTCTGACTTCTTTATGCTGTCCATCACTGACTGGAGGGCATCGGACTCACCATAATGCTGCTTCATCGCGTCTCTGATGGCGGATTCCGCGGCAACAACAGGTTCAACGTTATAGCCGGACATGAACTTGACGTCGTCAATGGCAAAAACATTGGAAGGGTCGACCATCGCTATCGTCAGCGTCGCGCCCACTCTTGCTACAGGCATTATCTGGTACTTTTGCGCGACTTCCTGCGGTATGAATTTGGTTATGGACGCATCGATCTGGTAGTCGGATAAATTTATGGCAGGGACACCATACTGTTTGCTCAGGAAAGTCACTAACTGATCTTCAGAAAGATAGTTGAGCTTGATAAGGAGGGACCCTAAGCGGCCGCCTTCTCTTTTCTGCAGATCCAGAGCCTTATTTAACTGCTCTTCATTGATCAGCTCGCTATTTATAAGGAGTTGTCCGAGTTTGACAGCCATCTCTAAGAATTTAGCTAAAATTCAGCTAAAAGTCAATAATATTAACGCTATTGCTCGTATATTCACAGGATATGTATATTATACGAAGCTTCTCGCCGTCGCGAAGTACAGTTTATTGTTCGTAGCCTTAGCGAAGAACAATGGCGGAGCACGGCACAGTAACTTATCATGGTTTTTTGTAACTTGTGAGATGTTTGGCAGGATCCGGAATTATTGCTTTTCTGATTTAATTGTCTTTAACACATCTTTTAGCACAGGAAGCACGAGTTTATCTTTTGTCCGGCCAGCCGCCTTTTTGCTTTTAATAATCAACTCAAGTGGTAATACCGGCACTTTAAAATCACCTAAAGATATTTTTATGGCCTGTTTTTTGACCTTGGCATATTCGCCTAAACCATGTACGTGAGTTACAATGTCAAAAAGCTCAACATCATCTCCAGCGAACATAGGAGGGTTATTTCCCATAGGAGCGATATAAATGGCTTTTACTTTTTTTAATGCTTTAGCTAAACGTGGATCGGCCAAATCTTCAAACCAGAGATCAATATCCTGAGTAACAACCGGCGCTCTTTGTAAAGCGGCCGCTGATAGGCCGATAATCATAAAATTAACCTTACAGCGAACTAATTCGCGTAGAAAGCGGACTTCATTTTTGGTGAATATGAGGTTTTTGACCACGGGTTAAAGCTCTCCTCAAACATTCAATTGGCGGTTCACGCATTAATAATAACGTGTGTCTGATATTATCCCGATCAATATTTTTGTATTTCCTGGCTATATCATCTACCTTGTTTAGTAAAAGCTTCATCTTTTCCATCTCTTTATTATCTTCGGTAAGAAATTCTGAAGGAGATATATTCAGACTCTTCGCAATAGCTCTGACAGATTTAGGCAAGACAGAATCCTCACGCGCTAATGTATAAAACGCGTTGCGGCTTACCCCTGCCTGCTTAAGCAGTTCAGAGAGCGTAATCTTCTGCTGACGACATTTATCCTTAATTACTCCGAGTGATATTCTCATAATAAATATAGTGTACCATAATATGGTACATATAACAATACTATTCGGGGTCAGGTCTATTTTGTTAGCATTAACCCTTTTCCCTCATTATTCTGCTGATTGATGTGAAGTGCATACCAAGGAAAACTGCGATCTCTCTCTGTGTATAACCATATTTGTTAACAGCATCTACCACCTTCTTATCTCTCCAGGATCTCCTGGTTATTACTTCAGCAGTAAATATGTCATTCAGTTCAGGTCTGTCCATATACCGTTGACTTTTAGGTATCTCAGCTATATCTCTATATCCCTTAATATAATCTTTCAGAGTATTTACAAAGTCATCCTCTCCCAATATACTCTGAGCTTTTATATCATCTTTGATTGTTTTTCGGCCTATCCCTTCTTTTACAAAAGCCCTATATTCTTTCTCAGCAAAGCGCCTTTTAGAACCAAATTGACCGAGCACCCAATCTGTTGTCAGACACGGATGTGCTTTTCCTCTGCCTGCCGCAGCCCGGTAACTGCTCCACCTCCACTGCTCAGGATGATCTATAATGTGAGCCCGTACTGGATTAAGCACTGTATATCTGCATACCTCAAGAAGATGGCTGTCTTTTTGAAGCACTATAGCCTTATATCTTCCCTGAAAAAGGTGTCCGACCCGCTTATGTCTTCTGTTAAATGCCTGAGTATAAACTCCATTCAGATGTCTCATGCCTAATGATATGTTCCCGTCAGGTGTTTCTATAAGCAAATGATAATGGTTTTTCATCAGACAATAGGCATGACAAAGCCAGTTGTATCGTTTACCGGCTCGTTCAAGAATGTTAAGAAACGTCAAGCGATCCTGGTCATCTTTAAAAACTGCTCTCTTTTCATTTCCTCTGCTGGTAATATGATAAATTGCGCCGGGATATGATATGCGTAATGGACGTGCCATAGTGTAAAACTATCAGATCTTCCTCTCTATGTCAACTAAATAGACCTGACCCTATGTTTTTGGTAAGTCTTTGATTTATTTAAATAGCCAACTGTGAAATATGGTGGGCCATGTACCATCCGGTACACGGTAAACGAGAGAGGACTTTCCGCCTCCGGAGGACCTTAATTGTCTGATGTATCCTGATTCAAAAAATAAAAAATGGTGGGCGAGAGAGGACTTTCCGCCCCGGCGGACCCGCCCGTGGCGGGGAACCTTAATTGTCTGTTGTATCTTGATTCAAAAAAATAAAAAATGGCGTGCCATATACCGCATGGTATATGGTGGG
>BDTR01000063.1 GCA_002897775.1 bacterium BMS3Bbin08 | reverse complement strand
CGGCTTGTCCGGTCGAAGCGACTCTCGCGAAGACTCGCATCGAGAATCGTTCTCTATGAAGGATTCCCGACGCGCTTTGCTTGCGGGAATGACAATATAGCGGACATTATTTATGCGTGAGTCAATAATAACGGTTTTTTAAGTCTGCAGTTCAGGATCCTTTTGTCTCAACAATCTCTTCCGGCAGTTTGAAGTCATTTTCTTTGAAAAGCGGATTCATGTACAGCTTCTCAACTGTTACGGTAAACCTGAACGCGCCTATTTCTATTTTTATCACTGACTGATACCAGAAATCTCCTTCAGGACCATCCTGAAGTGAGGGGACATTCTTTTTCCTGGGTTCATCGTACAGGATATGGATCGTGCCCCTTTCCGTGACAATTTCCTGTCTTTCAGGCAGGAGTGTTGCCCTGTCAAGGCGGATCTCTTTGCCTTCGGTTCTTATTATGTATTCAGAGGCATTTCTGCGCAGCACCGCGTTCTCAAGACCTTCCCACCAGAACACGGAATAGTACAGTTCCCTGCCGAATTCCCTGAATTTTTCATTCCGCCTGCCGGATAAAACATGCATTATTTTATCCCTGACCAGGTAGTTGCCCACAGGCATGCCGAACTTGTACAGCCGTATTTGAAGCAGGCCGGGCTTTTTGATAAGCACGGAAGCGGCGGCTGACGAATAATGGCGGTTGTCTTTTTCCACGTTTATATCAACCACTGTTTTTAAGCTGTGAATATTCCCGCGGGATAGAGTGATGATCTCGTCAAGTGACAGGTCCCTGTCCCTGTAAAGGGGAGGAGCGGCCAATTTCGGGACACAAGACGCAAGAAGACAGGAAGATAAGAAGATGAGAAGATAAGAAAATAAGAAATTAAAAGAAAAGTATTTCAAGCGCTTCTTCAACATTTTTTGCTCCGATAACCTCAATATCAGTTCCCTTTAAAGTGCCGGCATTACCTGCCGGGACCACTCCTTTTTTAAGACCTATCTTGGCGGCTTCTTTAACTCTGGTCTCTGCCTGGCTGATCGCCCTCAGTTCACCGGAAAGCCCTATCTCTCCGAAGACAAAGGTCCAGGGATCTACTGGTTTGTTCTTAAAAGAAGACGCGACAGCTGAAATGATCGCCATATCCACTGCGGGTTCGTCTATTTTCAGTCCGCCCACGACATTTACAAAGATATCCATGTCCCCGAGACGCATGCCGAGCCGCTTATCAAGTACCGCGATCAGGAGATTAACCCTGTTGTAATCAACTCCAAGGGCCGTTCTTCTGGGGACGCCGAAACTTGTGGCGGATACAAGGGCCTGAATTTCCACTATCATGGGTCTTGTACCTTCAAGGCTCGCAACCACCACAGAGCCGGGTACGTTAATTGGCCTTCCGGAAAGGAAAAGCTCGGATGGGTTGTCAACCTCTTTAAGCCCGGACTCTGACATTTCAAACACCCCGATCTCATTCGCGGCGCCGAACCTGTTCTTAACTGCCCTCAGGATCCGGAAAGGTGTGCCTTTGTCGCCTTCAAAATAAAGGACAGTGTCAACGATATGTTCCAGAACACGCGGCCCGGCGATCGAGCCGTCCTTGGTAACGTGCCCTATTATAAAAAGAGGAATACCGTATTTTTTCGCAAAGAACATCAGTTTGGTCGCGCATTCACGTATCTGAGCGACAGACCCCGGAGCGGAAGGCAGTTCAAGAGAGAAAACCGTCTGGATAGAATCAATTACAATTACCTGCGGGCTGAGTTTCTGCGCGATAGATATTATTCCTTCAAGTGAAGTTTCAGGCAGGAGTACTATATTGTCCGACTTAACGTTAAGCCTCTCTGCCCTTATTTTGATCTGTTCCGGAGATTCCTCTCCTGAAACATACAGAACATCACCTAATTTTGTAAGGCCTTTAAGCGCCTGCAGCAGCAGTGTGGATTTTCCTATCCCGGGGTCTCCGCCAATGAGAACAACAGAACCCAGGACAACGCCTCCGCCCAAAGCCCTGTCAAACTCGCTTATTTGCGTGGAATGCCTGCTCCCAGTTGAATGGGTGATCTCTGAGAGCTTGACCGGAGCGGCTGTCTCCTGTTTCCTGAGTTTTACGGCACGTTCTTCCTCGACAAAACTGTTCCATTCGCCGCAGTCAGGGCATTTCCCGAGCCATTTCGGGCTTGAATAGCCGCAGCTCTGGCACTGGTACAGTATCCTGGTTTTAGAACGGGACATCAGTTATTATTAAACAGTAATGTTTATACAGTGTCAAGGAAGGGTTAATTAATAAGACTGGATACAAGATGCAGGATGCAAGATAAACAATTAAACATTTATTAGTTTTGATGTCCGCATTAATCATGTATCGTGTATCATGAATCATTTACGCACATGTTGACTTTAAGAGTGGAATTCTGTTAATTTTTTAATCTTTGCTGTGTTAATATTTATTTACTGTTCTACTATTAATCGTTTATAGTTGTTTATTGGTAATTGCATTTTACATTATCGGCGGTGTAGCTCAGTCGGTTAGAGCACGCGGCTCATATCCGCGGAGTCGCTGGTTCAAATCCAGCCACCGCCACCA
>BDTR01000062.1 GCA_002897775.1 bacterium BMS3Bbin08 | reverse complement strand
CTCGGAGGGAAAAAGGATGCGTGTGAAGTTACCTATATTGACGGGAAAAGAGTTGCCTCTGTCAGGAAGAAGATCAAGCCGGAGCGCAAGATACAACTGCTTTCGGATACCTTCAAGGTGCTCGGCGACCCGACAAGGGTCAAGATAGTCTTTGCGCTGTCCCAGGAGGAGCTCTGTGTATGTGATATCGCAAAGCTTTTGGGGACAACCAAGTCCGCAGTTTCCCATCAATTAAGGGTTCTCAGGAACATGAGACTTGTAAGGTATAGAAAGAATGGAAAAATGGTCTATTATTCCCTTGACGATGACCATATAAAGAACCTCTTTGATGAAGGGTTGAGGCATGTGGAAGATTTGTGAGGCTGTTTTTTTTGGCTTAAGGTTGAATGGTTGTTCAACTATCTATTACGGAGGAGGGCAGTATGGCATTGCTGAGTCTGGGAAGAAAAGAAGAAAATTGCCACTGTAGTGGCAATGCCGGCGAGATAACAGAGGGGCTGCCGAAGGTTGTACTGGTCGGGAGTCCGAATGTCGGCAAAAGCGTTGTCTTTGGATATCTCACCGGGAAATACGTGACTGTCTCGAATTATCCGGGGACAACCGTTGAGGTGACAAGAGGAAAAGGCAGGCTCGGAGATAAGGAATTCGAGATAATCGACACCCCGGGGATGTATTCGCTGCTGCCGATAACCGAAGAGGAGCGCGTTGCAAGGTCCATCCTTCTGGATGAAAATCCTGCAATTGTTGTTCAGGTTGCCGACGCAAAAAATATAGAGAGGATGCTCCACCTGACCTTCCAGCTCATGGAAGCGGAAGCCCCTGTTTTCCTGGACCTGAACCTCATGGATGAGGCCGGGAGACTGGGAATGAAGATTGACACCGGACTGCTTGAAAAAGAGTTAGGCATACCGGTAATCGCCACTGTTGCCACAGACGGCAGCGGAATGGAAGGCTTCAGGGAAAATATCACCGGTTTTAAAAAGAAGACAGGCAGAGCGGTTAAATATGATAAGGCGATAGAGTCGGCGGCGCAAAGGCTTCAGGAGAGACTGAGGGGCGAATATCGTATCTCAAAGAGGGCGATTGCCCTTCTGCTTCTCCAGGACGACCCTGAGATCAGGTCAATAGTCAGGGAGCGGATGAAGGATGATTATGCCTCATTGGAGGAGATAGTTGAGGATACAAAGAAAAGCTACAGCCAGCCGCTGAACTATATCATAACTATTGCAAGGCAGAGGGAAATAATGGAGATAATCAAAAAGGTAACAACATCTTCCCCTGCCGGAACCCTGGATTTCAGGGAGAGGCTGAGCCGGCTCATGATGCACCCTCTTTCAGGAATTCCTATTCTTCTTTTGATAATATACGGCTTTTATGAATTTGTCGGTGTGCTCGGCGCCCAGATTTCCGTGGATTTTCTTGAAGAAACGGTATTCGGAGAATATATAAACCCGTTTGTTACAGGGATTGTCACATCCATTATCCCGTGGAAGGTATGGCAGGACCTTTTTGTCCACCAGTACGGGATTATCACCCTCGGCATCAGGTACGCGATTGCCATCATCCTGCCTGTTGTCACAACTTTCTTTATCGCATTCTCCATAATGGAGGATTCCGGTTACCTCCCGAGATTAGCCATGTTTATCGACAGGCTTTTCAAAAAGATAGGGCTCAACGGAAGGGCGGTAATCCCTGTTGTCCTCGGGTTCGGGTGCGATACCATGGCAACTATAGTTACAAGAACGCTTGAGACAAAGAGGGAGAGGATTATAGCCACTGTCCTCCTGTCTCTTGCCGTGCCCTGCTCTGCCCAGCTCGGCGTCATACTTGCGCTCCTTGCAGGCAATTTCACGGCATTGTGGATATTCGTCGGCGTTATGGCGATAGTCTTTCTCTTTACCGGCTTTTTAGCGGCAAGGATTATACCGGGCGAGCGTCCGCTCTTCTTTATGGAAGTCCCGCCGCTCAGATGGCCCAAGCTCTCCAATGTATTCACCAAGACATATACAAGGGTAGAGTGGTACTTCAAGGAAGTGCTGCCCCTGTTCATACTGGCAAGCATTCTTATATGGGCGGGCAGGCTTACAGGTCTTTTTGATCTTCTGACAAATGCGCTCTCTTATCCTGCGGCATTAATAGGCCTGCCCAAAGAGGCTGCAACCGCCTTTCTGTACGGGTTTTTCAGAAGGGACTTTGGCGCTGCCGGGCTTTACGACCTGAAGACACAGGGTCTGCTTAACGGCATTCCCCTGGTGGTCTCGGTGGTTACCATTGCCCTGTTCATGCCCTGTATAGCCCAGTTTTCAGTGACAATAAAAGAGAGGGGCTGGAAAATGGCTCTGGGTATGGCCGCATTTATATTTCCCTTTGCCTTCTTTATAGGATATATGGTCAACCTCGTGCTTAACGGACTGGGGGTAACCTTATGAAGTGCTCCCTGTGCGGCCTTGAATTTAAAGAGCGGGACGGACTGAGCAGTTGCAAAGGCTGCGCTGTATCCGGGTCATGCAGCCTGATCAAATGCCCGAACTGCGGTTATGAGGCGCCTAAGGAGCCGGGCATTATAAAGTTTATAAGGTCATTAAAAAGACAAAAGGAGAGAAAAAAATGAGGCTGAGTAATAATGCTGAAGAGATACTGGAGCATCTCTGGATAATGACCATGGAAACGGGTAAGAAGACGTCCGGGTTTAAGGAGTTGAAGACTGATAGAAATGCCCCGGAGGTTGAGGAGCTTATCGCGTTAAATTATATTGATGTATCGGAAAAAGGGATAGTCTTAAATAAGAAAGGGATGAAAGAGGCTGAGGATGCGGTAAGACGGCACAGGCTGGCTGAGCGTCTGATGATAGATGTGTTCGGCATAAGAAAGAATCTCATGGAAGATACGGCCTGCCGGTTTGAACACCTTATCCGCAAGGAGGTGGAGGAGAGTATCTGCACCCTGCTGGGTCATCCAAAGGCATGTCCCCACGGAAAACCAATTCCTCAGGGAAGGTGCTGCAGGGAGCGGAGCAGGTCTCCCAAAAGCATTGTCTCCAATCTTGCGGATGTCAAAAAAGGCACAAAAGGCCGGGTAGCGTATCTTTATACAGGGGACAATAAAAAACTCGGCAAGCTGATGACCATGGGCATTCTGCCCGGCGTGCCTGTTGAGGTTGTTCAGACATTCCCGACCCATGTATTCAAGATAGGACATATGCAGGTGGCAGTGGACAGGGAGATGGCAGGGGATGTATTTATAAGATTGAAAAGCAGGTAGGCAGTAGAAGGAGACAAAATGGAAAGAATTGTTTTGAGTGTCAGTTCAGTTGTGTGTGCTGATTGTTCCTTTGCCTTAAGAAGGTTTATCGGCTCTCTCAAAGGTATTAATCTGTTGTTATGGAAGGTCAAAATATTATCATAACTTTTGACAGCGAAAAGATAACAAAGGACGAAACTGTGAGTACTGCGGAGAACTGTATTGAAAGGCCCGGCTATAAAATAGAGCAGTTCAGATAAAGCAGTTCTAACAGACAATTTAGATATGAAAAGCGTTTACTTTTTTATAGCCTTTCTGGTTGTCCTCCTTGACCAGACAACAAAATACCTTGCGAGAAGTTTTATAGACCCTTCTGTGGCCATAGGTGTTTTGCCGTTTCTTCAACTGGTCAGTTTCCGTAATGAAGGCGCTGCTTTCGGATTGTTCAGGGGCCTCGGCAACGAAATATTCATAATCATATTTTTGGCTGCGATTACATTGCTTTTATACCTGTTGATAACAGGCAGAGAAGACCGTTTTGGACCCTCTCTCATGCTTGGAGGCGCCGCAGGCAATCTTACAGACAGGATTTTCTTTGGGGGTGTGACCGACTTTATAGATGTATTCGTTGGCAGGCTGCACTGGCCCGCGTTCAATATTGCTGACTCAGCATTAACCATTGGAATCATATCAATGCTGTTAATGCAGCTAAAGCAGTCGGGCCGGAGCATTAAAGAAGAATTATGAATACCAATAAAACCACATTAATACTCTCTGTTTTAATTCCATCCGCGATTGCCGGCATAATGAGCGCTGCCCCTGCAGTGATATTTCATGAGGCATCAGAGCTTATGGCAGTGGCAAACGGATTGAGGGTGGGAATCAAGCATGAAAGCATATGACAATCTTATATTTTACTATCCATTGCATTTTTGTGTGCAAACACGCTTCTTTACGCGGAAGTCCCATACCGCTGCAATGACCAGTGCCGCAAAACCCGCCAGTTCCAGCGGCCTGGAATAACTACCGTAGAATACCCACAATAGCAGAGCGGCCGCTGCAAGGCTAAGCAACAACGGGCCGGGATGCCTGTGCAGCCGATATGAATAGCCCATTCCCAGCAAGGCGAGGACCAATAATCCGGTAATTAGCTTCACCAGCATGCCTTCGTCGATTTCGACGCTGACGCCTATAAGCGATAAGAGCGCCACGGCGGCCAAAGTGCCATAACAGGCGGCCACGGCCAGCAGGCTGGTTACCGTGCCTAACCTGGACAGCCTGGTTTTAGATATATTTTTTTCACTCACAACAGCGCCTCCTTAAATTAATTGTTTTCGAAAACATCGAAATGAATACTCTACAAAAAAGCCTTATCCTATCCGCGTCTCCAGCATGGCCAGATCGCCCCTCAGCGCTTTTAGCAAGTCCTTATTGTTGAGGCGGTAATAGACCATCTTGCCGTCCTCGCGTTTGCTCAGCCAGTTCTGATCACGCAGCAGTTTTAATTGATGAGATGTAGCGGCCGTGCTAAGTCCCAATACATGGGCGATATCGCATACACACAACTCACCTTCTGCCAGGCTAAGTAAGATTTTCAGTCGGGTGGTGTTGCTGAGCAGCTTATAGAGTTCGGCCAGCTCCGGCAGACGTTTCTTTTCTTTAGCCAGGATAGCCTGAATCGCTCTGACCCTGTCATGCTCGAAGCAAGGGATGGCATCAATGTCCGCCTGTCTGGTTGCGGGAGTGACTTTTTTTATAACATTTTTCATTTCGACAATTTCGATAATGATAACACATCGTTCAGGCAATGTCAAGACAGCGAATTGCCTTGTGCGGGCTTGTCAAGTTGCCTCATGAGCGGATGATTTATGTGACGTTGATGGCTATGTTATAATATTAAATATTCGCTTTATAAGGAGGAGCCTTATGAAAGTGGCAGATTTGAGCAAAGAAGAACTCAAGGCATTGATAGGGGAAGTAATTGAGGAGAAATTCAGAGAACTTATTGATCCTGACTATGGACTTGAATTTCAGGAGGATTTCGTTCAAGACCTCGAAACTTCCATCGCGTCCAAAGAAAGAATACCGTTTGATGAAGTAAAAAAACGACTCGGATTGAGCTGATATGGCGTATTTCCCACCCATCCCTTTTGCGATCAAAAAACCCAATCTACTCACTGACCGCAAGGCTCTTGACGACATTGTCTTCGACGTCCCTGGCCTTACCGGAGTCGACAATAGCAGAACCTCTCCAGCCGGAAAACCTCGACCAGGCTTTTTAAGTTTCCTCAACCAAAGCCCATTCTGAAAATGCCGGTATCAAAGGCTGTATTCAATCCGGTTCACCTCCTCTCACTTAAGCTGAAATCATAATATAAGGGTGCATAAAGAGTGTCAACATTGAAGATCAAGAGGAACATTAAAGACATTTCGCAATAAAACGATTAAAACCGACCGTAAAAAAACTCTTGACTCTATACCAGGGTACAGGGTTTATACTGTAAGCAGGAACTGAGGTGGCAATGACTATGACTATAGGGCAATTGGCAAAAAAGGCCGGGGTAAATATCGAAACAATCCGTTATTACGAAAGAAGAGAGCTTATACCGAAACCGCACAGAAGAAAGTCCGGTTACCGTGAATATTCCAATGAATTTGTCAAGCGCATTCAATTTATAAGACATGCCAAGGAATTAGGGTTTTCTCTGAAAGAGGTACATGAACTGCTATCGCTCAGGCTTGATCCTGAAACACCATGTTCCGAGGTCAGGAAAAGAGCGGAGGTAAAGATTTCAGATATTGATGAAAGAATAAAAAATCTTCAACAGATCAAAAAGTCTCTTTTGAAGTTATCAGAAGCCTGTCAGCGTTCATGCCCCATAAGTGAATGCCCGATTCTGGAGGCATTGGAAAAATAAAAAAGGTTCCCTGAACCTCAAATAGTTCAGGGGGAAAGGAGGTGAGGATATGACCGGTAAACATAAGATAGAGATATTCAGCGCGGGATGTCCGGCTTGCGGGGAGACAGTCAAACTGCTTAATGAGATTGCCTGTGAATCCTGTGAAGTCAGTGTGCTGGATATGAATAAACCTGAAGTTGCGGAACGGGCCGGGACACTCGGAATTCACTCTGTGCCGGCTGTAGTTGTTAATGGCAAACTGGCTGATTGCTGCGCGGGACGCGGCCCTGATGAGACTGCGCTGCGAGCTGCTGGAATTGGCGGCAAGCCGTTGTCCTGACCGAACATTGAGCAGGGAGCACAATTTTGTGTTTCCCTGCTCACCCGCTCACACAGATATTTAACAGATATTTAAGGGTAATATGCAATATAAAGCTGAACATAAAACCGTGGATATCCAGACAGGCTGCTGCACTTTCAATTGACATAAAAGGCAAAGGGGAACAGCAAATAAGAGCGGAGAGACTTCTTGTAGCTGCCGGACTCAGGGCAAATACGGGAGATCTTGATATTGATAATTCGGGTGTTGAGCTGGATGAAAAAGGCTTTAATGAACTACCCCGCAGCAAGCTGCGAGGTATCAAGTCTGTCATTCCGGCTTGTCCGGAATCTTCCTGTATCAAAGATAGATTCCGGACAAGCCGGAATGACAAAAATGACGAAAACTATTGAAACCCCGAAGCAAGCTTCGAGGAATTCTTTTGATTAAGGTAAACGATCAGTTACAAACGTCACAGACCAATATCTATGCAGCAGGGGACGTGACCGGCTTAATGCCTCTTGAAACTGTGGCGGCAAAACAGGGAAACATCGCGGCTCTGAACATGTTTGAAAACGCGGGCAGGACGATTAATTACCTTGAAATACCCTCTGCTGTTTTCACTTCTCCGGAAGTCGCCTCAGTAGGAATGACCGAGAAGGAGTACGCGGAAAAATACAATGTCTGCCTGTGCAGGACAATATCGTTTGAGCATGTGGAAAAGGCGGCCGCCATAAAAGATAGAAGTGGATTGATAAGGATGGTTCTTGATCCAAAGACAATGGAAGTTATCGGGGTACATATAATAGGCCCCATGGCAGCAGACATAATTACCGCCGCAACTTATGCAATAAAGAATAAAATGACTGTTTATGACATCAGAGACACGGTGCACGTATTTCCTACATTAAGCGAGGTCATCAAGAAGGCGGCACAAAGCTTTGACCAGAGTCCAGATGATATGGCCTGCTGTGTTGAGTAAAAAGTAAATATTCAAATATTCCTTGGCCAGTACATAATTACAGATACACCCAGAAGGCAGATCAGCCCGCCGATAAGGTCGTATCTGTCAGGAGTGATTTTATCAATCTTCCAGCCCCAGAGTATTGACAGCACGACAAAAATACCGCCATATGCCGCGTAGACCCTGCCGAAGTGCGCGGGCTGAAAAGGCGGTATTATTCCATATATTATCAGGATTATAGCTCCTGCACCGGCAACCCGGATGCTTTTCCCTTCACGCAGCCAGAGCCAGACAAGGTATCCTCCACCTATTTCGCATAAACCGGCAAGTATAAACAACGTAATCGACTTCGCAATAAGTATTTGGCCTCCTTAAATCGGTTAGTTCATCATGGTAGAGGCGTCATTTAAAAACATCATTCTTTTAACGTTTAAATTTACTGTGATAAATTTGATAAATCCTCTCAGTACCCTTGTGGTACATGGGTTCAACCGTCCTGCACATCATGATATGGCGTCAATGTCTTATCTATTTTGAACACCTGCCCCGCGGTTCAAGTTCTGAAGAACTTTGCGGGGGTTTGAACGGGGCATGGAATGCCCCTACCCGCCTATCTTCGACATTGCCTGAAGAAATTCAGAGGAAGCAGCGCTTTCATGCAAAAGATGCCGTTGTGGTTTAACTTTGATCGCATCGTAGAACAACTGTTCTATCTCAATATCAGATGCCCCGCTCCTCATTGGAGTTTTTATATCAATCTCGACTTGCGAAAAAAGGCAAGGCCGTATTTTTCCGTTTATTGTAAGTCGCAGTCTGTTGCAGGCTCCACAGAAGTGGTCACTTATCGGGCTTATTATGCCGATGACACCTCTGGCGCCTTTAAGCCTGAAATTCCTTGACGGGCCTTTACCCCTGAATTTAAGGCGTTCAAGACTGCCGAGCGTCGATATTTTCTCCAGGACCTCCTTTGATGTTACACACTTGTCCCTGCTCCACATCTCATTAGAGCCGACAGGCATAAATTCAATAAACCTCACATGATAGTTCTTATCGATCGTAAAGGAAGCAAATGAAAGTATCTCATCGTCATTAAGTCCGCGTATAGGAACAATATTTATCTTTATTGGCGTAAGTCCAGCTCCTTCAGCCGCTTCTATAGCTTGCCAGACCTTATTGATGTCTCCTCCACCTGTTATTTTTTTATATTTTTCAGTATCCATCGTGTCCAGGCTGATATTCACGCGGTCAAGGCCCGCTTTTTTCAGTCCATTGGCAAGTCCTGCCAGCATAATACCATTAGTAGTGAGACTCAGGTCATGTATCCCGGTTTTTTTTATCGATGATATAAGAAACGCTACATTTTTCTTCATAAGGGGCTCACCCCCTGTGATACGTACTTTCCTTAATCCGTTCTTTTTGGCAATACTTACAAACCTGACGATCTCTTCAAAGGTCAGAACTTCGGATCTCTTAAAGTATTTTATGTCTTTACCCGGCATGCAGTAAACACATTTAAGGTTACATTTATCTGTTATGGATATCCGGAGGTAATCTATGCTGCGGTTGTAGGGATCTTTCATGGCCTCTTTCATGTTTTTAGGCTTTGGCGCTGATATATTCATAATTGATCCGGAAATATCATGGAAGATGAGAAGACCAGAGGTTAAGAAGTTAAGTCATGACCTATTCCCATCTTCTTATCTTCGCAACTTCTCAGCTTCTGCTTACAAGCTATTCATTTCCCGAACGGACAGACAGGATAGCGGCATTCATCACATTTCATACAAAGACCGCCATGGCCAAGCTCAGCAAGTTCTTTTCTGCCTATTCTTTCACCGCTAAGCACCCTGGGCAGGATCAGGTCAAATATCGTTATATTGCTGTACATGCCGCAGGCCGGAATACCCAGGATAGGGATCAGTGACGATTGACGATTGACGATTGACGAATTGAGTTTTGAGTTATTCATATACGCTACAAGAAACATGGACCCTGGCAGAACAGGCGAGCCGTAAACAACCTCTCCTTCACTCACATTACTGATCGCGAATCTCGTAATATCATCAGGATCAACAGACATGCCTCCGGTCGTTATTATAAGATCAGCTCCAGCGTCCACAAGTTCCCTTATCCTGTTCTCAACATGACCCACCTCATCAGGCGCATAATATATCCCAACTATTTCGCCCTTAAAGGCCTTTATTTTTTGTGTTATTACCGGAGTAAACGCGTCCTTTACTTTTCCATAATAGACCTCATTGCCTGTGATAACAACACCTGCCATGGGCCTTCTTATTTCCTTCACCGTCAGGACACCGCTTACACTTCCTGCTATTTTTCCGGCGCTGTCAACTAACGCCTTTTCAACGACCAGCGGTATTGCCCTTGTTCCAGCAACAATCTGTCCTTTTTTAACGATCGAGTTATTGTGTATCGTGGCACAGCTCACCTCTGCCAGCATATTGAACTCAAGCAGGGCCTCCCGGTTGACCTTTAACATGCCGTCATGCGCGGCAACAAGGTTAATCTTTCCTTCTTTGGGCTCTCCGCTTATCTTTACGCCTTTACCTGCAAGCGCCCCTGCAATAGCATAAGAGGCATCGTCTTCATGCATTTCATCCTCTTTTACCTCAAGAATATACAGGTTTTCCTTGCCAAGTTTTTGAAGGTGATTGATATCTTCTTCGCGTACTACATGGCCTTTTTTAAATGCCCTGCCTTTAAACTCGCCAGGCCTTATTTCTGTAATATCATGCGCAAGCACAGTTCCAACCGCCTCATTTACAGGTATTGTCCTGGCGCCAATGCCTGAGCTGTCTTTTCTCTTATGTTGCTCGCACATAACTACTTACCCCCTTTTTTCTGTTTTCCAAAGACCCTTCGAAATTTTTTATCAAGTATCTCATTAACGCCTTCTTCCAGCCGTTCATATTTCTTTAAAAATTCTATTGCCTCTTTAGTCAGCTTTGCGCCGCCGCCGTTCCTGCCGCCGGCCTTTCTCTCTACAAGCTTTACCCTGAGTCTCTGCTCCATGTTCTGTATGTAACTAAGGGCCTTCCTGTAGGAGATTTTGACGTCCTTTGCAGCCTTGTTTATGGAGCCGTGTTCGGAAATGGCCCGGAGCAGGAAACGCCTCCCCCTCCCAAAAACCGGCTCGCCGTCAACTTCGATCCAGATCTTTGAACGTATATCTATCATAGTATCGTTATGACATATTTGCCTAACGCTGTCAAGAATAAAATTTCTCCGTGTAGCATAAGCAATAAGGAAGCTATGGAAAGCTGGTGAATAATTTCTACCTGCCTGCCGGTCCACGACTCATGGAGCAGGCAGGATTATCGATTACGGAAATGCTGAGGCAGGCTTTTCTGTCTTCCTACATTTTCATCTTCTCAATTCCTGATTTCTCACTTCTTATTTCTTATTTCCCATTGATCCGCACAGGCCTTACATAGTGTCTTGCCATCCAGATAAACCTCTCTCCTGTCCTGAACATATTCTCCGCATTTATCGCACTTGACCCTGCTGATCGGTCTGCCCGGCATATCCTGCTCCGGTATTTTTACTTCAACGCTCTTATACTCAAAAAGGTCATCATCAGGCATAACCTTATAAGCGGAGGTCTGGCATTCATATTTGTCCTGAATTCCAGGGAAATAGTTTTTAGCCTTTGATTTGGACTCTTCTTTTGCCAGAACTCTCAGGGCCTTTCCTGTTTTAAGGTTCATAAAGGTGGCTGCCATCTTTCCATAATCAAGCAGTTTTAATGTTCTTTTGCCTGCGCTGCATCCTGTAACAGACTGAATGGCATCTGTTGCGCATCGGTCTATCTCAACAAAAACAATGATGTTCTTCCTGTCCCTGCCCTTTGGGTCCTTTAACCCGAGCTTTTCAAGGGCCAGTATGCTCATTCTTACGCCAAGGACCTGGCCCGGACAGAGGTGTCCGTGGACTTTTATGGATTCATCAAGTAACTCTTCAAAATTAAAAACAGATTTCCGTTCCATTGCCATAAACAAGCCTTTCTCCTACGACAAAATATCTCTACTTAATTCAATCTACAATCTTTTTTCAGGTTCTGTCAATCAACCCATTCGACTATCCCCGGCTTAACCCTTCGACTGAGTTAAGGATAAACTCAGTCGAAGGGTTAATACTGAGCGGTGCCTTCTGTCCCCACCATAAATGGCGGGGTTTGAGCTTTGAGCACTGCCGAAGTATCAAATAGAAATCATTTTTATCAGGATATATTATTCTCAGCAAATAGCAGTAATTATTTGCTATACTTACAAAAGAGGTTTAATGATGATCAGCCTCAAAAGGTTTATTTTTGTTTTTATAATCCTCATTTTTGCTGCACTGGCATCAGCGGCTCAGGAAAAAGAAATTGTCTTTGCCATTTCACCAATGGCATCCCCGGTTTCCACACTTTCAATCTATGGTGATTTTATCGAATATCTGTCGGAAAAAACAGGCATAGAAATAGTCCTTAAACAACGGAGAAAATATTCAGAAATCAACGATCTTCTGAAGACAGGCAGGGCGCAGTTTGCCTATACCTGCACAGGCGCATACCTGGACGGGAGAAAAGAATTCGGACTTGAAGTCCTTGCAGCGCCGGTCATTAACGGGAAAACAACGTACAATTCATACATTATTGTTAATAAAAAAAGTAACATAGTGGATTTTCGCCGGCTTCAGGGAAAGGTTTTTGCATTTACAGACCCTCTCTCATTAACAGGGAGGCTTTATCCGGTATATCTCCTTAATACAATGAATGCAAGACCCGGAGATTTCTTCAGGAAGACCTTTTATACATCAAGCCATGAAAAATCGATAGAGTCCGTGGCCTATGGATTTGCAGACGGCGCAGCGGTTGACAGTCTTATTTATGATAATATGAAGAGAATGGGAAACTTTGCCGTTGATCTGGTTAAGATAATCAAAATATCACCGTCTTACGGCATTCCTCCTGTTGTTGTATCCCCTATAACAGAACAAACTACAAAACAAATTATGCTGGCCACGCTTTTAAAAATGGCAGACGACACTGCCGGGAGAAAAATCCTCGAGGAAATCCGGATCGAAAAGTTTGTCCTGCCTGATCCTGCTATCTATTATAGCGCAGTACAAATGAGGCAGGCAACGTTTTTACCGTGAGAACAAAGAACTTTTTTGACAGCATCGCCTTTCGTATTTCTATTACTATAGCTGTTGTAGTAGTTGCTACTACAACAGCTGTTGGCTGGTTAATACTTAGAGAAGAAAAGAAAACTCTGGAGGCCGAGCTTCAGAGTAAGGGCAGGTATCTTTCCGAACTAATGTCCCACAATGTGGTAGAGCCGCTCCTGTATGAAGAAAGATATGCGATATTTTCTCTCCTGGAGGGCTCGATGAAAAGTAAAGAAAGCCCTATTGTTTATGCAGAGGTCCGTGACAAAAACGGAGAGCTTATAGTTTCAGCATACAAGGATGAAAAATTCAAAAAAATGAAACTGCCGCCGTACAATTTCAAACACCAGATAGACGATATAGTTATCCTGGAAGATGATATTCTGCCCATTTACTATTTAAGCCTGCCTATTAAGGCGGGAACGCTGGGAACCGTTGGATTTCTCAGGTTATCCATAACAAAAAAATTCCTTTACAGCACACTTGCAGGTGTAAAGAAACAGCTTTATCTCCTGGGCGCGGGCATAATATTTATTGGCATTATGATAGGGCTCTGGATGGCGAGAAAAATTCTAAGACCTGTCATTATTCTTAATAAAGGTGTAAAAAGGGTTGGTGAGGGAGAACTCGGCGTCGAGGTGCCTGTGGTCGGTGAGGGTGAGATAAGGGAATTGGCCATGTCGTTTAATATGATGTCCAAAAAACTCAAGGAGCTGATCAACACTATAAAATCCGCCCAGGAACATCTTATAAGAACAGAGAAGCTCTATGCCGTCGGGGAATTTTCAGCCGGAGTGGCACACGAGATAAAGAATCCCCTTACATCCATCAAGATGCTTATGCAGACAGTGAAGCGAAAAAAACAGGCATTAACCGACGAAGATATAGATGTTATCGAGGGTGAGATAAACAGAATTGATCATATTATTAAAGAGTTTCTGGCGTTTGCAAGACCCGAGAAGACTGAAAAGACGAATGTGAATATTAATGATATTCTTGAGGAAGTTATGACAGTTACCATGCCGATGATTGAACAGTCTTCAATACATCTTGTCCGGACATTTTCATCTTCGTTACCGTTAATCAGGGGAAGTCATGATGCCCTCAGACAGGTCTTTCTCAATATTGTTCTCAATGCCATGCAGGCAATGGATAAATGGAGCGGCACACTGGAGATAGTTACGGGTTATGAGTCAGGG
>BDTR01000061.1 GCA_002897775.1 bacterium BMS3Bbin08 | reverse complement strand
AAAAAAAGGCCCGGAGATTTCTCCAGGCCTTTATCTCTTTTGGTAGCGGGGACAGGATTTTCCGCCTCGGCGGACCCGCCGGGGCGGGGAACCGTATTTTGGATACTCCGTCATACATTAATTACAAAAAAAGGCCCGGAGATTTCTCCAGGCCTTTATCTCTTTTGGTAGCGGGGACAGGATTTGAACCTGTGACCTTCGGGTTATGAGCCCGACGAGCTACCGGACTGCTCCACCCCGCGAGATATATAAGTTACTTGAACACAATCTCATAAGTCAACTTTAAGACCGTGAATCGTGAATAGTGAATAGTTAATCGTAACAGACTTAAAGACCGTTAATCGCGAATAGTTAATAGTGAATCGTAACTGAACACAGCTCCATAGCACCGCCGAACCTCAACACCACAGTTTAAAAACTCACAATTCTCCATTCTCTATTCTCTATTCTCATTTTGTCACTTGTCACTGCCTTTAATAACTTTCACCATGATATCCCCAAAACCCGGCATGCCTGTATATTGAGACAGGTTAGAAGGATCACAAAGCTCGTTTATGTTCGGGGTGTATTCAGCGGTATTGCCTGTGAGTCCTGTGCCTGACGCCTTTTGCCCTCCAGGGCCGAACGCGGTCTTGATCACACCGGGCATTATCTCATCAGTTAAAAATACTTTACCTTTCACAGTCTTTTTTAAAGGGTTCTCAAGCGATACAATATCCCCTGTTTTTAGACCAAGCTGTTCTCCGTCAGTAATGTTTATCGCAAAAACAGGTATTGCCACACTTCCTGCTTTAAGATCTACTACTCCCTGTTCTGGAAAACCGGACCTGTCCGGGATATTTCCGTGTTCAGGCACTGAATATTTAAGATCATCATTCAAGGGCTTCATGCATTCGGTCTCTGTTTCCGCGAGATACGGACATACTCCTGTCATTGTCATCGCATAATGCGTCCTGCCGCTGATTAACTGAAAGGGATACTCTTTGTTTATTTCTTCATAGCCGCGGTTTTTTGGATTCCACCTGCTCTCAGACCAGTAAAATGTCGTGGGAAAATCAGTTCCGAACTTTTCGTTTAAATTCTCTATATAAGAAAACCTGAATTCAAACTTTTTTGAACTTGTCTCAGGATATACGCCTGAAGGCGAACTGTCGGCTTTTTTATACCTGTAATAACCAGCGGGCCACACTGCCACTCCATGATGCCTTCTGAGCCAGTCAGCTGTCAGCGGTTCCCCCTGTTTTATGACCAGTTTTCCCCATACAGCCCCGGGGTTGTCAGGAGTGCCTTTAATAAGACATCCTTCAGGCAGGTCAGGATACGGAAGGGGCTCGCCTACATTGTAAAACCCGGGAGCGTCATAAAGCATTTCATTTACAAAGGCCTCTTCGTCCTTATACCTGTCTTCAAAATCCCCGGCATTTATATCAGGATCTCCATTTTTCTCAAGCGCTTTCGACAGGGCGATCATGATCTCAAACGGGGTCTTTGACCCATGAAGCGGCTTAATGACCTGGTCCCTTAGCGCGACCTCAGGGCTTTTTGTATAGACGTCGCTAAGCCCCATTCTCTCAAGAAAGCCTGCCTCAGGAAGCACTATGTCCGCGTATTTGCCTGTTACTGATATATGCGTGTCAATAAAAACCATTAGTTCAAGCAGGTATTCCCCGTTCTTATCCTTTTTTGTGATCGAATCGATCCAGTCAGGCGTACTGCCGGCGGTTATAACAGGGTTTCCAGCCCTTGTTATAAATGCCTTGACAGGATAGCCGCGGCCTTTAAAAGGCCCGTGGCTTAGTTTTATTCCATTTCTTATTTTTTCAGGCAGGTCGGCAAGTACACCTTTCCACGCGGCAGGATAGTCGCCGAACAGGTCTTTGTGAAGCTCGGAAAGCCTTCCAGTAACTGTTTCGTTATTTATTTTTCTGCTGGTTTCCTTTTTAAGAAATTCCTTTCCAGCGGTCGCTTCATTCTTTTTAACCTTAAGAGAGCCTGTAAAAACAACGCCTCCGGGATTATCCATATTGCCTGTTACAAGGCAAAGCGCTGACATGAGTATTGAGGTTACATCCCCGTTCGTGTGATGGCCGGTGCCGTGCATGCCTATCTCAATGGCAGCGGGCCTGGTAGCCCCAAAAAGACGCGCCAGGTTTTTTATGTTATCCGCGGAAATGCCTGTTTTTTCCTCTGCCCATTCAGGCGAAAAGAACAGCAGATCATTTGAGGGGTCTTTTCTCCCGGCATAAGCAAGAAACGCGTCCTTAAATTCTTCCCAGCCGACTGTATATTTTTTTATGAACTCATGGTCCATATAGCTTTTTGAGGGATCATCAGGAGAATCATTTTTAATGATATAAAAGAGCATTGCCGCAAGCAGTGCCGCGTCTGTACCCGGCCTTATGGCAAGCCATTTATCCGAACAGGCCGCAGAGTTCGTAAACGAAGGGTCAACAACAATATACTTGCACTTGTTCTCCTGCCTTGCGGCCGGGATGCCATAAGACATGTAGTTGAACCGGGTCGCAACGAACGGGTTGACCCCTATATGCAGGATAAGCCTGGCGTCATGCCTGGTATTAAGATATGTCTCATTATTTTCATCCCTTGTAAGGACAGGCCTTTGAACATCTGGAAGAGGCCTTTCATCACCCAGCATAATGCCCTGGCCCCACTTCCTGTTCGGATCACAGATGCTTCCGTGGTCATATGTGTTAGGCGTGCCAAGGGCATGAAACAGCCTGTAATAAGCCTCCCTGTCAGTAACATCGCCGCAGTCCAGGAATATTGCCTCAGGCCCGTGTTCCTGTTTTATTTTGATCAGCTTCTTTGCTATGTGATCAACAGCCTCTTCCCATGTGATCTCCTTCCAGGTGTCTTCACCCCTCTGCCCTGTCCTTATCAGGGGCGTTTTGATCCTGTGAGGAGAGTATGTCAATTGAAGGCCGGAAGCGCCTTTAGCGCAGAACGCGCCGTTGTTAACAAGGGAACGCGGGTTGCCGTATATTTTTTGGGCGACCCCGTTTTCCACAAGAACGGAGATGCCGCACTCAGACGGGCACATTACATCTGAAGTATGTACCAGTTTTGCCGGTCCGGCAGAAGGTGATGTTATTTGTTCGATCTTTACCCTTTGAGTGGAAGTGCTTTCTGTTATTACATGATCTCCGAGCGGATAATCACCTGTATCACCCCTGAATGTGTAATATACAGACGGGTTCGTGCCCAGTTCAGGCTTGAGTACCTTGATCGAGGACCTGCTGATAGCCTGGGATATCCTGCTTTTCTTATCGTTCATGTCTCCAAAAATAAAAGCCTTGCCCATGCAGCTCTGTACGCATACGGGTAACCGGCCGCTTTGCACCCTGCTGTAACAGAAATCGCATTTTTCCGCCTGTCCGGCAACCGGGCTTTCCTGAATTGCATCGTACGGGCACATTTTATAGCATTTTCCACAGCCAGTACAGCGGCCGCTGTACATAATTACAACGCCGTCACTGTTCTTTAACAGGGCTTTTTCCTCACATGATCCAATGCAGGGGGCATTGTCACAGTGATTGCAGAGGCGGGGGATAAAGAATTTGCTGACGTCAGGATAACTGCCTGCTTCATGGGTCTCCACCCTGCATCTTGAAATACCGAACGGAACATCATGTTCAGCCTTGCAGGTCACCTGACACGCGTAACAGCCAACGCACCGGTCAAGGTCAATTAACATGCCGTATCTTTTTTGATGTTTGGCCATAATGTATTATTACAAAAAAGAAGATGTTTTTTGTATCAAAACGGGTTAATACTTCAAAACAAGACAGTGGGGTCTCCATCATTCACCCATCAAATGACTAGCGGAAAGGCATAACAAACAAAAAAAGGGGATGCCTGTTCAGGGCATCCCCTTTTAAAAAAGATCCAAACTAATTCGGCCAGACCCATGGCTGGTCCTTGCCGAAAATGTCCTCCGGCAGTCTCGGCCTCGCGTTGATAGGAAGGGGGAACTTACCCTTTGGGCCGAACCATTTCAGGTAGATCTTCTCATAAGTCCCGTCCTTAAGAATATCCTGAAGGATAAAGCTTATTTTATCTCTCCATTTGCTGTCATTTGGTGTAACGCCTATGCCGTAAAGCCCGGGGCTGAAAATAGACCCTACTGCTTCATAAGCAACACCTTCACTGCCCGCGACACCTGCTATGATCGGTGTGTCCTGCACATAAGCATCCACTTTACCCTGCCTCAGACCCATGAAACACTCGGAGTTGGTCTGGAACGAGATAATGGTCAGCTTCCTGTTGCAACCGAGCTCCTTCAGGTACTCCTGTCCCGCTATATAAGCGTTGGACCCCTGAACAACAGCTATCCTTTTGCCGCAGAGGTCTATGGGATTTTTAAACCTTCCCTTTTTCGCGTAGAAGATCTTGCCGGACCACAGATAAGGCGGCTCGGCATAGTCTATCTGCTCGTCACGGCTCCTGGTATGGCTCATGCTTGAGATCGTGAGGTCAATTCTTCCTGACGCAAGAAAAGCGATCCTGGTCTTGTTGTTGACATTAACCCTGTTAACCTTCACACCAAGTCTTTTGGCTATTTCATCGCCCAGGTCGATATCAAAACCAGTCCAGTTACCGTCCTTGTCAATATAATTGACCGGAGGAACTGTTGTTCCTGAGCCGATATTCACTACACCGGCCTTTTTTACTTTGTCAAGCGTGCTTTCAGCTGCCGCAAGCGCTGTAAAAGACACAAGTAACAGCAGTGACAATATTAATACAGTGATCTTTTTCATTTTATTCCTTTCTTATGGACGATCCGGCGCATCTCATGAAACCACAGATAACACGCCGAGATATCCATTTGTAAGATATTTGAGATAAGTATTAAGAATTAACGGGATATTTATACCGGCAGGTACTTAACTTCCGGGGGTCTGTCCTTTTTGGAGAAAACTAACGGTATGTTAAAAGGCTCCTGAGTGTCTTTTAAAAACGCGACCCCTTCGGCGATTCCCAGGTATGTAATGGAAGGCGCGAGTATAAGCGCGTCGCTGGTATTAATAAATGACATTATCCAGCAAAAATTATTCTCTTCACCTATGGACAGTTCAACTGGGCCGCACAGAACAGGTATTATAAAAAAACAGGGGATGACGCATAAAAGCAGGAGAACCGCGGCTGATCTCATAGACCATATTTATAATAGAACAAAAGCCCCTGAGTCAAGGAAAAAATGCAGATACCCGTCAGGATCCCTGTTTTTTATCTCTCAGAGATGAATACAGGACATTAATTCTTCCTACAAGTTCAGATATATCATAAGAGGGAAATACCCGGCTCCTTGCTTCCCTGCCCATGTCCTGACGCAGATGAGGGTCTTTTATGAGCCGTGCTACAGCGTCAGACAGGGAATCAGTATCCCCGGGCTTTACAAGCAGTCCGGTCACACCGTCTTTTACAAGCGAGGGCACGCCGCCGACATTTGTGGCTACAACAGGCCTGGCCGCGGCCATTGCCTCTATTATGGATACCGGGGTTCCTTCATTTTTCGAGGTCAGAACCACTATATCAAGCCCGGCATATATCTCAGGCAGGTCCCTTCTGAAACCGGTGAAGATGACTTCGTCGGCTATACCCAGCTTTTCCGCGTAGTCCTCAAGCTCTTTTCGCAGTTCCCCGTCCCCGACAATAACAAACTTTATATCTGCCTGTGAATCGATAATTTTAGCCATCTCAAGAAAGAGCCTGTGTCCTTTTATCGGAACAAGGCGGCCCACAATGCCGATAACAGCGGTTTCAGCTGAAAGGCCCAGTTCATTTTTAAACCTGCCTTTGTGACGCTCCGCATCAAGAAAAGGTTCCAGCTCAAGGCCAAGAGGTATGACCTCGAACTTGTCTTCTTTGCCTATACCCATATCAATAAGTTCTCTTTTCAGTTCTTCGCTCAAAGTAATAAGCCTTGTTGTAATGAGGGCAAGTATCTTCTCTATCAGGATAAATACCCATGACCTGCACCTTCCAAAATAGCCTGTGAGCACATGACCGTGGAAGGTATGCAGGATCACCGGAACCCCGGCCAGCCTGGCTGCTATTCTGCCGAGTGTGCCTGCTTTAGCGGTATGGGTGTGGACAATGTCGGGTTTCTCTTTTCTGATAAGCCTGTAAAGTTTATAAAAAGCCTTCAGATCGTTTTTAATGCCTATCTCGCGGCCGAGTTCAGGGATAACGACCGGTTTGATCCCTTTAGCCTCTGCCAGGTCCATCATATTCCCTTCCGCCGCTCCTTCAGAGCCTTTTACAAGCACCGTTTCATAACCAAGCCTGTCCAGTTCATCAGCGAGAAGGATCACGTGAATGGCAGGGCCGCCGATATTAAGACGGGCTATTATGCGAAGTATTTTTGCTTTGGGCATAATATTATTAATAAATATGACATATACAAAATATTTTCCTACCTTTGACAGATAAAATGCCAGTAAGGGATCGAATCCGAGACCTTTATACTGCTGAATGAATTTTGCAGTTCCAGGATATGTTCCCTGCTGAAACGCTGCTCAATACCGGTAAAAAAACGGTCATAGACATCCTGCTGAATTCGCTTAAAGCTTTTAGTGTGGTAAGCCTCATACAGTGGCACATTACCGGACAATCCAAACGGCCTCAATACCCTGCCAAGCAGAATGAACGGCTCATATAGAAAGACGGTGGAAAACCATGTAAAAAATGATCGGAAAGAAGGACCTTTCACCTTTGATACCTTCCTGCGCAGCACCGTGGCCACTGCAAAAAGGAAACGGAAATAAAAAGGCCTGTTGTCAAGGCAGTAGTAAAGGTATATGAGAAGGGTTGGGGCGTATTTCCTCAATGCCCGTACCTCATCCAGGGCGTTGGCAGGAAGATGATGAAGAACACCAAGACAGAACATAAAGTCTGCAAAATTATCCCTGAACACAAGGTTTTTAATGTCAGCCATTATGAATATCGCACTGCCTGAATCCTGTAAGTTCCTGCGCGCAACAAAGATCGCCTCTGAAAAGTCGATCAGCACCAGCTCACGGCACTTATCCTTCAGGAAATAACTCCACCTCCCAATACCGCAGCCCAGATCGCATACCCTGCGGTCTCTCAGTCCTGACAGGTCTACAAGATCAAAGTACTGATGGAACTCATCCTCATGCTCAGGAAGTATCTCAGGGAACCTCTGCCATTCCTGGCCAAAGGTGAACTGGATATCCTCTGCAAATTCAGATATCTTTTCTCCGGTCTCACCCGGCCCCTTTATCCTTTGTTTGAGAGCACGAGGGTATTGAGACGGATCAAGCTGGATAATAACATCGTCAACTATGGGATAAGCACGACCGTCCAGAAGCAGCCTGTTCGTCTCAAGGATCACTTCATTGGCGCCGAAGATATCTTTCAGTGTCTCAAGTTTGTCATCATAGTACATCCTGTCAGTCCCTACCCGTTCCTTCACTGGTATCCCTGCATAACCGTCGACATTTACGGCTACAATTTTGTTTTGGGCATAATTTTATGTATCCATAAATTCCCTGTGCCACAGTTCAAGCATCAGGAATGTCCACAGCCGGGCGCCATGGTCTTTTTTGCCTGAGATATGTTCTGACACAATGCTCCTCACTGCCTCCGGCCTGAAATATCCCCTATCCAAAGACACGCGGCTCAATAGAGTATCAGATATATAGTCCTTAAGGTCGTGTCTGAACCATTTGCTTACAGGGACACCAAAACCTGTTTTCTGCCTTGTGAATACCTTCTCAGGAACCAGACCTTTAAACGCCTTCCTTAGAATATATTTTTTTATTCTGCCGTTGAGTTTATACTCCGGCGGTATCGAGGCCGCGAACTCCATAAGCCCGTGGTCCAGGAACGGGCATCTTACTTCAAGGGAATTGGCCATTGAGGCTATATCAACCTTAACAAGCAGATCAAAAGGCAGATATGAATGTATGTCCGCATCCATGGCTTTTTCCACAATATCACCGGCAGAGCTTCGTTTGAAGAGCGTGATGAGGTATTCATAGGGATCCTGGCTCATGACATCCTGCATTGCCGGGCCATAGAAAGAACGCGTATGCTCTTTTGAAAAGGCTGTCATCCAGTGAAGGTATTCCAGGCCCTGAGGATAAAGAGAACCCTGGATGAACCGTTTCAGCCTCTTGGTCCTGCTTTTGCCCGCTGATTCTCCATAAATGTCCAGCGCCTTAAGGGATAAACTCCTCAACACACCGGGCACATATCTGAACTTCCGCATAAGCTTCAAGGCATAGTACCTGTCATAACCCGCGAAACTCTCGTCTCCTCCGTCTCCTGAGAGAGCGACCTTAACAAAATCAGACGTCATTTTCGACAGATAATATGTCGGCAGGGCTGAGGAATCAGCAAACGGCTCGCCATAATGCCTCACAAGTTCAGGCAAAACATTCAGCGCGTCGAATTTTACGATAAATTCATGGTGATCAGTCTTGAAAAGTTCCGCTATTTCTCTTGCGCGCGGAAGTTCATTGTACGCGTCCTCTTCAAACCCTATCGAGAAGGTCTTTACCGGCTCGTCCATAAGCTCTGACATGAGCGCCACAACTATACTCGAATCAATGCCGCCGCTTAAAAAAGCTCCGAAAGGAACATCGCTTATAAGCCTCTTTCTGACCGATTCTTTTAGTCTGGCAAATACATCAGCTGACAGATCCTCTTCACTGTTTACTTCGATCTTTTTAGAGAAGTCCATGCTCCAGTACCTTTTAACACTGATCTTTTTATCCTGAAGGGAAAGGCAGTGGGCAGGCGGGAGTTTGAAAACGTTTTCAAATACAGAGTGCGGGGCAGGGATATACTGATAGGTAAGGTATTGATATACCGCTGTCAGATCAACGCTTTTTGATATATTAAGAGCCAGCAGCGCCCGCATTTCCGACGCAAAAGCAAAAAGCTTTCCGTCCCAGTAATAAAAAAGCGGTTTTTTTCCGATCCTGTCCCTTGCCAGAAAAAGCCTCTGGTTCTTTTCATCCCATATGGCAAAGGCGAACATCCCTGAAAATCTGTCAACACATTTCTCTCCCCACTCTTCGTAGGAATGCAGGACAACTTCTGTGTCTGAAAGGCTTTTAAAGACATGGCCTTTTTTCTCAAGATCAGCGCGTATCTCCTGAAAATTATAGACCTCGCCGTTATAAGTTATGAAATTCGAACCGTTCCTTCGACCGCACCCGGGACAAGCCTCATTAGACATCGGCTGACAGGCATTGGCCGAAAGGTCAATAATGGCCAATCTTGTATGGCCAAGGCCAACACGGTTATTTTTGCTTGTCCATATCCCGCTGGCGTCAGGACCCCGGTGACCAAGCATATTGCCTGCTTCCTGCATGCGGAATATATCCAAAGGCTTATCTGTCACTATGCCGTATATGCCGCACATTTAGTTGCTGAATAAACGCCTGTAAAGGTCCTCTGTTTTTCTTACCATTGTCTCAAAGGCAAATTGACTTTTAATCCTCTCCAGCCCTTTTCTCCCCATTGTTTTTCTTAACTCTTCGTCATCCATCAGGATACTTATTTTTTCAGCCAATAGTTCGGGAGTTTGTGAAGGCACAAGAAAACCTGTTTCTCCGTCAATAACAAGTTCCGACACACCACCCACATCCGTAGCAACAACCGGCACTCCTGAAGCCATGGCCTCCATGACAGAGACCGGCATTCCCTCTGATAAGGAAGGAAGGACAAAAATATCAGTAATAGCTAATAATTCAGGAATATCCGTCCGTCCGCCGAGGAAGAAAACCTTGTCATCAAGTCCTTTTTCGGCAGAACGTTCAACTAATCGGTCTTTAAGATCACCCTCCCCTATAATAAGGACAGAAAAATTCATCTCTTTAAGGATGGAAAGAGCTTTAATAAGAAATATATGGCCCTTTACAGGTCTTAAGTTGGCAACACAGCTGATCACGATACTATCTAATGGAACGCCCAGGTGCTTTTTCAGGTCCACTTTTTTTTCCAATAATAAAGGTTTATTGAATTTACCGGCCTCAACGCCGTTATATATAAGTTCTATCTTATCTTCCGAAAGGCCCTTATCTTTCAGATAGCCGGCTATCTTCCCGGAAACAGCTATGTATTTCCTGAGAAAACAGCTGGTCCAGACATCAGATTTGATCCTCCAGAAACCCACACGTCCGGTGTTCGTAAGTCCTTCAAGAGTCCCCACGACATTCCTGAGGCCCAACAGCCGTAAAAGGAGCCGCCACTTCAGATTTACACGCAAACCATAAAGATGGACGATATCAGGCGCAAACCCGAGAATAAAGCGAATATTTTTCAGCAATCCCAGAGAATTCATAAAGGATATTTTTTCTTTTTCATAATAATGCTGAATGTCCCCTTCCGGGCAGTCGAACAGAACACATGTTTCAAAGCGTTCTTTATCTATTTTTTTTAGGAACTCGAACGCTATCTTTTCCGTACCGCCTATCCCGGTAGAACCGTGTATATGAAAGACCTTAATTCTCTTCTCCATACGGTCCTTTCACAGCAGACTTATTCTGTTTCCTCTCGAGAAGTTTTGCTCTCATGCCGCAGTATATAAAATAAGCCATGTACGGCGATAATAACGCTGATACGCACAGCAATGCCGCGCCCCTGATCAGAGAATTGTTTTTCATCAGAAATCTGCCTTTCTCAAAAATGCTCAATGACATGCTGTGTATCTGCCTGACCGCTCTGTGAGTATCGATAACTTTCAATATCTGTTCTTTGCCAAAATATTCATCTCTCAGGAGAAGTCCTCTTTTATAAAGTCTCCTCAGGTAACGGCTTAACTTTATCTGACTTATGCTCCTGTCAAACGAAATTTTTCTCTTATGCATCCTGTAATACAGCAAAGGTATCCCTACATTTGAGATCTCATGGCCAAGACTGTAGAGTCTCATCTGAAAGTCATAGTCCTGGGAAGCCGGCAGGGCCCTGTATTCTTTAATATCTTTCAGGACCTCCTTTCTGAACATCCAGGTAGGGTGTGCACATACATTCCTGTAATGTATTATTCTCTTTAGTATTCCGGGATCTGCAACAGCATCTGACCGGGCAATAATTTTGTCATTACTATCAATCAGGTACACGGAACTGCCTAGCAGATCGATCATTGGATTTTTATTCAGGAACTCCAGCTGAACTTCAAATCTGTTCTCAACAGCTATATCATCAGCATCCATCCTCGCGACAAATTCGCCCTTCGCGATATTGAGGGCCATGTTCAACGACAACGCCAGTCCCAGGTTAACAGGGTTTTTCATCACAACTATCCGCCTGTCTTTAGATGCGGACTCCCGAATTATCTCTGAAGAACCGTCCGATGAAGCGTCATCTATAATGATAAATTCAAAATCTCTATACGTCTGCCCGAGAATGCTTTCGATCGACCTGCGCAGGTATTGCTCATCATTAAAGACTGACATGATAACTGATATAACTGGTGTACTCATTTCAGGCTTTATTTGCCTCCGCGACCGCGTAAATTTCTCCCCACATTATTTCCTGTTCCTTTATCGTCATGCCGGCTTGCCGTATCTCCTCATAAAAACTGTCCTTTGTATATTCTGTGCGGTGCGTGATATCCAGCCTCCATTCCACTCCTGATTCTTTTTTATATGGAGTGATCCAGTCCCTTTCAAACATGGGGACCCTTATCAGGAAGCGGCTGGATATCTTTTTAAGCATCTCAAGAAATTCTTTCCTGTCTTCTATATGTTCAAGAACATTTGAAAGGACAATACAGTCGACTTTAAAGTCAGGATTAAATGTCCTGGCATCACCGCAAACATACCTGATATTTTCTCTTTTGTGTCTCTCCATGGCAGCCCTGATATTGGCTTCCTCGAAATCAATACCTACCACTTCTTTTGCCGCCTTGCCGATATCAAAGGTCAACGCGCCGTTTCCACATCCCACGTCAAGTACAGACCATGAACTATTGATACGCTTAACAAACCAGTCATGATACCTCATAATTCTGTGTTTGGGATGGATCCCGCCGGGTTCAAGAAACTTCGAAAGGAAGCCAACTTTCCCATATGAAAAGTTATGCAGCCTGAGAAAAAACCATACGAGCCTCTTTGTTATCGCCGGTCTTTGCAGCACGGTCCTGATCACTGATTTAATATAATTACCGGACATTACAAACCTTCTTATGAACATTAATTTCATCTGCAATAACATTTTCAAGGCTATAATTTTCCACAACAAATGACCTTGCCTGCTTGCCGAGCCTTTCCATTAACTCATTATCTTTCATCACCTTTTCTATAGCGCTTCTTATAGATTCATGTGTGGTATTGCACAGGATCCCGTTAACGCCGTCTCTAATAAGCCCCCTGATACCGTCAACATCCGTTCCAATAACAGCACACCCGCAGGACATGGCCTCAAGAAGCGCCTTTGGCATGCCCTCGTAAAAAGACGGAAGAACGAACAATGGATATTGGTTCAGAATTTCAGGCAGTTCGCTATTCGGGACGTTCCCCTTGAGATCGACCCTCACCTTAAGACTCCCCGCAAGCTGTGCCAGTTCCTCTTGCATATCTCCATCACCATAAATATCAAGCCCATAGGGCAGTCCCTGAAGCGCCAGGATAAGGTTTTTCAGGTTTTTCTGTTCGGTCAGTCGACCCACAAAAACAAATTTATCGTCATATTTATGCTTATCGGTAACAGAGAACATATCCGTATCTACATAATTCGGAACTATCATTAACTTATCAGCGCTTTTTCTATACCTGTTCGAAATGTAATCCGCGTCATCCTGAGTTGTCACCACAACAGCGTCAGCGTTTCTATATGCCATTCTCTCGATCAGTGAAGCAAGCCTGTACAGAACAGGATTATTACTTTTCAGCCTGAACCGGCTCCAGGTCCATCCCGTTCTGACAACCAGGGGCTTTCCATATAATTTCGAGGCTAATACAGCAGTCCAGCTTCCATTGATCTGATTTGTTTTCAGGATATCGGTCTGTTTGATATATTTCCTCTGCACAAAAGGCATCAGGAATGAATAAAAAAGCTTTCCGATCCTCAAGCGGTAAATCGAAGGCATGGGTATGATCTCAATACCATTTATAAGTTCTTTTTCTATTTCCTTATCAGCAATACCGTAGGTGAACCAGTAGATCTTATTTGCTGCTCCGCTCTCAAGCAGTTTTTCATAAATAAATTTCTCCCTGTCAAGCAAACCTTTCTCTTTCCATAGTTTCGCAGAAACACCAAAAGTGAAAAACAGTGATAATTTCATTAGACGTAGTCTGTTGGTTCCCTACCTTAAGTAATTGGCACTTTAAAATTTAAATCATTATTCAAATTTAATATCTTTGATATTAAAACTATCCCCCACAGATATAAATGCGTGCCATGGATATCAGGTTCTGGTAATCCTTTTGAAATTTTTGCACCATAATAGACTTTATTTGCTCTGTCAGGGAAAAAAGAACAACCACCGAATTCCGGCCACCAGTATTTTTTGTAAATTTCAAGCCGGGACAAGCAGAAATTTATAACTTCATCTTTTCGATATGCGGTCCTTTTGAAACAATTATAAAGCACGCAAATAATATTGAAATTATTGCACGCATTCCCATCATTGATAACAGAGAGGCAAAGGTCAATTAAAGATTCAGGATTATCAAAATCATCCTTTTCCGCTACATCATAGGCAATCATCATTTTCATGGCACCATTTACCTTCTGAAAGTCAGGCAAGGAAATTCCTGGTTCACACCAGGTTCCGTCTCTTTGCCTGTATTGATTTACCTCCTTGAAGGCAAATTCCAGCAGCTCTTCAATATCTTCAGCATGGATATGGAAGAGTTTAAAATTGTTGCGGAGGAAAAAAATCAAATGACTGAAATGGCTACCTGCACCCCAGGGCAGGCGCCAGTTTAAGGAATGAATGTACCTGACAATACCGCTTTTAGTGTAAGGAATATGGAGATAAGGATCATTTGGCCTGAAACCCAGACAACGCAAAGCAGCAAATGCCTGTCTGGTCTCTGCCAATCGGGTTTGTCTGCCCCAGAAATTATTGAAATCCCTGTTGCGTATCGCATTGAAATATCTACGAGCACGAGACCTTTTTTGAACCAATGGATCAAAAATATGGCCATCCTCAATCTGGAATGATTTGATAAAAGCAGCCATCTCCTGTAAATTGGCGCTATCCAGGACATCAAGCATATAATAGGTCTTAGCTGCAAATACTGTATTGCCAAGTCCCCATCTTGTAATCCTATGGTCGAATATATCACCGGAAAGCGAATACGAATAAAATCCGGGATGCTCAGGATGTCTCAACTTGGATAGAAACTCTAAGATACCGGGTCTGAGTGAGTGTAGCCAATCAATTATATTGGTCATCTTATCAAATTCGGTCTATGAAGACTTTCTGGAATACTTCAAAATATCTTTTTCCTGCATAATCAATAGAAAACAGGAAGTAATCTCTTTTTATTCCTTCAATAAAAGAATCGTAATTATTGGCAACTTTATCGAGTGTTTCAATTAGATCATCACTAAATTCTACTCCATATCTGGATGCTATCTCGGGAGTTCCACCGCTTGGATGATATATCACAGGAAGGCCGCATGAAAGCGCTTCATAAATAACATTAGGGCAGGCTTCATTACGTGAAGGGAAAAAGAACACGTCATTTTTTTTATATTCTTCAGATAAAAGGTTTTGGGGCATTGATGGTTTTAAATAAACTTTCCCATGATTTATTTCCTTTGGCCAATTACCAACAAAATTTACAGTTACTCCATCAATAAGTGAAAGTCTAACAATATCTCCAAAACCTTTCCTCGGGTTTGTTGACCAGCTGGTAGTAAAAATTTTTAACTTATCTTTTTTATTCCAAAATCTTTTTCCTTCCATATTGAAGATCTTCTGATTAACCCCATTATGAATAATATAATGCTGTACAGGAATATCTCCGGTTATCTTTTTGAATTGATTTAGTGATTCGTCACTTTGGAATATAACGGCATCAGCGAATCTTATTAAACTCAATTGTATTCTATCCCCTTCTGCCTCTGGCATCTCAGCATAAAATCTTCTTAATCCATCAAGCCTTAAAACAATTTTGATCTGTCTCTTTTTAAACCTTTTCAGAATGTATTTAAATAAATTTGAATAACCATGCTCATGATATCTCCTTACCTGTTTTAAAGATATATATCTGCCCGGAGCGGTATATGCGGTATTCAAAAGCATTAGATCAAAATCTGCGTGTTTGTCAGATATTAGCTCAAAATCTTTTAAATTCGTGGAAAATTCTTTCAGCGCACAAAGAAAAGAATTAGAGCCCCCCCATGGCATGTCAGTCGTTTTATAATTAATGAAAACGCGAATTCTATTCATAAACTTTCAAATAACTCTATATACATATGTCCGATTTTCTTAAGGGAAAAGTTCTCTTTAACAAATGATATGCCTTTCTGTGATAATGAGAGATATTCTGTTGGATTGACAATTAAGAGCTTGAGGTAATTCAGCCATTCTTCTTTTGTCGCGGCAAGTAATGCCGGAGACCCCTTATATGAGGGCACAGGACTCGCTACCACGGGCAGACCAACTGACATGGGATAACCGATCTTTGTAAAGGAGTGGCCAAGGTCATAACTGTTATCAAGATTTCTTGGCGCTATTTTTATATCTCCCAGCCTTAATATTTTTACCAGATTTTTATGCCTGTACTTTATATATGATGTTTTTACGGGCAGTTTTAGAGCTGGATCTTTTTCGCAGACAAAAATAAATTCAAAATCATACTCTTTTGACAGTTCCTGTAAAACATCCTCTATCAGAAGAACATCCCCGGCTTTAAGAGCATATCCGCAATACAACAGTTTTATGGGATTTGAACGCCTGTTCGGCGGGTGGAAACCGACCGTGCTTATATGTTCGGGGATGTATCGGATATCAGTATGGAACTTATCTGCAACGCTCTTGAGATAATGAGAGGACACTAAAACCGTGTCCGTCAATTCAAGGAATCTGTGTAAATCCTTTATCTGCTTTTCCGAAACCTGCGCTGTCTCACCTTCTTTTAGAAAGTAGTTCACATTTATATCAAGTATAATCCTGGTCCCGGCAGCAGATAATCTTTTAGCAAGCTCATAATGCTCCGCGGAAAAAGATTTCTGGAAAATAACAATGTCATAATTCCCGGAATTCCTGTAAAGACCGGTTTTTATATCAAGGGTTTTTAAGAACCTGATAATATCCAGGCACCTGATCCTCGTAGAGGCCATTACATTCCAGTACGGCCACCTTGCCTGCGTAACCCAGCCTATCGAAACAGGTTTCTTCTTTGAAATAAAAGACATCCGCATAAAGAAAGACTTTTACTTATCCTTCACAGCTATAAAAATAATCATATGCCCTACAAACGATTTACCCAGCTCAATACGGCTTATACCTTTACGGACTATGCCGGGCATAAGTTTGTACAGCCTTTCAAATCCCCAAACTTCCTTCCGCGCCCCAAGCACCGCTGCCTGACAGTAAGTCTCTATAACCGAAAAACCATATGAAGACAATAGGCCGGTAAACTCTTTTTTTGTAAAAGCGTATTGATAAAAATTGTCTTTATCGGGCTTTTCTGAAAATGTGTAGTCTCCGAGCAATACCCTTAACCTTCTAATCGGAGAAAAAAAAGGCACAGAGCAGATAAAAACACCCCCTGGTTTTGTAACTCTATAAGCCTCTTTAAAAGCCTCGCCAGGCCCATCATGGTAATGTTCAACAACCCCAAATGAGATATAAGCGCCAAAATGATTATCAGGAAAATTCAGATTAAATATATCCCCATGTTCAATATTCAGGTCCGGCGCTATTTTTTTTGAGTTTTGAATAGTCTTATCGGAAAAATCAACTCCAACAACATCATATCCGGTAGATTGAAGCGCCATAACTATCTGCCCTACTCCACAGCCGCCTTCAAGGACAGGCTCATTTTTTGGAATCCATTTATTAAATATCTTTTTATATAGACCTCTGCAGCCTTGCCTTGCCTTTTCAATCCTCCTGGACGTGGTCTCTTTTGAGCCTTCCCAATGTTTTTCCCAGAAATCGTGGCGGTCCGCTCTATCTTTAAACCATGCCAGCCTTTCCCCTACTACGATTTTCCCCATTACCGCGTTAACCTGATAAAATCAAAAAAACTTTTTAAAGGTTTTCTCCCGGATCCTAAAATGACTCCTATGTGAAGTGCAAAGATAGTATCGGGAATGAAATTATTCGGAAAGCTACAGGCTCCTCCCTGCTTTTTAATTTTTATCGGTATTGATATTTTTAAATGGTTTGTCATTAGAGTTCCAGATATCTTTCAGCAGTGTAATAAAAGTGCAGATCCGTTCGTTTTAGACACTCTGTTCTGAAATTTTCAATATTAGCGTTCATATCCTGATAGCCGGAAAGTTCAGTACCGCAGTCTTTAACTAATTCCTTTGTACCGCCCAAAGGGTTATAACATACAGGTACGCCGGCAAGGATCGCCTCTATAACAGTATTGGGACAGGGGTCATTTTCAGAGGGAAAATAGAGAAACTTCATTTTATGTAAAAAGAACGGCATCTGCTGTCTTTTCACAGTTCCCGCGTAATTTACATTGGCAAGGTCCGTAAAATTGTACTTTGACGCGGAATGATTCCCGACAAGCAAAAATCTTTCTTCCGGATTAGCCCGGATTGTCTCATATAGCATATCCAGCCTTTTCTTGCCCCCTGTACCCCAGGTGACGTGTCCGATAAATTTACCGGGCTGATCATCAGGGTAAAATTCTTCCGGGTCAGCGCCATTGTGAATTATTTCATATTTTTCTGGACGGTCTAAAAACGGGTACATGTTCTCGAAAACAAAATTACTTTGAAACACGGTAATATCCGCAAAGCGGTTAAGTTCTTTTATATGTGCGTGCTTTTTTCTGCGGTATTCGTCCTCAACCGGCTCCACGTGCTCATCAAGCCGGTGAATTATGAAACACCCCTTATCCTTTGCCTTTGCAAGACGTTTTATGTCCATCTTGTTGGCAATTACAATAGCCCTGTCAGCCTTGCCGATGTTGTAAACGATATTATATTTGGACCTGTTTTTTGCTATCCATTTATTGAAGTTATACGAAAAAGTATTTGAACCCCCGCCTTTTTGGCGGGCAGGAAGAGATATAAAGATATTGAGCCTGTCTTTACAACGTCTATTAAAAAACGGGAAAGCGCGGAATTTCTGTAGCAGGCTTATTATTTCCATCTGAGACAGCTTTGGCAGATCTGAGGCTCACTATCCGGTGATTTACGGAAATTATCTACGCGGCTTCTGAAATCCCTGTATTTCTTTCCATTCCATATGCCCCGCAGGTCATCTCTAAGTATGTTACCCATTATTTCCCTGCCGTCAACATCATAACAGCACGGTACAACATCACCGTTCCAGTATATCCCGATCTGGTGGTATATATCCTTGCAGGGTTTGTTGTGATATTTTGATCTATACTCAGGGTTTTCAGGAACAAGTTCCGGTACAGATTCCCTGTACCCCTTTGTGAACAAATGAACTCCTATTTTCTCTGCCATGTCTCTTGCGGTCTCTGTTTCCTTCTCATTGTTTTTTAATACAAGAAACTGCCATTCGACGCGCGTTTTTTTCCCTTTATGCGCCAGGGCAACTTTCTTCATGTTTTCGTATACCCTGTCAAATCTTCCACCAACCCTGTTTTGCTGATAGGTTTCCTCTGAAGCGCCGTCAACCGAGAACCTTATGAGGTCAACCTCTGCCCCGGCTATCTCTTCAATGTTTCTGTCATTGAACGCCTGTCCGTTGGTAAAAATTCCAACCTCAAAGCTGTTTCTTTTCAGAACATCAGCAAATTTCGGTGTCAGTTTGTTCAGGAACGGCTCACCCTGAAAATGCAGATAAACTTTATTTATGCCAAAAGATCTCAGATTCTCATAAACAAGATTGAATGTTCCTTCAGACATAACCCCGAGTTTACGGGTCATATGGCTGTGTGCAGCATTCCCGTATTTTTTTACTAACACGTTATGCCTACCAACCATACAAAAAGGACAATTCAAATTACATTTATTTGTTGTTTCTAAAATAACTTGAGAGGGTCTCTTAATAATTTTTTTACGAATCTTATGGTAGGTATTTAACATTGACGTATGTAACATGGCGTAATATTTTTCTATGATTTTTCAACCTTATGTAAAAGACATTTGTTTAACGCAACTGACTATTACGATCCTGGAACCATCACTTTCATTATATAAGTACTCTTTCTCCCTCGTTTGAAATCCATAACTCTCCAGAAAACGCAAAAATTCGTCTTCGGCATACTCTTTATAATGATATCTTGCTACACCTCTCTGCGGGTCAGCAATGGGAGTAGTGATAATTAAAAATCCTCCATCTTTTATTAAGCATTTTATCTTCGATAGAAGTAATTCCGGATGCTCAATATGCTCAAAAATCTCTACTGCGACGGCCCCGTCAAATAAATGGTTATTATTAAATTCAGAAATTGACTTTTCAATAAACTTATTTGGATTTGGGGTATTATTACGCCTTGCATAATAGACTGCAAGAGGATTTATATCTATGCCTGTAACTTTACTTTTTTTCTCTTCATAGATTCTATGTGCACTCAGACCATCACCGCAGCCTACATCCAAAACATGAGAATTCTCAGGGACATAACTGACTATCGTATCAACAAGTTTTACATAAAAAGGTGTTTTTCGTTTGTAATAGTGCTCCCAATGATAATCACCCCTTTTGTCATACTTGTCAAAATAAATTAAACCTTTTAGAGAAAATTTAATTTTTTTTATAAATGACTTTGTGTATGCACTAATGTATAATGATAATTCGTATGATTTCATAAATTTCTTATGTTATATTTTTCCTTACTTTATTTCTTCGACAATAGCAAATTGAGGTGTTAGTCTATTCAGGAATGGTTCGACCTAAAAAGTGAGGTAGGACTTCTTTATTCCAAATTTCTTTAATTCCTTAACACTATATTGAAAATTTCCTTTGTCATATGTCATAAACCCCATAGGATAGGTCATGAGGTTGTGAGCAGCACTACTATGAATTTTCACCAACTCATTCTGCATTCCAACCATACAGTAAGGACAGTTGAAAATCCTATTATCTCCAGAGCTTCACTGATAAGAGTTTCCATGGATATCGGAGGTTCAAAACCGGCAGAAGGCGCGCCAATGCAGTCATCCACACCCTGGTACATGCCAAGCGCCTGATGCCCATTCTTCTTGAGTATCCCCATAATGTATCGAGGAGCGCATTGAAGATGCGCTGATAAAAATTGCTTTCATAGAATACAACTTTTCATGAAGGTTTTTGCAAAATTATTCTGATTTTGCTTGCTAAAAGATCCCTGATGCTCAATTTAGGATAATTTTGTTTCCCATGTTTAATGACATTGGAAGACAAGAGCCCGACATGATTGAATCCATCTCTCTCTTCCCAGAATTTCAATTCAAGTCCTGAATCACTTATATGCTTTTCAATATCCCAAATTGTTTCTTTATTTAAACCATTAAAAAGCATATCAATACTGTCCTCGTATTCATGGGTTCTGTTGTCCTCCAAATATTTTTTAATTTGTTCATCGTTCAGGATTACATGTCCCCATGGAAAATCAAATGTTTGTAAGGCATGTCCGCCCGGACAAAAATAAGGATTATATACTATATGAGCTACTCCTTCAGGCTTTAATAGCCTATAAATCTTCTTAAAACATCCCTCCAAATTAAATATATGTTCGACTGCCGAATTGCTGATAACTATATCTATTGAATTGTCTTCAATTTGCACATTGTTAATATCCGAATTGTAATATTCAATATATTTATCCAAAGCTAATCGTTCAGCTAAATCTTTATACATCTCCTCATAACCTATTTGACCATGGATGCCATATTCATTATCAACACCTATTAGACTCTTTGCACCTATCCCGGCAAACCCAAGAAGCGCAAAGCCTCTTCCAGAGCCGACGTCAAGTATTGAGGAGTTATTAATATCTATTTTAGAATATTGCTGCAAGAGCTTAGTAATTTCTGAGGCACGTTGGATATGTGATTTAAAATATTTATTTAGTGCGCTATCTGGATATCTGATTTTAATTATAGTCGCCCTGTTAGCCCGGATTTCATCAATTAATGTCTGCTTTGAGTAAAAATATTCAGGATAGTCTGAGATTAAAGATAGAGCGACTTCTGAGTATTCCTTGAGCGGTTTGGGTAGGGCATCTTCTTTTTCAATGCCATCCAAAATACTCATGCGATGTGAAACACCTGTTTTTTCATAATCTAATAGATGAAACATACAATTTATCTGCCAAAACACTCTCCGCCAGTTTTTACAAGAATCTCGATACCCATGATACATGTCTAAGCTAATTTTTCCACAAGACCACCTACGAATTATTTTCTTATCATCAAAATGATATCTACCGCAACTCTTGTCAATACCACGATAAATATAACTATATTGATTTGAGCCCTTCCCGTTAGCCCCGCAAGATGATAATCTTCTAATAATCAGACGATATTTCTCAAGATATTTATTGATATAACTTTTAATCTTCGAAATCATTTTGAATTAAATTTTATTATTGTAAATTGTGATAGGGCAGATATTTATATAATAAAGATTTCTTGTTTGACACGAATAACTTAATATCGTACTCATCAAGAAGGTATTGACTTAATTGTTCAATAAATTCTACTACTCCCATTTTTCCACCTGAAGCAAAAACAGTTGGATGCATCCCTATACCACTGTGTTTTGTGGGATCAAAATAAAAACCATATTTTTTAAGGTCTAAAAATTTATCAAAGAAATAATCTTGATTATTTAAATCCACTCCGCTCAATATTATTTTTTTATATCCAATCTGGATAGCCAAGTGAATAACACTTGTCAAGCTTCCCCTTATTCTCCATACGGGATCTCCAAGATTCAAAGAAAAATCATCAAAGCTAACCTTATATTTTGCACGGAACTTCTTAGAAATATACCCTGGATAGGTATATACCTCCGCATTATTAGGAAATATTTCGAAACGATAAACAGGATGCCATCCAAGTTTTTTATCAAGCTCTGAGGTGAAAAATAAAACATTTTGATATCTATTCCTAAAATCGAATTCTTCCTGCAAACGTAAAAGAGGATTTAAGTCTTGAGCATATCTATAGGTTTCGTAATGGTAATATGTTGGAATAAAATTATGGATAAACCACTTGTTAATTCCAATAGTATCTACTGACTTTATAAATTTCCATTGTTCTTCATTGATTTCGTTAATGCTTGAACCACTGCCTAAGATAACAATTGTGTTAGTGTTTTTACATTGTTTTACCATCTCGGGCGTGTAGGGTATATAATCAACATTTAAATTTTTTATCCTTTTAATACTTTTTTGAATCCTGTTTAAATATAATGTTTTCATGAAGTCCTATTTGCAATATAATAGAAGGCCATAATCTGAGTAACTTTTATGTTTTCACCTCAAAATATCTTTTATCTGTAATTTTTTCAATTCTCCCATTTTTAAGTTTGTATACAAAATCCGCATTTTGTATAGTAGATAACCTGTGTGCAATCACAAAGACCGTCTTATTTCTGCCAAGCTCCTCTATTGATTTCTGAATCATCCGTTCTGATTCTGTGTCAAGAGAACTAGTAGCCTCATCAAAAATTAAAAACCCTGGATTACGAATTATAGCTCTTGCTATGGCAATTCTCTGTCGCTGACCACCAGAAAGTTTAACCCCTCTGTCCCCTATCAAAGTATTGAAGCCCTCAGGTAGTCCCAGTATAAAATTATCTGCATTAGCCTTCTTGGCAGCATCTCTAATTTCCTCATCTGTTGCATCAGGCTTCCCAACAAGAATGTTTTCTTTTATAGTAGCGTTTAACAAAAACGTGTCCTGGCTAACAAATCCCACAAGCCTGCGCCATGACTGTAGATTAATTTCCTTTATATCAATACCATTAACAAGCACTCTTCCTTTATAAGGATGATAAAGACCTATCAAGAGGTCTGCAATTGTGGATTTTCCTGATCCAGAACCCCCTATTAATGCTGTAACCCTTCCATAAGATAAGGTCATAGAAAGTCCTTTAAACAATTGTTTTGAATCAGTATATGAAAAATGAACATTATCAATGACTATATCGCCTTGCAGACTCTTAACAGGAACGCCTGTATCAATGTTTTGTTCATAATCCTTCATAGAAGATAATTCATGGACTAATTTTAATGACGGTAAGAGTGAGAGTATGTTTATACGTTGTGTATATAGAGTTGCCAGATTTGAGAAAAGACGTTGTGATACAATAACAAAGACTCCGAGAATAGGAATGATGGACGAAATTTTTGCATGAGTAATCATGGTTAGATATGACAGAATTATCAAAAACCCTCCAATTATTAATAATTCGCCCGCCGGTTGAGGAAGGCCCTTGATAATGTCAAATTTTATTAACATGGATGATAGGCTGTCCAGGGCTTTGCTGAAAATCCTGCTGGATTTTGTCTCCATCGTAAAGGTCTTAACCTGCCTTATACCACCTATGATCTCTGTCCCCAGAGCAGTCAATTCCTGAGACAATTTAAGCCTTCTTGCTCCAACTCCAGTAGAATATTTATGTGTAATCTTGTTGATACTAACTACGACTATTGCTAAAATTAAAGTTAAGATAATTGTAACCTTCCAACTCACACTTAGTAAGACAACATACAGGGCAATGGAAAGAATTGTCTTTGCTGTAAAATCTATTAGTAGCTTCAAGGAAGTTGCAGAACGGGTTGGCTCTGTAATAAGATTATTTAACAAGACACCCTGTTTGTCAGAAATAATCCTATGATACGGAGCATAAAGATATCTTTCCATTATTCTCTTCATCCATCTCTCTCTAAGCCGCCAGACAAAGCGGCTTGAGAGAGCAATCCTAAGTACATACAGTAGGTTTTTAAAAAGTATCAAGGTAAATATTAAAAAGACGATTACTACAATTCTATTTTCTAATGGAAATCTATTAACAAAAGGGGCAAGATAATGTGTAATCCCAGAAGCCTTTTCAACCTTAGTTGCCTCCTCTAAAAAAGGCATCATCATTACGAGGCTGAAGCTTTCTGCCACAGACCCAATAATTATCAAAAACAAAAGCACAATCGCGACTGGTCTGAATGGTCCAAAAATCTCCCATAATAACTTTAATTTAGAGGAAAAATTTGTCATTTTAAAGATTCAGTGCTTTTTACTGTTTTTCATCAGGGTTTCAGCAACTATAAAATCTATCTCATAATCTATATCCAAAGACCGTTCCCTGGGCATTACGTAAGCATATGTATTTTTGCCCCAAAAACTCCGGTTGTTTTTTAGATAATTAACATAGGCTAAGGAAATAGAACCATTTAATCTGTAGCAAACAGGAAGTTCTTGCCTGCTTTTCCCGACTGTCCCGGGTTTTAGAAAATCTCTCATGCATCCATCCTCAGGTAATACACCCGCCCAATAGGGATGATGCTCAACTTCACATACTGAAATTATGGCTTCAGCACTTTTTGAAAAAAGCAATTCTATTGCTTCATCAATATCTCCTATTTTTCTAAGGGGAGAGGTTAACTGAAGTCTCACCAGTAAATCATAAAACTCATTATTTCTTTCAAACCAGTTAATTGCATGTAATACAACGTCACTCACTTTAGCTTCATCTGCAGCCAATTCCTTAGGTCTTAAAAAAGGCACTTCTGCCCCATATTTTTTAGATATTTCAGCTATTTCTTCATCCTCCGTTGAAACAATAATATTATCTATATATTTGCTTGATTTTGCCTGCTCTATGGTCCATGCAACCAGGGGTTTTCCCGATAATTGTTTTATATTCTTACGTGGAATTCTTTTGCTCCCCCCTCTTGCAGGAATAATTCCCAGTATTTTATTGCCTTTATACATTTTTAAAAACTTCCTAATCTTTCTATAGTCTTCCTATATTCTTCCCATTGCCCTATGTCAATCCAACCATGCGAAACAGGATATACACTTATTTTTTCCTTTTCGGCAATTAACTCTATTAACTTATTCATATCGATTGCTTCTCCCTGAGTCATATATGAGAGAACAGAAGGCTCCATCACATAGACCCCTGTATTTATGGTTACATCATATATTGGTTTTTCAATGATATTCGTTAAACAACCTTTGTTCAGTTCAAGCACGCCAAAAGGCACTTTGACTTCTTTGTGGCAGCCAATAATTGTCAGCAAAGCGCCTTGCTGCTTATGCCATTTAAGTACATCTTCAAAGTCAACGTCCAATATAGAATCACAATTTATTACAAAAAATGTATCGGTAATTTTATCTTTTAATAATGAAAGACTGCCTGCTGTTCCCAGGAAATCTTTTTCTTCAACCCAATCAATTGTGTACGGAAAATCGTTTTCTTTAAGAAAAAGCTTTATGTATTCTTTTTTGTAATTCAATGTATAAATAAATTTCAGAAATCCATGAAGGTAAAATCTCTCCATTATAAGTTCCACAACAGGCTTATCACCAATGGGTATTAAAGGTTTAGGAAGTATTCTCGTAAAAGGATCTAATCTTGTACCTTTGCCGCCTGCCATAATAACGACCTGATTTGGGTAGTTAACTTTCTTTTTTGTTTGTCCTGTATCGAACAAATCAGTCCATAAAATAGCATCTGTAATTAGACCGTTCCCATCAAGTATTGGTATTTGTTCAATCTTTTTTTCGATCATTATTCTTTCTGCCTGTTTTTTTAGATCTGATACATCAAAGCTAAGCGAGATAAACTTTCGGTACATTACCTTTTCAACGCTCTCGACAAAGTTCAAACCATTTAAAAGCCCTCTACGAATATCACCGTCTGTAACTGTTCCAAGAAGTTTCTCGTCTTCGTTTATAACAAACAGTATTTTTTCAGCCGTTTCACTGAGCTTTTGCATAGCTGCTTTTAGACTCGTATTAGCTGGGATTAAGAGAGGTTTAAGTTTGGTTCTATCCATTTTTTACCAGATATCTTTCAATACCATAAAAGCCTCGGCGTACTTTACCCCTGCGGTAGCTCCCCTGAATGTGGCAAGCGCCTTCAGATTTTTAATACTTCTCGGAAACGGGTGAATGCCCAGTTCGTTCCGGTATATCTTCATAATAGATATTTTTCTATCAAGATAGTCTGATATGTCGGAAAAACCGTTTGGAATAAAAGCAATGTCTTGCAAAGGCGGGGAAAACTCTGTTTCCGAGACAGTTTCATACATCATTATTTTTTTTATGAAAGGATTTCGGAAGGTCTTTGTTGAACTGATCACCGAATCAAAAGTAACTTTATGGTCGGAATGAACATCATTTCTATTAGGCATGTAAAAAACATGCGGTTTTACTTTATTAATAATTTTACTTACTGATTCTATTATTTGACCTCCGGGTATTACGTCAAGTTTTGTGGTCGGTAAATCTAATTTAAAAACTTTTTTAAACCCATACTCTTTAGCAACATTATCTATTTCCTGACGTCTTTTCTTAACCTGGATCTTATCGTAACCTGTTTCAACGGAGATATTAGTCATGATCAACCAGTAAACTTCATCTCCTGCCGCTATATGCTTCAATATAGTTCCTCCACATCCTAATGTTTCATCATCAGGATGAGGCGATATAATCAACACTTTAAATTTCATAAAATTGGCAGATGATCAAATTCAATAAGTAATTTGTTTGTTAAGCAGTCTATCATCAATTTTAATTTTGCTTAAGATATTCGCTATCTTTTCGCCGGAAAGACCTTTACCGTACGGATTGGAACTTTTATTTACTCTTTCTTTGAACCTCTCATCATACAAACACTTTTCAACCGCACCTCTTATTTCCGACTCATTATGAGGCACAAAAATAATATTTTCCGCATGTTCCCTGTCCATCTGCCTCATTCCTACATTCACAACCGGAAGTTTAAGCATCGGCGCCTCTAAAACACCCATGCTTGAATTACCAACCAGAACGTCCGCGTATCTCATTAGATTCACAAAATAAAGTTCCGGTATATTTTTAACCCTTTTTATCTGTTCGTTTTTAAAATTATATTCTTTAATTGCTGATACCATTATATTTCTTCCGGGATCAGAATTAGGGTAAATAATGACAGTAGGATAATTTAATTTATCCAATGCAGATAAAGTTACTGATATCTGCTTCCCTGATCTATTTATTTCATTACTTACCGGATGCTGAATAAGAACAATTAACGGCTTACTATTGATATCCAACCCGAGATAACTGCTGATTTCTTCACGTGTTAGATGAGGAGTCTTTCTATATCTATCAAGCCCTGCATGACCAACATTAAATACACGCCATTTCTCCTCCCCCATCTTAATGATTCTTTCAGCATTTTCCCGGGTTGAGGTAAATAATATATGCGACAGTTTCGACACACTATGCCTTATAATTCCGTCTACATTTACCCTTGTTTTGTCTCCCGCGCCCAAATGGGCAACGGGAATATTCATATATACTCCTGCAAGCGCAACTGTAATTGCTTCTTCCCGATCAAAGGGCGCAACAACTATATCCGGCTTTACCTTTTCGAATACCTTAATGATCTTTCTTAATTGAACTGCCGCGCCTTCGACCCGGGACGACAGACGGTCTGATAATACCAGGTTATTTATTTTAGCTACTATATTATAATTATTTTTTTCCACTTCATTTACTGTATTTCCAAATCTTTTTGACAAATGCGCTCCGGTTATAATAACCAGGCATTCCAGGTTGCGATGTTCTTGAACTGCTTGCATAACCGGACTTTGAATATAAAAATCTGAACGTATTCCAGTCGTAAAAATGATCTTTCTCTTACGCATTACCATTAATGAATTCACCTTCTATTCCACAATTTGTCATATATTTTCTCAAATCTATCCAAAAATCTTTAGTACCGTTGTTAAATAAATAATCTATTGCGGAGAGATCCGGTATAAAACCAATTTCAGGATGTACCTGCCTGTACTCGATTTTCGCGGGCGGCAGATAGATAATATCGATGTCATTTTTGATGAATTTATCCTCATCAAGATATGCCTTAGCACCGATGCCCGATATATACCTCCTGGCTCCTAACTTTAAGCATATATTCAGAATAAGCTCTGATTTTCTTCCTTTCACAGATAGTTCCGACGATTTTATAAACTTTGTCCTGATTCCCAGGATCTCCGCTATCTTCATGGTTAAATCACAATTTAATTCACTTAAATATTCCTGCCTCCGTGCATACACCGGCTCCATTAACGAGAATATCTCTTTAAAATAAGCCGCCGAATTATAGGAATCATTAATTAAATTCAGGTGCTGCTTTTCCCAGTTCTGCGAGCTATCAATCTTCACTTTCATGACAATCTCATCCCTCGGGGCGTATTTCAGAGGCACAGTAAGCCATTTTGCATTCAGCTTAGTTTTTATTTTATTTCTGTTTTGAAAACTCCTTCTGGAATACTGCACTGTGTCAAGGAACACAAAAACATCTGAAAGCGCCATTTTGAAAAAAAGATTCATCCAGGGCAGATATTCAGGCTGGTGAATCATTACAGTCGGCATCACCCTCTAATCTTTTCCGCCGCTTCTAACACACTCTCAGCTATATATTTTGCATCATTAGCTGAAATTCCCACATGCAAGGGTAAATGAAAATGCCGTTCCATGATATTTTCCGTAACAGGTAAAAAACCTTTCCTTAGCCTATACATTTTACGGTAAACAGGCTGCAGATGAAGCGGCGGATCATAAGCCCAGTTAATATCTATTCTGTACCTGACTTTCAAAATCTCCGCTAATTTCTTTCTCGCAATCCTCTTATCATTAATAATAGTAATGTGTTTCCAATAAGCGTTTCGAACATTCGACGGGACTGTGAGAGTAGTCAAAGCGTCTGTCTTCCTAAATTCCTTATTGTAAATTGAAGTAATCTTATTTCGTATCCTGATAGATTCATTTAAATGCGAAAGCTGATTCAGCCCAAGAAGAGCACTGATCTCAGGAACCCGACAACTCCTCCATTCAAAAGAATACAGCTCTTTACCCGAGTTCAAAGCCCTCCCCCTTTCTCTTAAAGCAACGGCAAAATCATATATTTTTTTACTATTAGTGGTAAGCATTCCCCCCTCTCCCGTAGTCATAATTTTAGTCGAAAAAAAGGAAAAACATCCTGTATCTCCTATTGAACCAGCCATTTTTCCGTCAATGCTTGAACCATGGGCATGAGCTGCATCCTCGATCAAGAAAAGCCCCTTTTGCCTGCAAAATTTCTGGATCTCTATAGTTTCATGGGACATGTAACCACCGAAGTGTACAAGTATAACTCCCCTCGTTTTTTTTGAAATTCTACGCTTTACCTCTTTCAAATTCAGACAAAAAGAAGTCGGATCAATTTCGGCAAATACAACCTTGCCGCCGTTAAGAGTGACCGCCATACCGGTTGCAATAAAAGTTTCGGCGGGAACAATAACTTCGTCACCTTTTTTCAGACCCAGAACCTTTAAAGAAATTTCCAAGGCGCTGGTACAGGTATTTACACATACGGCATATTTTGTGCCCATAAATGTTGCGAACTGTTTCTCAAATTCATGCACGAATGGACCTGTGCTCAATTGCCCCCTGAGCACTACCCCAACTTTCTCCTTTATCCACGAGATATCCTTTTCACTGAAATAGGGTAAAGCAACCTTATAGTGTTTATGCATTCTTTTTCACCTCTCTAAGCATTTTTATTACATTTTGTCTTAATCCTTTAGTTTTATACCCAAGCAACTTCCTGGCTTTACTATTATCCATAAAAACGTCATAACCCATAAGCAGGTTCTTTTTTTTACTAAGGACAACTCTTGACTTTGAGCCCAAAGCTTTCTTAATAATTTGCGCAGTCTCTGCCGAAGACTTGGGCTCTGCCCCTCCGATATTGAAAATACTGAATTTCTTTTTGCCAATAATTTTCATCGCTTTTAAATTAGCCTGAACAACATCATCAACGAAAACATTATCCCTTATCTGTTTTCCATAATTAAATAACTCAACATCTTCTTCTTTTGAAAAAACTCCAATAAGATACTGGATAAAACCAGGAATGGTCTGACCAACTCCATAAATACCGTCATATCTCAGAATAACCACATTAAAATCCATCTTTCTCGAATAGAATTCAAATAATAAATCCGCCTGAAGTTTTGTTAGACCGTAAATATTGGCAGGCATTGTCGGATGTTTCTCATCAACCGGTAAATATTCCGGTTTTCCATATACACTGAAACTTGAACTCACTATGATATTATTAAAACCGCAGATTTTACATGCTTTAAGCAAATTGACCGCACCTATTAAATTCGTATCCAGATATTCTGATATCTCCATATCAATACCCGAAGGTTGTATCGCCACTGTATGAAAAACATATTTTACGTTTTGAATTGTCCTGCATGCCCTCAGGACTGAACTAAACGAATGCAGATCAACCTTTCTCTGATTAAAGTTTCTATGATTTCGTACCCGAAAACCCCTCATCAATAACCTGTCAAAACCGTATACTTTGTATCCTTTTTCAAGTAATCTCTCCGTCAGGTTTCGGCCAACAAAACCGGAACTTCCGGTGACTAGTACATTCATTTAGAACCTCCTATCATCTCCCATTTAATAGGAGAGTCTTCTTTAATGTTTCGCAGCACTGTACGCCCGATTATTTTATTAAGATGTTTTGGTTCCACTCCGGCTGCAGGTCTTTTAATCACAAGCATTTCCTGCTTTAATTTTGAACCCTTAGGAATATAAACCCTGGAAAACAAACCCTTCCGGACCTTCTTTATATCCTTTAGTTCGGATTTTGCAGGTTCTTTGAGGCCATGCCCAATGGCCGATTCAACATTACGGACTGCTGACACTAAAGCTTTTAATTCATGAGGTTCCAGAGATGCTTTATGATCGGGCCCCTTCATATTTCTATCGAGAGTAATGTGTTTTTCTATCACAGACGCACCCATTGCAACAGCAGCGATAGATGCTTCGATCCCAAGACTGTGATCCGAAAATCCAACGGGGATTTTAAAAGACTTCTTCAGAGTCTGTATTGCCCTAAGGTTCAAATCTTTATAAGACGCCGGGTAATTACTTACACAGTGCAGCAAAGTAATTTGTCCATTCCCGGCTCTTGAAATTGTATTTACCGCCTCTCTAACCTCTTTTATAGTCGATCTGCCTGTTGACAAAATTATTGGCTTGTTCTTTTTCGCTATATATTTTAAAAAAGGCAGATTGGTAATATCTCCGGAAGATATTTTAAATAAAGGTATTCTTAGTTTGTTCAGCAGATCAACACTCTCATTATCAAAAGGAGTAGACAGAAATATTATTCCTTTCTCTTTTGCATAGGCATTCAATCCTTTATGCTGCTCAAAACTCAACTCAAGCCGTTTCAGCATTACGTACAAAGACTCCTTTTTCGGAGTTGACTTTTTCTGATATTCGGATTTTTTTGCGTGAGAGGAGATAAGCAACTCAGTCTTAAAAGTCTGAAACTTAACAGCATCAGCCCGGGCGTCTACTGCTGCGTCTATAAGTTTTTTAGCTATTTCTATTGAACCGTTATGATTGACCCCTGCTTCTGCAATGATGAATGTTTTCATTTTGCAGGCGTTCCCATGACCACTACCCCATCGGATACATCATTAACTACTAAAGAGCCGGCTGCTACTACAGTTTTTTTGCCTATTTTAATCCCCTGTATAATTGTCGTACCAGCGCCTATAAAAGCGCCTTCATCAATAGTGCATCCGCCTGAGATAACTGCACCCGGACATATATGGACATGTTTGCCCACCCTGCAGTCATGCTCAACTATAGCACCTGTGTTGATGATAGTATTTTCTCCAATGAAACTGCCTGTCTGGACAATTGCGCCTGCCATTATCTGAACACCTTCAGAAATCTTTGTATCATCTCTCGATACAATGGCCTGTGGATGAATCAAGCACGGCACAGAAAATCCTGTCTCTTTAACTATTTCGAATAATTTTTTTCTTTTACTGTTATCTTTAACGCTTCCAAGGGAAATACAGGCATCACTGATTCCCTTTTTATGTAATTCGGGCAGCAAATCATCTCCTCCAAGGACAGACGCACCTGAAATCATTTTCCCTTTTTCTAATCCGGGATCGAGTATACCCGTAATTTCATATTCACCGGACATCCTGATAAGTTCTATCAAAACTTTTGAATGCCCTCCGCCGCCTAACAGGATAATCTTCGCTTTACTCATCTTTTTAAGCCTAAAAAATAGTTCGCGATATTGTTTGATACATATTCTACTTCTTCCTGTTTTAAACTCACACTACAGGGGAGATTGATACAACTCTCATAAGCCTTTATAGCTTTATCTATGGCATAGACCTGAAATCCCTTGTACATGGGCAGGGTATGCATTAATTTCCAGATCGGCCTGACCTGAATATTCTTTGCCAGCAGATATTCAATTAATGCTTTTTTATGCTCTTTATGAACCCTGATCGTATACATCCAGAAATTGCTTTTCGATCCAGCTTTCTCCCACAGAAATTCAACATCATCCAGCCCTGCCAGCATATCCCTGTATAACATGGCATTTTTTCTTTTTAAAGATACAAACTCATCCAGCTTTTCCATCTGGGCCACTCCCATCGCAGCCTGGATATTGGTAAGACGGTAATTATAACCCACCTCGTCATGGTCGTATTCAAACGGATCAGTACGCGCCTGCGTTGTAAGGTGTCTAATTTTTTTTGCGAGAATTTCATTGTTGGTAACAACCATTCCGCCGCCGCCTGAAGTCACTATCTTGTTGCCATTAAATGAAAAACACCCGATATGGCCGAAAGAGCCTGCCTTTCTTCCTTTATATTCTGAACCGAGACTTTCCGACGCATCTTCGATAATTATCAGATTATACTGCCCTGCTATCTCAAGCAATGAGTCCATATCTGAAGGATGACCGAAAACATGAACAGGGATAATTGCTTTAACCGGTTTTTTTGAATTCTTGTTGTATGTAAGATTATCCTTTCCTATGTACGTATTTTCTTCCAGAAAGCCCTTTAATTTTTCCACATCCATGCAAAGGGTGTCTTTATCACAATCCATAAATACCGGATCCGCGCCACAGTACCTGACCGCATTAACAGGTGCGACAAAAGTTAAAGTCGGGACAATTACTTCATCTCCATAAGTAATACCATTCGCAACGAGGCTGACATGAAGTGCTGATGTTCCGTTTACAGTGGCAACAGCATGCGTACAGCCGGTATATTCAGCCACTGTATTTTCAAATCTTTCAACAAAACTACCTGCAGATGATACCCAGCCTGTATCCAGGCATTCCTTGATATACTTCCATTCATTGCCACGAAACACCGGCTCTGAAAGCGGGATATTTTGAGTCATTGCATAATCCTAAATGTTATAAATATTCGGTTTGTATCTCCTGAGATTTTCAACTTCCTTGAACCATTCGATAGTCTCTTCGAGCCCCTGTTTTAGGGTATAATCCGGCTGCCAGCCGGTAAGCTTTCTTATCAGAGAATTCTCCCCCATCAGTCTTTCAACTTCACTTTCTTCAGGCCTCACACGGATTTCATCGGACACAACTTTAGCATCCGGCTTTATCATATTAATAAGCATTTGTGCCAGCTCGCCTATGGATATCTCCTTGTTGCTGCATATATTGATTTCTCTGCCGATCGCTTCTTCACACTTTGCCAGGCTGACAATTCCCTCGCAAATATCTTTTACATAGTTGAAGTCCCTTGTCGGACGCAGCGAACCCAATTTTATCTCTTTTTCGCCGGACAGGAGCTGTGTAATAATGGTTGGAATTATTGCCCTGGCTGACTGTCTTGGTCCATATGTATTAAAAGGCCTTGCTATAACCACAGGCAGACCAAAAGATTTATGGAAAGACTCGGCAATTTTGTCAGCCCCAATTTTTGTAGCTGAATATGGAGACTGGCCCTGCAGAGGATGGCTCTCATCGATCGGAACATAACGGGCTGTCCCGTATACCTCGGATGTTGATGTAAAGATAATCCTGTCAATATCATAATCCTTACATGCCTGCAGGATATTTATTGAACCCTTTATGTTTGTGTCAATATACGCATCAGGAGAATGATAAGAGAACGGAATGGCTATTAACGCAGCAAGGTTAAAAACAACGTTTACATCCTTTAAGGCAGTTCTTACACCGTTAGGATCTCTGATATCGCCAGGGAAAATTTCGATCTTTTCCAATAGCTCCGGCGAAATTGTATCAAGCCAGCCCCAGGAATTAAAAGAGTTGTAAAACACAAAGGCCTTTACCTTACAGCCTTCTTCTATCAGCCTTTCAACAAGATGGCTTCCTATAAAACCGTCTGCCCCTGTTACTAAAACCTTTTTGTTCTTTAATTCCATAAGTTTCTATACGTTACGGTATAACTCCTACTCGAATCTTACTATATCCGCCTCTTTCAGGTAAGTTATTACTCTGTCAACACATTCGTTTACACTATATTTATCCGTCTCCAGGACCAGATCGGGTTTTTCCGGTACTTCATAAGGGGAAGATACGCCCGTATAATTTTTTATCTCCCCTGCTTTTGCCTTCCTGTACCACCCCTTCGGGTCCCTCCTCTCACATTCCTCTAACGAACACTTGACATGAACCTCTATAAATTCACCTTTTGGAAACAACTGCCTTACAGCATCGCGGTCTTTTTTATAAGGAGAGATAAACGCGGTAAAGATAATAATGCCTGCATCCACGAACAGTTTTGTCAATTCCCCTATCCTTCTAATATTTTCCTGTCTGTCCTCAGGTGTAAATGAAAGGTCTTTATTAAGCCCGTGCCTTATATTGTCGCCATCCATCACATATGTCCTGATATTCTGCTCAAAAAGCTTCTCCTCAACTGCGTGCGCTATTGTTGACTTTCCAGAGCCTGACAGCCCAGTGAACCAGACGATACAGCTCCTGTGCCCCTGTTTTTTTGCTCTCTTCTCTTTATTTACGCTGGGTTCATGCCAGACAGTGTGTGCTGAGCTCATTGCTGACCTCTCCTTATTTCTTCTTTTAGGTTATTGTTTAACCGTTCATTTTCCTTCTGAATTGCATGCTGCTTACACGGCTCCGCCCTCTCAGTCACATTTTGTGACCTAGAAGGGCATAAAATCCAGAGTTAAGAGCTCGATTTCATCTTAATCGAACTAATTAATTTGTTAAGCATTTTACTGACAATTACGGTATCACAGAAAATGCACTTTCTCCATATCAGCCCCGAGTTCTTCTATCCTCTTTTTCTCCTCTTCATTATTAAAAGAGGCAACTAATATGGCGTCGTAATTTAATGACGGAAAATCCCTGTACGAATAAATGTTATGATCAAAAAATCCTTTATCCACCCGCCTGCTGTCGACAACCCCGATAAGCCTGAGCGGCAGGCCGCGCAGGGAGATATACAACAGTTCTGCTATCTCCCCATCCCCCCATATCAGGATATCATTCACTCCCGAGGTGATCATTTTTTTGAAAATACTGTCGATCTTATGACGCGTATCCTTGAAGTAATCTATTGAGTAACGCATGTATTCATAGGTCAGTCTGACCTTTTCAGAAAAACCATTTGGTGTGAGTATGTACTTGACCCTGTTCTGGGGAATAGTGGAAACCTTTATATAGCCCTTTTTCGCGAGGCGCTTTATATAGGTATTGACCAGGCCAAGCGCCACACCCAGCTTGCTGGACAGAGTTCGCTGAGTGATAAGCGGCTCTTCATTGAGTTCATCAAGAATTCTGAGCACTATATCGTTGTTCCGGTTCGCCTCAAGCTTGTTCATGCTATGAACATGGTACAAATTTTTGATTATTTTGTCAAGTGTTACCGGAATCTGAGGAGTTCAGCAAATGAACAAGCACATAAACTCATTTGCCGGATAAAGCCGGGAAGTGTAAAATTTGGAGAGCAATGATTCTTCGTGGTTTATGCGTCCACCCTGTAGACCGTGTCATGCTCCCTGACAAAGTCCTTAACCTTCAGGCCTATCACCTGTCCCTTTGCGGCCTTTGTCACCTGCTCATGCTCGATCTGCATGTTTTCGACTTTTTGCTCAAAATCAGTTGTGTGCCCCTTGATATGAATAAGATCTCCTGTTTTAAGGGAGTCTCTTATTTCAACAGCAGCTACCCCTATCTTACTGTAATAATGGGTTATTTTCCCGACAGGAACCTCCATGGCCAACCCTCCGGGGTAGAATTTTCATTCTACCTTTTTTTTACATCTGTGTAATCGGTATCATTCAATCTGTGAAATCAGTCTTTATTGCTCTTTATGCTTCAGCCGGCCTGGCTTCTTTTGCTTCTTCGCCTTTATCTTTAAATACTTCAATAATACTTGTCACTTTTACGCCCGCGGCCTGAAGGGCCTTTTGTATGTCCACCAATTTGGCGTCTTCGACCTTCACCATATAATTGCTCTTCATAAATTAAACCTCCTGAACTCTCGTCTTTTACGCATAAAACATTGTATCAACTGGCCGGTCTACAAATCAACCCATTCGGCTATCCCCGGCTTAACCCGTCATCAGAGTTTATCCTGAACACAGTTGAAGGGCTCAGGGCAAGCAGCCGGAGTTTGGACTTCGGCTGAGCCCATCGGCAGTAAGCTCAGGGCCGGACTGCTCAGTCGAAGCCCTCAGGGTTGATACTGAGCAGAGCTTTTTGTCCCAGCCATAAATGGCGGGGTTTGAGCGCCGTCGAAGTATCAAGTTAATAGTACGTGGATGTAACTATATAAATATTCTAAATATTTTTATAAAAATAGAATAATTGACAAATAGGCCCTGCTATGTTAATTTTCAAAAGTTTCCCGGTTCTTATCCGTTTTTTGAGATTTTCAAAACTAGGAGTTTTCAATGTTAGAAATTGAACCATTCTGGCTTGGTGTCCAGACCATTAATTTTCTTGCTCTTATCGTGCTTTTAAACTACCTGCTTTTCAAACCCCTTCTGGGCCTTTTAAAGGAAAGGGACAACAATATCAGGGGCGCGCTTGACAAAGCCAAAGAAACGGACAAGCAAAGAGAGGCCCTTATGACACAGATCCAGTCAAAGCTGTCTAAAACCAGGAACAAGGCAAAAACGGTCTTTGATGACCTGGGCAAAGAAGGCCAGGCCGTACAGAAAAAGGCCCTGGATGAAGCAACAGCCCGGGCTGTTGAAATAAACAGAAAAGCCAAAGAAGACCTCGAAGCTGAAGCAAAGAAAGTAAGGGACTCGTTACGTAAAGAGGTTGAGGGATTTTCCGGAAAGATCGTCGAGAAAATGGTCGGGGCATGAAACGAACAGATCAAAAATCACGGTTCGACAGGCTCACCGTCCCGAGCAAAGTCGAGGAAAAAATCAAAAAACAAAAATTAAGGGATAAAGTATCTCTCATAATATTTTCACTTTTCACTGCTCTCGGTTCACTGTTCACTGCTTCTGCGGCCTTTGCCTCAGGAGGCGGGGAAGAACACGGTTTCGCCTGGACAGAGCTGATAGCGCCTGTCATAAATTTCGGTGTACTTGTTGCCATCATTATCTATTTCGGCCGCAAACCCATCGGGGAGTACTTTAAAAAACGCACCGAGACCATTGAGAAGTCCCTTAAAGAGGCGCGGGAAGCAAAAGAACTCGCTCAAAAGACCTTTGAAGAGGTCAAAGAACGCCTTAATAACACGGACCGCGAGATGAACGAGATACTCGAGGCCGCCAGACGCTCAGGCGAAAAAGAAAAAGAGACGATAATTACAGAGGGAGAGAGGTTAAAGGCCAGGATACTTGAGCAGGCCCGGTCAAACATAGAATTTGAGCTTCAAAAGGCAAGAGAGTCAATAAAATCCGAGGCAGCCCTTCTGGCGCTGGAGCTCGCGGAAAAACAGATAAAGGAAAAGCTCGGTACAAAGGAGCAGGGAACGCTAATAGACGAGTATATCAAAAAACTCGAGGGTAAAAATTGAATAAAAACCAGATCGCGAAAAAATACAGCAGGGCATTAATTAATACATGCGAAACAGCGGACATCCCCAATGTCCTGGAAGCTCTTCACATGTTTTCCAGGCTTATGGACGCGGATAAAAAGCTCAGGCTTCTATTCGCGAGCCAGCTGTTCACAGACGATGAAAAAGGCAAGGCATTAGGGTCTGTGCTTTCACAGCTCGATATAACCGGGCAGGGTGAGAAGTTTCTCAGGCTTATCATCATGCAGGGACACATGCCCGCCATCAAGGAAATAATAAACGCGTCGTTAAACGCGTATAATGAAAAACTTAAAAAGCAGACAGCAGTGGTAATATCGACAATTGCCCTTGAAGAAGGATACATTGCCCGGCTTAAAAACACTCTCAAGGCCATGACGCAAAAAGACATTGAGATCGAGAACGAGATCGACCCTTCTCTGCTGGGCGGTTTTATTGTCAAGGTCGGCAGCACTGTCTATGACAGCAGTCTGAAAGGCCAGTTCAGACTCTTAAAAACAGAATTATTGAAAAATACAGGAATGAACTAAAGAATTTAACTTTTTTGCGGGGGTGATTTAATGGATGTAACGGATCTTAAAGCTGAAGAAATAAGTGAATTAATCAAAAAACAGATCACTGATTTTGAAAAACGGGTGGACGTCAGTGAAATAGGCTCGGTCGTAAAGGTCGGAGACGGGATCGCCAAAGTCTACGGCCTTGATAACGCGATGGCTTCAGAGCTCCTTGAATTTCCGAACGGGGTCTACGGCATGGCCCTGAACCTGGAAGAAGACTCTGTCGGCGCGGTTCTGTTTGGTGAGGATACCCTTATCAAAGAAGGCGACATTGTCAAACGCACAGGGAAAATTATGTCGGTGCCCGTCGGAGAAGGACTGCTCGGAAGAGTGGTCAATGCTATCGGCCAGCCGATCGACGGAAAGGGCCCGATCGATTCTAAAGAAAACAGAATAGTTGATGTCGTTGCCCCTGGTATCATTGACAGGCAGCCTGTTAGAGAACCTCTTCAGACAGGCCTTAAAGCGGTTGACGCGATGATCCCGGTCGGAAGGGGCCAGAGAGAACTTATCATCGGCGACCGTCAGGTCGGAAAAACCGCGATAGGTATAGACGCCATTATTAACCAGAAAGGCGGCGACGTAGTATGCATTTATGTTGCTATCGGACAGAAGCGCTCCAATGTTGTCCGGGTCGTCAAAAAACTCGAGGAAGAAGGCGCTCTGGAGCACACGATCATTGTGTCCGCGACAGCAAGTGAACCCGCGCCGCTCCAGTACATCGCTCCCTACACAGGATGCACGATGGGTGAATATTTCAGGGACAACGGTAAACACGCCCTGATCGTATATGATGACCTGAGTAAGCAGGCTGCTTCATACAGACAGCTTTCACTGCTTCTCAGACGTCCGCCGGGACGTGAGGCTTATCCCGGTGATGTTTTTTATCTGCACTCAAGACTGCTTGAAAGGGCGGCAAAGCTCTCTGACAAGCTCGGAGGCGGCTCTCTTACCGCGCTGCCGATCATTGAGACACAGGCCGGCGACGTGTCCGGTTATATTCCTACAAACGTTATTTCTATCACAGACGGCCAGATATACCTTGAACCTGAGCTGTTCTACGCGGGCGTACGGCCCGCTGTTAACGTCGGGCTTTCTGTCAGCCGTGTTGGCGGCGCCGCCCAGACAAAGGCGATGAAGCAGGTCGCGGGAACCCTCAGGCTTGACCTGGCGCAGTACAGGGAAATGGCGGCATTTGCCCAGTTCGGCTCTGACCTTGATAAGGCAACTCTCGCCCAGATAGAACGAGGCAAGAGAATGGTCGAACTCCTGAAACAGAACCAGTATGTTCCAATGACCATGCAGGACCAGGTAATTGTGCTCTTTGCCGGCACTCAGGGTTATCTTGATGATGTACCGGTTGAGGCCATTAAGAAGTTTGAAGAGGAGTTCATTAAATTCATTAGCGGGACAAAGGACGATCTCCGTTCGGAGCTTGCCGGGAAAAAAGCGATCGACGACGACCTTAAAGCAAGACTGGTCCAGGCAATAGAAGAATTCAAGAAAGGATTCCAGGCGTAAAAAAAGTTAACCGTTAAAGGTTATACGTTAATCGTTAAGATATGGCTACTTTAAGAGACATAAAGAACAGAATAAAGGCTGTTCAGAATACCCAGAAGATAACAAAGGCCATGAAAATGGTGGCTGCCTCAAAACTGAAAAAGGTCCAGACACGGATGCTGGACCTGAGACCTTACGCGGACAAGATGCGCGACGTTCTTATAAGCCTTGCCAAAGGCGCTGACAGGGAAGCGCATCCATTGCTGGCGTACAGGGCCAGAAAGACGGTCGAAGTTGTGGTGGTCACCTCTGACAGGGGGCTTTGCGGCGCCTTTAACACAAATATCCTTAAGTCCGCGCAGACATGTATTGACGATTATAAAAAACAGGGATTTGAAGTAAGCGTAAGCACAGTCGGCAAAAAGGCGCTGGCTTACTTCAAAAGAAGGAACGTCTCCTTGCGGAATTCCTGGACAGACATTTCAGGCAGCGTGCGTTTTATTAATGCCGAGGAGATCGCCAATAATATCAAGGAAAACTATATAGAGGAAACCTTTGATGAAGTGATCGTGGTATATAACGCGTTCAAATCAATGGTGGCGCAAACAGTCACATTGGCAAAACTTCTTCCCCTGGCTCCCATAGAAGAGGGAGAAGAAGGATCTGCCCCTGAATCCGAAGCAGCTGATTTTATTTATGAACCGTCCATGGAGGCTATTTTTGACAGATTGATCCCCAGAAATGTGGACATACAGATATACAGGTCGCTTCTTGAGAGCTCCGCGGCTGAAGAGGCCGCGCGGATGAGCGCCATGGAAAACGCGACCCGGAGCTGTAATGAAATGGTAGATAAACTCACGCTTCAGTACAACAAGGCCAGACAGGCGTCCATCACAGGCGAGCTTATGGACATCGTCGGCGGTGTTGAAGCGCTTAAAGAATAAAATCTGAATATATTATATGGAGGTTATAGGTCATGAATGAAGGTAAAGTCGCACAGGTCATTGGAGCAGTTGTTGACGTTGAATTTGCCCGGAAACTACCTGGAATATTAAACGCGCTTACGATCTCTCAGCCGGGTAATAAAGAAAAAGGCACTCCTGACCTCAATATAACACTTGAGGTCGCATCTCACCTTGGAGAGAATATGGTGAGGACTATTGCAATGTCAGCGACCGACGGACTCGTCAGGGGTACCCCGGCCATTGATACAGGCCAGCCGATAACAGTCCCTGTTGGAGAAAAAACGCTTGGACGGATCATGAATGTTATCGGTGAACCGATCGATCAGCTTGGCCCGATAGAAGCAAAGGAGAGACTGCCGATTCACAGGGAATCTCCTGAATTTACCGAGCAGGATACGACAACACAGGTTTTTGAGACAGGTGTTAAGGTCTTTGACATGCTTGTTCCGTTTGTTAAAGGCGGAAAGATGGGGATGTTCGGCGGCGCCGGCGTCGGCAAGACAGTTATTATCATGGAGATGATCCACAATATCGCCATGGTTCACGGCGGCGTGTCAGTGTTCGCCGGTGTTGGTGAGAGAACAAGGGAAGGAAATGACCTGTATCTTGAAATGAAAGAAGGCGGAGTTCTTGGAAAAACAGCCCTCGTCTATGGTCAGATGAACGAGCCGCCGGGAGCAAGGGCAAGGGTCGCGCTTTCAGCCCTCACAACAGCAGAGTACTTCAGAGACGAGGGACAGGACGTTCTTGTCTTTCTGGATAACATATTCAGATACACGCTGGCAGGCGCCGAGCTTTCAGCTTTGCTTGGAAGAATGCCTTCAGCCGTTGGATACCAGCCGACCCTTGGAACTGACATGGGTATTCTGCAGGAAAGGATCACATCTACCAATAAAGGCGCTATTACATCGATGCAGGCCATTTACGTTCCTGCTGACGACCTTACTGACCCTGCTGTTGCTACGGCATTTACGCACCTTGACGGAACAGTTGTTCTTTCAAGGCAGATCTCAGAGCTTGGAATATATCCCGCTGTTGACCCGCTTGATTCCACATCAAGGATCCTGGACCCGCTTGTTCTGGGTGAAGAACACTATTCAGTTGCCAGACAGGTACAGATAGTACTTCAGCGATACAAAGAACTGCAGGATATCATTGCTATTCTGGGTATGGAAGAGCTTTCTGAAGACGATAAATTACTGGTCGCCCGCGCAAGGAAACTGCAAAGGTTCTTAAGCCAGCCCTTCCACGTTGCGGAAACATTTACCGGCACACCGGGTAAATACGTAAAACTGGAAGATACTATAAAAGGCTTTAAAGAAGTTGTTGAAGGAAAATACGACGACCTGCCTGAGCAGGCATTCTACATGGTCGGCGGAATAGACGAGGTTGTGGAAAAGGCCGAAAAACTGACCGGGTAAATCCGTTATTAGTTATACGTTAATCGTTATACGTAAAGAATAGACAGGCAGGAGTCATCACTAATAACTTATAACAGATAACATAGACCGGTTTTTTAGAAAGAGGATTGACAAATGGCTGAGAAATTAACTTTAGATATTGTTACCCCATATGGTCACGTGTTCACTGATGAGGTCGATGAGGTAGTTGCCGCGGGCACTGAGGGTGAGTTCGGGGTCTTGCCTGATCACGTCGCCTTTCTCACAACATTGAAGATCGGGATGCTGACATTCAGGAAAGGCTCTGAAACAGGGTACATATTTGTGAACTGGGGATATGCTGAGGTGGGGCCTGATAAAGTTACAATACTTGCCGACAGCGCGGAAAGAGCCGAGGAGATCGATGTTGAAAGATCCAAAGAGGCCATGAAGCGCGCGGAGGAGCGCCTTAAGCAGGCAGAAAAATTTGACGGAGCGCGTGCGACAGCTTCAATTGAAAGAGCGGCTTCAAGAATATATATTGCAGGACAAAAATAAACCCCGTTAGAAGATCCTTCGCCTTTCAAACAGAAACGGGGCAAGTAGAGTCTTAAAAAGTTTTCGGTAGTCAAATAAGACCCGTCATGATAACCCGTGACGGGTTTTGTTTTCTCATCACTTAACAAGTTATCGCTTATGATCAAAATACTGATATTTGACCTGGACGGCACGCTTATAGATTCTGCCGAAGATATCGCGAACGCGGTAAATCATGCCATTGTGCCGGCCGGCATGGCTCCGCTCAGCACTGAGAAAATAGTGTCAATGGTAGGCCACGGAATAAAAACACTTATAGGCGGCCTTGTACCCCCTGAGCATTATGAGGGCTCTTTAAAAAGATTTCTTGAACACTATTCTGAACATATCCTGGATAATACAAAGCCCTACCCCAAGGTAAAAGAGACGCTTTCAAAACTTGGAAATTATAAAAAAGCCGTTATTTCCAATAAAAGAGAGACCCTGTCAAAAGATGTTATGAACGGCCTGGGGCTTACCGGGTTTTTTGACGTTATCCTGGGCGCTGACAGCGTGTCAGAGAGGAAGCCTTCACCCGCGCCGGTTCTTGAGGTATTAAAAAGGGTTGGAATTCCAAAAGAAAGCGCTGTTATTATCGGAGACAGTGATGTTGACGTTCAAACCGGCAAGGCCGCAGGCATTAAAACCATTGCCGTGACATACGGCTACCGCAGTAAAGAGGTATTAAAGGAAGCTGATCGTATGATCGATTCGTTTGATGAATTACTATCTGTTCTTAAAGAAATAGATTAAATAAGTTATTTTGTGGGTGCTCCGCAACATAATAAAATAAAAGTCATTAAGTAAATAAGTCATTTAGTAATTATGTGTTAAAATGACTCAATAACTTAATAACTCAATTACTTATTTAGAGGGTGGTACCCCACAAAGCATAGTTTGAATATTTTCTTTGTCCTTTGTATTATATGACATCCTGTAGAATCAGGATGTCTGATGACACAGATTAAATGCAATAGCGAGAGTTAGCGAGTGAATATAATAAAATCTATAAAGTCCATACATTAGGTTTCCAAAGGGAACATAAAAAAAGAGATGTCACCGATTAAATGTAATAGCGAATTTTAATGAGCGAATATAAATAAATTGGTGAAGTCCCTACATTAGGTTTCCGTAGGGAACATTAAATGCAACAGCGACCAACGGGAGCGAATATGATAAACCAGCAAATCCTTACATTAGTGTTTCCCTTGGAAACACAACGTAGGGAAGGAATCTATTATTAATATGCGTTCACTAAACGTTCAGGGTTTCCGTAGGGAACATCAAAAATCTGTGTAATCGTAGTTAGAAATCGGCGTAATCAAGTATTACTGAGGAATACTATGGCTAAGAAATTAAAACTGGGGCTTCCAAAGGGAAGCTTACAGGCGTCAACGCTGAAACTCTTTAAAAAGGCCGGATACAACATATCTGTTGATACGCGCTCTTATTACCCGGCTTTTGACGATATTGAGATAGAGGCGCTGCTTATACGGGCGCAGGAGATGGCAAGATATGTTGCCGACGGAGTGCTTGACGCGGGCCTTACGGGCAAGGACTGGATACTTGAGCAGGGCGCCAGTGTTCAGGAGGTTGCTGAACTTAACTATGCCAAGGAAGGCCTGAAGCCTGTAAAGTGGGTCATTGCTGTTCCAAACGACTCAAAGATAAGAAAGGTCAAGGACCTGAACGGCAAGCGGATCGCGACAGAACTTGTCAATTTTACAAAGAAATATCTTAAGTCCAAAAATGTAAAGGCAGAGGTCGATTTTTCATGGGGCGCAACAGAGGTAAAGCCCCCTTATCTTGCAGACGCCATTGTTGAACTAACAGAAACAGGCACATCCCTAAAGGCAAATAACCTCAGAATAATAGAGACCATTCTTCAGTCAAGCACAAGGTTCATTGCCAATAAAAAAGCCTGGAAAGATAAATGGAAAAGGCAAAAGATGGAAAATATCGTGCTCCTTTTAAGAGGGGCCCTGGCTGCAGAGGAAAAAGTAGGGCTTAAGATGAACGTGCCTGAAAAGTCATTAAAAAGGGTCATGAGCCTTCTTTCAGCCATGCACTCTCCAACCATATCACAGCTCTCAGACAAGGAATGGTTCGCGCTGGAAGTCATGCTCGATGAAAAAACCGTGCGCGACATTATCCCCCGGCTTAAATCAGCAGGCGCGGAAGGGATCATAGAGTACCCGCTTAATAAGGTGATACCGTAAAAAACTGTTAATCGTTATACGCCTGCCCCGTAGCCTGGTCACGACAATTGTGGACTTTACGGGGTTAATAGTTATTAGTAATTAATGTTGCTGTAAATTGTTTTTAAAACCTTCAGAAACTCAATCTCTATTCTCTTTCCAGAATTGCGCCCGAAACAAGCATGTAATCCTGATTGATAAATGCTGCTAAAGCTGATATATATACAGAAAACTCCTCTTATATCATGCATACTTTCAGGGGAAGCTCACGTTGACATTTCATCCGCACATTTGTTGTAACTTATTGATTTTACAAAAAAAACTATCTATCGAGGTTGAACCTCGATAGATTAAAAAAGTTGCTAATAGGTATAAATATGATATAATAATTATACATTATGGAATTTGAGTTCGATTCCCGGAAAAGCGATAGCAACAAGAAAAAACATGGGATGGATTTCTATGAAGCGCAGGCGCTGTGGGACGATCCTGGCCTGATTGAGATCCCTGTAAAAACCAGCGATGAGCCAAGATTTCTGGTGATCGGAAAGATCTCGGGGAAACATTGGTCCGGAGTAATTACTTACAGGAGCTATAAGATAAGAATCATTTCGATGCGACGATCGAGAGACGAGGAGGTTGATATTTATGAAAGCTAAAGAATTTGAAAAAAAATTTGATAAAGGCGAGGATATAACCAGGTACCTCGAAGTCTCAAAATCAAGAAGACCCGAGCAGGAACAAAAACGGGTAAATGTTGACTTCCCTTTATGGATGATCCATTTATTGGACAGAGAAGCAAAGCGCCTGGGTGTGCCTCGACAGTCGATCATCAAAGTCTGGGTGGCAGAGCGTCTTGAAAAGGCATCATAAATTTCTTATTAGCCATAGTAGGGGTCAGCCCTTGACATTTTACATTTTATCTTCGATCTCTTTAATTTCCTTTTCAAGCCTTCTGTCTTTTAGCAGTTGCGTTTAAAATCTTTTATTGCCCCTTGATATATCAGAACAACCGGGACCCCCGCAGAATGTAAAATGTCAAGGGCTGACCCCCTTTCTTTACAGGTTATGTTATAATTCCCCGAAATGGATATTAAAAAGCTTGTTAAACCTAACATACGTTCTTTGCGCGCGTACCAGGCAAAGGAGATACCGTGCCGTATAAAGCTCGATGCGAATGAAAGCCCTTATGGGTTTAAGGCTTTTAAGTCCTTAAAAACAAACAGATATCCTGACCCCGAGGCCAGGGCGCTTAAAAAGCTTATTGCAAGGGACCTAAAGGTTAAGCCGGAACAGATCCTTGTTGGAAACGGCTCTGACGAACTGATCTATTATCTTATAATGACCTTTGGCGGGCCTGTGCTGTACCCTGCCCCAACATTTTCAATGTACGGCATTATCTCACAGGCGCTTGGGGAGAAAAAGATCGAGATCCCCCTTGATAAAAATTTTGACCTTGATGAAAGAGCGATCCTAAAAGAGATTAAAAAGAAAAAACCCAAATTGATCTTTCTTAGTTCTCCAAATAACCCGACCGGAAATTCTTTTTCATCTAAAAGGATCTTGAAGATAATTAAGTTCACTTCGTCCCTCGCCCCTCCCGTAAAGGGACGTGGTCCCAACGGGACTTTACGTCCTCCCTCATCCATCGTAGTAGTCGACGAAGCGTATCAGGCGTTTTCAGGCAAAAAAAGTTTCCTTCCTTTGCTTAAAAAATACAAAAATCTTGTTGTGCTTAATACATTCAGCAAGATCGGGCTGGCAGGCCTGCGCGTCGGCTATATGACAGCTAACACAGAGATTATTGAGCAGTCAAATAAGGTCAGACTTCCCTTTAACCTTAACTCCCTTTCCCAGGAAATAACTGTTAAGACCTTAAAGAACAGAAAACTTCTGCGGTCATATATAAGAACCATTGTCGCTGAGAGAAAAAAGCTTTTAAGCGGTATGAAAAAGATAAAAGATATAAGGCCCTATCCTTCTGACGCTAACTTTATACTTTTTAAAATTTACCCCGTTAGAAATAAAAATTCTAACGGGGCGGAAAATGCCGACGCCCTCCATAAGAAACTCTTAAAACAGGGTGTGCTGATAAGAAATATGCAGGGCATTGTTGACAACTGCCTGAGGGTGACCGTGGGGACCCCTGAGGAAAATACGATTTTCCTGAAAAACCTTAAAAAATTGTTATAAAATATACCGGAGGTTTAAATGGCAAGAAAAGCAATAATTCAGAGAAAAACCAAAGAAACAAATATTAAAGTAAGTCTAAATCTGGACGGCAGGGGAAATTATAAGATAAACACATCCATGCCTTTTGTCGACCATATGCTTAGCCTTATGGCAAAGCACGGCCATATGGACCTGAATGTCGCGGCAAAAGGTGATACAGATATCGACTATCACCATCTAATGGAAGACCTGGGCATTGTCATGGGCGATGCGATCAAAAAGGCCCTTGGCAGTAAGGTCAGGATAAGAAGGTACGGCGAGGCCCTGACACCAATGGATGAAAGCCTCGCGCAGATCGCCCTTGACCTCAGCGGAAGGCCTTTCCTCGTATATAAGGTCAAACTGCCCAAAGGTCATGCCCTTGTAAGGAAACTCGAGCTTTCCCTGTTTGAAGACTTTTTCAGGGCGCTAAGTAACCGGGCAGGAATGAACCTGCATATAATTTTTCTTTACGGCCGCGACCCGCATCACATAATCGAGGCTTTGTTTAAAGGGTTCGGCAGGGCCCTGCGCATGGCAGTGGAAAAACATCCCCGGGCAAAAGGCGTCCCATCTACAAAAGGAAAACTATAAGTTTTCAATTGACAACCGAGAACGTAAAGTCCCATTGGGGTAACGCCCCTGTACGGGATTGACAATTTTCAATTTATAGGCAGGAGGATATTTAATATGGCTATTGAAAAAATAGGCATTATCACAAGCGGCGGAGACTGCGGAGGTCTGAACGCGGTGATCAAGGGTGCCGCACAGATGGCCCGTTCCATTGGTATTGAGACAGTAATTATTCCAAATGGTTATGCCGGCCTGTATAACCTCGTTGATACGGATGATCTTACGGTTTTAACTCCTGAGAGGCTCGATCTCATTCATGTTGAAATGGCAGGTTCAGAAGCGGGTAACTCAAGGGTTAAGATCAAAAAAATAGAAAATGAAAACAAATATGACCGGATAAAAAAAGGACTTGATAACCACGCTATAGACGGGCTTGTAATAAGCGGTGGAGATGATTCAGGCAGTGTGATGGTCGATCTTGCAGCGCAGGGGATTGCCTGCGTGCACGCGCCGAAGACGATGGACCTTGATCTGCAGACATACAGTGTTGGCGGTGACTCGGCAATTAACAGGATATCCGAGATGATCAAAGACTTAAAAACTACCGGGTTGACACATAACCGTGTAATTGTGCTGGAGGCATTCGGCAGGTACGCGGGCCATTCTGCTTTCAGGGGCGGGGTCGGCGGCGGCGCGGACTGCATACTGATCCCCGAGATCCCTGTGGATTTTGAAGTAGTTTATGAACACATGAAGAAGAGATTCATATCCCGTGTTGAGAACAGTGATGTAAAAGCAGGGACATATACGATTGTGACCGCGGAAGGTATGAAAGACGCGGCAGGCGATATTATTGTTGACGAAAACGCGGGCACAGACGCTTTCGGGCACAAGAAACTGGCCGGAGCAGGTAAATATGTGCGAAAACGCCTTGAATCAATCATGAAGAAAGATAACGATATGACGGAATTCATGAAGAGAAATAAACTTTACGTAGAGGGTGTGTATAAACTGCCGGAGATCAGGGAGGTTACTCCGGGACATCTGGTGCGCGCCGGACGTTCATCTTCCTTTGACGTAAATTTCGGATTAGAGGCTGGTGCCGCTGCCGTATTGCTGCTCGCGAAAGGTCTTGGGGGGAATACGGTCGTCAGGGTCAGGGGCACAAAGGTCTCATATAAAGCAACTTCAGAGGTTATTAAACAAAGACACGTGGATCTGGACACGGTTTCTCTCTATGAAACGCTTGGCACATGCTTCGGACGAAAGGCTGAAAATTTCAAGCCTGAGATAGTAGAGAAAAAGGGAGAAATTGAAAGGGAGTATTAGATAAGAGCACAAAGAAAATGCAAAATGTCCGCCTCGGGCGGGTAAGCCCGAAGGGTGACCACTAATCAACAATTTATTGCGTTAATCCCCGTTCAATCTAAAATGTAAAATCTCTCTGCCTGCCTTACTTAAGTATAATATCCACCTGCTTTTCAACAACAAACGGTTTTACGAATTTATCCACAAGCGCCTTTGAGCCGACTACTTTAAGTTTCTCAAAAAGAAGCTCGAACTTGTCCTCAAGTTCCTTCATTATCGGAGCTTTAACATCCGCGGCCAGGTCCCACCACTTCTGCTTCAGCTCACCAAACCCTTTTTTCCGCGTCTTATAGATAAACTGCTCATCGGTCTGACCTTCTTTTTTCTCTTTTGCAAAGCTCTCATTAATGTATTTATAAACCTCTTGCCTGAACCCGTCCGGAAGCGCCGGACTATCGTATATTATGTTCTGAAAACCGGTTGCAAGATGGACTTCTGAGGCACCGGTCTCAGGGAACATATGAAATGCCTCGTCAGGAAGCGTTGAAGCGCCGTGCTGAACAGCTCCGGAAAGGCCGTATTCTTTTCTCGCCAGGTCGGACATGGCCCGGAGCGTCTCAAAATCTATTTTTACACTTGCCAGCGAGCCGTCAGGAAGCACCACTCCGCCGTGCGACGTGCCTGACTGCACACTTAGCTTGCTAAGCCCTTTGTCACCTTTAAAGACTTCTTTAAACCCGTCAAGATAAGCCCTCAGTTCTTCCGGCGTGCTGTTTTTACCGCCTATCTCGCCGATCTCACCGCCTACAGATACCTCCACTCCTTCGGGCTGTAATTCCCTGATAAATTCAGTAAGCCTTGCAGCTACCTCAAAGTTCGGCCTTTGCTGCTCTTTCAATGTTGGCTTTTCAAGGTCAACAAGAGTGGAAGAATCAATGTCTATGTTATAAAAATCAGCCTCTATCGCCTCTTTAATAAGACCCTTTATATATTCTGTTTCAGGCTTCGGATTATCCAGATAATACTTTCTGACAAGCTGAAAGTGGTCTCCCTGAATAAAAACAGGACCCGTGAAGCCCTGTTTTACAGCCGCTGCCAGCACTACCGCGGAATATTCGATCGGCCTCTGTTTTGTGTAGCCTATTTCCGAACGGGCTATCTCAAAAATAAACGCGCCGGCATTTTTTTCGATCGCCTTTTTGAATATGACCTGCGCGACATTATAGGTCAGGCCCCTTATGTTTATGGCCGGCACGGAAAACCCGGGATAATTTCTGCCCATTTCCTCATAAAGAGACTGTATGGAACAGGGCACAGCGCCCATTTTCCTGGCAATCTCTATAACAAGCCTCTGGAGGGACTTTCTCTGTTCTTCGTCAGCGGCAAAAACAGCCTCATAGATCAGCTCGTCGATCAGATCCTTTACTGCCGCTGAATCCTTAACCTCGACTTTTCCGTTTGTGATGGCAATACAGTCTTTTAGTTTTGATAATATCTCCGCCATTGACTCCTCCCTGGTATGGTTCTTTTTACTGATCAGGTTATTAGTCTGGATTATTATATGGATCCTGACTTAAGTTTAGAACATATTAATAAAAAACCCCTGAAACACTTTTATTTTAGAAGATTATGAAGATATTGACAAGCCTGCCTCCTGCGGGTTTACCCCGTTAGAATAAAGAGTTCAGATTTTTCTAACGGGGTAAACCCGCAGGCATGCGGGGATTCCGGGATGGAATATATGAATCAAGAAATGCTAATATTTTATGATGAAGAAAATTGTTTTTCTGGTCTTTGTTCTGCTTTTCCCTATGGTTCCTGCTGAAGCCCTGAACCATACGGCACAGGGGGAAGAAACCTACTCTTTAAAACTCAGGGCAAGTCAGCACCATGAATTCCTTCGAATAGTCCTGGAAGGAGACGATGCTATTTTGTCCCGGGGGATAGTAAATCAGAAAGGCAGGGACATTATGGTCAGGTTCCCTGATTCCCGCTTTACTGTACAGGGAGTGAAAGTCCCGGTTACTTATAAACTTAATAAGGACACTGTCCTGTTCTCGCCTGGACCTTTCAGCGGATTAAAGGTCTTTTCCCTTAAATATCCCAGCAGGCTGGTCATGGACGTATTCACCAAAAAAGTAAAAAAGCGCAGAAAACCACCGCCTGTCATCGTTCCGCCTGAACCCGGGAAAAAGCTGACAGAGTCCCTTCTGGTTCAGCCGGAACTTCTGGAAACGACCCACAAGATACATCAGTTCAAGGTCGTTGTCATAGACCCGGGGCACGGTGGTTTTGAGTCAGGCATCACGGTTGAAAAACACAGGGAAAAGAACCTTGTCCTTGACATTGCAAAAAGATTAAGGGCCCTGACAAACAGGGATGTTGCCAGGGGCTTTCTCACCAGAAAAAGCGACCAGTTCATGGCCCTCAGCGACAGGATAAACTTTACGAACAGCAGTAATGCCGAGATATTCCTTAGTCTTCATGTAGGGAACCACAAAGGCATAGTGATATATACTCCTGTAATTACCGAGACCGTTCCTGATGATGTAAAGCCTTTTCTGCGAAACAGGGGACAGGAAGATTTCATGATACGGTCGGTCATTCTGCGCGATTCAATAGTGCGGGCCATAACAGAGGATATTGGTGAAGACATGGTATCAACAAGAACGCTTCCTTACAGTATGCTCTCAAAGATCGAGGCAGCGGCCGTGATAATTGAACTTCCTTCATTTGAAGATACCTCATATACGACAAAGTTCAAAACAGAACTGACAAACTCCATATACAAAGGACTATACCTTTATGAAGAAGAAGCGGCGAATTAAAAAACCCCGGATACGCTTCCGGCATTACCTGCTTGCGGCGGTAATTTTATTCACCGCGGCCACGCTCCTGAGTTATCTGTATTTTAAGCCGATGATGGAAACCGAGGTCCCGTTCATAAAGGAGATCGAGTCTCAGCGTCTCAAGGCAAAGACAGACGAGAACAACGATGGTCCCGGCAGATTGTATGCGTCAAGGGAGGAAGGTTTATCCGGCGACGACAGGTTTGGCAGAGGCAGGTTACTTGTCAGAGCCGAAGATATAATAAAAGCGTATATGGAACCTCACAATGTAAAGCTTCTGGATCTGTATATGGATAAAAATGGTATTATCTATGCTGACCTCAGCAGTGAACTGAGAAAGAATTTTAACGGAGACGCCTCAGAGGAATACCAGCTTATACTGGATCTGTATGACAGGATGAAAAAAAGCATACCTGGTTTTAGCTCACTTAAGATCCTGATAGACGGCAAAGAAATAGAAAGTTTCGGAGGTCACATAGACATATCAAAGCCAATAGGAGAGGAGATCAGGGGTGTCATTGTCAGAAAAACCTATAGGCATTTTTGATTCCGGAATCGGAGGGCTTACTGTCCTGAAGGAGATCATAAAAGAGCTGCCCGCGGAAAATACCGTTTATCTCGGCGATACCGCCCGTGTTCCATATGGAATAAGATCACCAGAGACCGTTGGAAAATATTCAATTGAGAACTCTGACTTTCTGATGTCAAAGGGAATAAAGGTCCTTGTTGTGGCATGCAACACATCTTCCTCAATAAGCCTGCTTTCTCTGAAAAAAAATCTTTCCGTTCCGGTCGTCGGTGTTGTTGAGCCGGGCGCCAGGGCGGCGGTCGCGAGAAGCAGAACAAAAAAGATCGCCGTGATAGGGACAGAGACAACCATAAAAAGCGACTCGTATAAAAAGGCCATACAATCGGCTGACAGCACTGCCGAGGTCACAGGCATTGCCTGCCCGCTTTTTGTTCCGCTAGTGGAAGAAGGCTGGCTTGAAGGAGACGTAGTGACCCTTACCGCTGAAAAATATCTTGCGGGGGTCAAAGACCTTGGGGTGGATACCATTGTCCTGGGCTGTACCCATTATCCGATGATCAAAGATGTGATAGCGGATGTTGTTAAAATACCGTTAATTGATTCTGCTGTTGAGACCGCTAAAGAGGTCCACAACGTACTCAGGGAAAACAAGATACTGCGTAACAACGGTGGTGAACCATCAAGAGAGTTCTTTGTCACGGACTCACCTGAAAAATTCGCTGAAACAGGAAAAATATTTTTGGGCCGCGCCATATCAAATATTTCAAAAATAACCGTTGGCGCCTGATTTAAAGTCTGATTACACCGATTTCAACAGAAGATTTCACAGATAAAGATTCGGTTATTAATCTGTGCGATCAAGTTATCTATAACTGGAGGATAAACACCATGCGACCTGATGGAAGAACAGAAAAGAAACTGAGAAAAATAAAGCTCACGAGGAATTTCTTAAAAACCGCGGAGGGCTCTGTGCTGATCGAGATAGGAAACACTAAAGTGATATGCACTGCTTCATTAGAGAACAAGGTCCCGCCTTTCCTCAGAGACCAGGGTAGAGGGTGGGTCACAGCCGAGTATTCCATGCTTCCAAGGGCCACCCAGATAAGGACCTCCAGGGAGTCGGTAAGCGGCAGGATCGGGGGCAGGACCCATGAAATACAGAGACTGATCGGCAGGAGCCTGAGGTCAGTTATGGACATGGATGCTTTGGGAGAAATGACCGTCAGGCTTGATTGCGATGTGATACAGGCTGATGGAGGAACAAGGACCGCGTCAATAACAGGCGCGTTCGTTGCCCTGACCGATGCCATACGGTATGCCCTGAAAAAGAAAATGATCACGACCAACCCTGTTAATGATTATGTTGCCGCCATAAGCGTGGGCATTGTTGACGGCAAGCCCCTGCTGGACCTGTCTTACGAAGAAGATTCCTCAGCAGAGGTTGACATGAACGTCGTTATGACCAGCTCAGGAAAGTTCATAGAGATACAGGGCACAGCTGAGACAGAGCCTTTTGACAAAAAAATGCTCCAAAAACTGCTTGATCTGGCTGAAACCGGGATAAAAGAGGTCATTAAAATACAAAAAGACATTCTGGACTGAATCCGGGCCCTGGACATGCCTGAAAAAGTCCTTTCTTGCCCGAATTTTCAACTTCTTATAACCTTATAAAAGCTATTTGAGCTTTGGCCTTTGATACTTTATAATAGGGATTTCCTGTCATGGAATACAAAAGCATAAAGGAGTGGCCTGAAGGCGAAAGACCCAGGGAAAGGCTCCTTAGACATGGCGCCGCCGGGCTCAGCACAGCACAGCTTCTGGCAATAATCCTGAGAACAGGGGGAAAGGGGAAAAGCGCCCTGGACCTCGCCAGAGAACTGCTTCTGCACTTTAACAGTGTCAGGGACCTGGAAGACGCCTCTGCTGCTGAATTCTCAAAGATAAAAGGCATGGGCGACGCAAAGATCGCTCAGCTTAAGGCTGCTTTTGAGCTGGGAAGAAGGCTTTTGCAGAATGAGGCTGATCACCTTTCTGAAATGCCGTCATTCAAGAACAGCAGGCAGGTGTATGATTATTACAGGCCCCGGTTTTACGGTCTGAAAAAAGAGAGGTTCCTTTGCGCGATGCTTAATTCCAAAAACAGGGTCTTTAAAGAAAGCGTTGTATCCGACGGCACACTGACTTCATCGCTGGTACATCCGCGTGAGGTATTCAGGTACGCGATAAAGGAGGCCGCTGCCTCTGTGCTGTTCATTCACAATCATCCGAGCGGCGATCCGACGCCAAGCAGGGATGATATCGAGATAACAGAAAGACTCGCGGCCACGGGTAAAATAGTAGGCATCAATGTGCTGGACCATATAATAATAAGCGACGGGAAATACATAAGCCTTATGGAAAAAGGCCATATAAATTCATAATTGACGAATTACAACTGATGATCTGCAGATAAAAATTCAATCTGCAATCTATAAATGCATAGCGAGTGGTTAGTGAGCGAATATAATAATAAGTATTCCTTACATTGTGCTTACCCGAAGGGTGACCACTAAATCGAAAATCATATATGGGGGAGAGTAACATGGCAGGTGTAAAAAGAGCGCTTATTAGCGTATCGGACAAAAGCGGTATAGTTGAGTTTGCCAGGGAACTAAGCGGCCTCGGGGTAGAAATACTGTCCACAGGCGGTACAGCCAGGGCTTTAAAGGATGCTGGAATTCCGGTTAAAGACGTATCAGAGCATACCGGCTTTCCTGAAATGATGGACGGCAGGCTCAAGACCCTCCATCCAAAGGTTCACGGCGGACTCCTGTGGAGAAGGGACAACTCAAAAGACAGGGAAGAGGTTGAAAAACACAACATCGAGTCCATTGATATGGTCGTGGTAAATCTTTATCCCTTTGAGCAGACCGTGTCAAAGCCTGATGTCAAATTCGATGTCGCCATAGAAAACATCGATATCGGCGGCCCTACCATGCTCAGGGCCGCTTCAAAGAACTTTAAGGACGTAATTGTCATTGTGGATCCTGATGACTATTCAAAGGTCCTTGATGAGATGAAGAGCAACAATAACGAGGCCGGTTATGATACAAAGTATTATCTTGCCAGAAAGGTGTTTTCCCATACCGCGCGGTATGACACGCTGATCTCCACTTACCTGAACAGAGAGGCTGAACCTGACGACATCTTTCCGCCCACACTGAACATGAGTTACAGCAGGATAAGCAGCCTTCGCTATGGTGAGAACCCGCACATGAAGGCAGCGGTTTACAGAGAACCACTTCATAAGGGTTTATCACTGGTTGACGCGAAAATACTGCAGGGCAGGGAAATGTCCTTTAATAATTATCTTGATTCAAGCGCGGTGATCGACCTGGCAAAAGAATTTAAAGGCCAGCCTGCCGCGGTCATAGTTAAACACAACAACCCTTGCGGTGTTTCACTCGCAGACTCTCTTCACAAGGCATATAAACAGGCATTTGAGACCGATCCGATCTCTGCTTTTGGAGGAGTTATTTCTTTGAACGAAAATGTTGACGAGGCCACGGCAAAGGAGATCCTCAACCTGTTCGTGGAGATAATAATCGCGCCGGGGTTTGATCCGGACGCTTTGAAACTTCTGGCTGCAAAGCCGAATATAAGGCTGATCGAACTTGATATCACAAAAGATGCCACAGGCTTTGAAATGAGAAAGATCCAGGGAGGCCTGCTGGTCCAGGAAAAAGACACAGGCATGATCGAAGACATGAAGTCTCTCAAGGTCGTGACAAAGAGAAAGCCCACTGACGATGAATACGCCGCCATGGCCTTTGCGTGGAGGGTATGCAAGCATATGAAATCCAATGCCATCATTTATGCTTCCGGGGACAGGACGCTTGGTATCGGCTGCGGCCAGACAAGCAGGGTTGACTCAGCCCGGCTTGCCGCGATGAAGGCAGAGAATTACAATATATCGCTGAATAACTCTGCGGCGGCTTCAGACGCCTTTTTCCCGAACAGGGATGGGATAGATGTTATCGCAAAAGCAGGGGCAACCGCAGTAATTCAGCCGGGCGGTTCCATCAAGGACAGCGATACCATAGCCGCCGCTGATGAACACAACATGGCAATGGTATTTTCGGGGATGCGGCATTTCAGGCACTAACTTTATAAGAAGTAGCGAGTAGCAGGTAGAAAGTAGAGAGATTTGTTTTTTCTCTCTCCTCGTTACTCTCTCCTCTCTACTTTTGTTAATGGGGGTTGGTTTGAAAGTATTAGTAATCGGAAGCGGCGGACGTGAGCACGCCCTGGTCTGGAAATTAAACCAGAGTCCAAAAGTAGACAGGATATTCTGTGCCCCGGGCAATGCCGGCATATCAGAGATCGCTGAATGTATATCTATTAAGGCGGATGATATAGATTCGCTTTTAAATTTTGCCAGATATGAGAGGATCGACCTCACGGTCGTAGGGCCGGAAGTCCCCCTTACGCTCGGAATTGTTGATACCTTTAAAAAAGAGGACCTCCGTATCTTCGGTCCTGAAGCTTCGGGAGCCCAGCTTGAAGGCAGCAAGGTCTTTTCCAAGGATATTATGCGTAAATACGGCCTGCCGAGCGCGGAATACAAGACCTTCACCTCTTATCTTCACGCTCAGGAATACGTGCGGCTTAAAGGCGCTCCCCTTGTCATAAAAGCGGACGGCCTCGCGGCCGGCAAAGGGGTCATTGTCGCGGAGAGCGTTGAAGAAGCGACAAGCGCGTTAAAACTCATAATGAAGGAAAAAGCATTCGGCTCTGCCGGAGACAGGGTTATTGTTGAACAGTGCCTGAAAGGCGAAGAAGCATCGTTTATGGTCCTTACAGACGGCAAGACCGTTGTCCCGTTTGCTTCCTCACAGGACCACAAGACTATTTTTGATAATGATACCGGCCCCAATACAGGCGGAATGGGCGCTTACAGCCCTGCGCCGATCATAACAAAGGCGCTTGAAAAAGAGATAATGGAGGTTGTTATAAAACCCCTTATAAACGGGCTGAAAAGAGAAGGGATAAATTACAGGGGCGTTATTTACGCGGGCCTGATGATATGCGACGGAAAGGCTTATGTGCTTGAGTTCAACTGCCGCTTCGGCGACCCTGAGACACAGCCTGTTTTAATGAGGCTTGAAAGCGACCTCTTTGATATATTAAGGGCGGCGGCAGACGGGAAATTAAATGACGTTAAAGCAGCATGGACAGATGACGCCTCTGTCTGCGTGGTACTGGCTTCAGAAGGGTACCCGGGAAAATATGAAAAAGGCAGACCGATCAAAGGTCTTGATTCATTTAAAAGCAGTAAAGATCTGGTGGTCTTTCACGCGGGAACCGGCATAAAAAACAGCGAAACAGTTGCAACCGGAGGAAGAGTGCTTGGGGTCACAGCCCTGGGCAAAGATATCAGGACCGCAAAAAAAAGGGCCTATACCGCGATAGACAAGATCAAGTTTGACGGCATGCAGTACAGGAAGGACATCGCTGATAAGGCAATTAACAGACTGGAAAAACAGGACTCCTGATATGGTATTTTTACCTTGCATCCAGTGACGTGTATCAGGTATCTTTGTATACAATCTGCCTGATATTGATTTTCCCTGTGGCAAAACCACAGGGAATCGTGAACGATTTAGTGAACCTGCCTGCCGGTTTACCCGCCTGGTAGTGTGGCGGGCAGGCAGGTACGCTCGCTATTCATTTAAGGATAATAGATGAAATCAAAAGTCTTGATCATAATGGGAAGCGATTCTGACCTTCCGACAATGCAGGAGACCGTAAAGGTCTTAAAAAAATTTAAAATACCCTATGAGATCACAGTCGCCTCTGCGCACAGAAGTCCGAAAAGGACAGTGAAACTGACCATGGATGCAGAGAAAAATGGAATTGAGGTTATAATCGCGGGTGCAGGCGCTGCAGCGCATCTTGCAGGCGTCATCGCGGCGCATACTACACTCCCGGTAATAGGCATACCCATTGATTCTTCTCCTCTCAAGGGGATTGACGCGCTGTTCTCAACTGTCCAGATGCCGCCGGGTATACCGGTAGCAACAATGGCTATCGGCAAAGCGGGAGCAAAGAACGCCGCCATATTTGCTGCCCAGATCATACAGTCAACAGATCCCGGACTCGCAAAGACCCTGAGGGCATACAAGAAAAAAATGGCGCTGGAAGTGCTTAAAAAAGCTAAAAAGATCAAAAAAAACAGATAGTTTTTGCAGGATACAGGACTGACCAAAGCCATGGAAAAAATACTCGGTTATTTTGAAAAACTCGGAGATACCGCGCTTTATTACCTGGACCAGACCGGGAGAATGGGAATATTCCTGTTCTTCTCCGTGGCAAGTATATTCAAGCCTCCTTATAAGATCTCCCCGATCATTAAGCAGGTTTATATTATAGGCGCCCTTTCAGTGTCCGTGATTCTTTTTACCGGCGCGTTTACCGGTATGGTACTGGGTCTCCAGGGTTATCACACTTTGAACAAGGTCGGAGCAGAGGCCTGGCTCGGGTCCATGGTAGCCCTTGGTCTTATCAGGGAACTGGGACCTGTTATGGCGGCGCTTATGGTAACAGGCCGGGCGGGTTCAGCGATCTGCGCTGAGATAGGCATCATGCGTATTTCAGAGCAGATAGACGCCCTGGACTGCATGGCGATCGACCCGCACAAATTCATTATCGCGCCCAAATTCATTGCCGGGGTTATCTCTCTGCCGTTACTGACCGCCATCTTTGATGTGGTCGGCATCTTCGGTGGATATGCTGTAGGCGTCGGCCTGCTCGGCGCAAGCGAAGGCGCGTATTTTTCAAGTATTTATAGTAACGTTGAATTTGCCGACGTTTATATGGGACTGGTCAAACCGCTGTGTTTCGGCCTGCTGATCACGTGGATCTGTTCTGCCAAGGGTTATTTTGTTCATCTGGAGCGCAACGCGAGCTTTGGCGCTGAAGGCGTCAGCAGGGCCACTACCAACGCGGTGGTCCTGTCATCTGTTTGTATTCTTGTATTTGACTATATATTAACATCGCTGCTTATATGAGCTCAGAACCAATAATACAGCTTAAAAATGTCAATAAGACATTCGGCACACAGCATGTGCTTCGCGGTACGAACCTGTCCATATCAGAAGGCAAAACTACTGTTATTGTCGGGGGAAGCGGTCAGGGCAAGAGTGTAATAATAAAACATATACTCGGGCTTATACAGCCTGACGACGGCGAGGTGCTCGTATATGGAAAGGACATAAACAGGATCAGCAAAAAAGAACTCCGTGAGATAAGGACCAATTTCGGCGTCCTGTTCCAGAGCGCGGCGCTTTTTGATTCAATGACGGTCTTTGACAATGTCGCCCTGCCCCTGAGGGAAAGGACCAAAAAATCCGGGAAAGTGATCGCTGATATTGTTAATGAGAATCTTGCTCTTATGGACATAGTGGGAAGCAATGAAAAATACCCCGCCCAGATAAGCGGCGGCATGAAAAAAAGGGTCGGACTGGCGCGCGCGCTTGTATTGAATCCAAAGATAGTGTTCTTCGACGAGCCTACAACAGGCCTTGATGTCGCAAAGAGCAACGAGATATACCGTGTATTTTTCAAAAGTCAGGCTCAGTTAGGATACACTGCCGTTATTGTCAGTCACGATGTTCCCAAGATATTTAAACTTGCTGATTACGTGGCTCTGCTTTACCAGGGACAGGTCCAGGACTACCTGACACCCGAGGAATTTCAGCTTTCAGACGATCCAATAATCAGGACCTTTGTAGAAACAACAATGGGGCAATTATATTCAAGTAAAAGCATGGAGGGCGAATAATCATGAAAAAGATAAACATTGAGACCGGGGTAGGCATTTTCTTAATTATAGGGTTTATATGCCTGGGCTATCTTTCAGTTAGCCTGGGGAATGTCAGTCTTTTCGGCACAGACCAGTACGCGGTAAACGCTCGTTTTGCGAACATATCAGGCCTTAAGGAAGGAGCGCCGGTTGAGATCGCCGGGGTTACGGTAGGAAAGGTCTCAAAGATAGATCTGGAGGATTACGAGGCCTCTGTAGAATTGCTGATAGCGCCGGATGTAAAGCTCCAGGAAGATTCCATAGCGTCCATAAGGACACAGGGTATAATAGGTGATAAGTACATCAAGATCAGCCCTGGAGGGGCAGAAGAGTTCATTGAGCCGGGCGGTGAAATATTTGAGACCGAATCGACAATTGACCTTGAAGAACTGGTTGGAAAATATATATTTGATAAAGAATAAACCCCGACAGAAGACACGACTTTCTCACGGGGTAAAGGAACCTTTAACTATAAGGAGGGTGAAAAGTGTTATCTAAAATAAAAAAAGGGATTTTCTTAACTTCGATAGTGTTTATGTGCCTGGCGCTTTTACCTGTTCTGTCCTTTGCACAGGATGTTCCGGAATACTCTCTTGACGACTGTGTTGATATGGCCTTAAAGTTCAGCCCCCAGATAAAGGAAGTGGCCCAGGAGCTTGAAATGGCAAAAACAAGGCTGGAGGAGGCCAAAGGATGGCAGTATCCCCAGCTTGACATGCTGGGCCTGTTCGGGCCTGCACCAGAGGCAAGGGGCAACCAGCTCTTTTCTCCGAACAAAAGCGACGAGATCGACGGACTTGGTGTCTTTGGAAGCGTCTCGGGCACGGTTATTCAGCCTATCTATACATTTGGAAAGATCACAGAAGCAAAGAAAGCCGCATCACACGGGATCAAGGTAGACCAGTCCAGGGTCAGGCAAAAGGCAACTGACGTTGCGCTTGAGATAAAGCAATACTATTACGGCCACCTTGCCGCTTTGGAAGGAAAAAGGTTAATTAACGAGATATCAGGTCACCTGGGAACCGCCATCAAGCGTACAAAGAAGCTTCTTGCGGAAGAATCCGAATATGTTAGTGAACTGGACCTTTACAAGCTCGAGGCATTTGAAGGCATGCTTGAAAGATATAGGGAAGAGGTTGACAAGAACATTATTCTGAGCAAGGAAGCGCTCAGGACCTTTATGGGACTGCCAAAAGGCGCAGAGTTCAGTCTGGCTGACAAAAGGAATGAACCTGCGGACGTAAATATCCAGAGCCTGGATTTTTACGCTGAACAGAGTAAGGAATTAAGGCCTGAGTTCACACAGCTCAGGGAGGGCATTCTGGCAAAGAACTCTCTTTTTAAAATGGCAAAGGCCGACTATTATCCAATGGTTTTTGCGGCAGGACTGTTCTCCTACTCAGATGCCACTGAAAGAGACAAGGCAACAAACCCCTGGATATATGACTTCTTCAGGCATACGACAGGCGGGGTCGCTTTGGGCATGAAATGGCACTTTGACTTTGGAATAAACAAATCCAAGGTCAACCACGCAAAGGCCGACCAGCTCAAATATGAAAGACTTCGCGATTACGCCACTGTCGGCATACCCATGCAGGTTGAAAAATCCTACAGGGAGCTGATAGAAGCAAAAAACACCATAGAAGCCACGAAAAAGGCATATGAGTCGGCAAGAAAGTGGATGATAGGCGCTGTAATGAACTATGATATGGGAATAGGTGAAGCCAGTGACGCCGGAGACGCCATCGTGGCCTACGGCCAGATAAAACAGGAGTACATCAAATCAGTATATAATTTCAACATGAGCTATGCCAATGTGCTCCAGACCTCCGGGATGTCAGTTAAAGAGGTTTTAAACAAATATTAGATATGTGAGGTAAAAAAAGATGATCGGGAAAACAAATGTCTGTATCTATGTCATTGCGTGTCTTTGCCTGATGCTGTTCGGTACGGCTGGCGCTGTTAGCGCTCCTGCCGAATCAATAGAGTCGACAATAAGCACTATTCTGGATACCTTAAAAGATCCGGGTCTGTCCGCGCCGGCCAAAAAACAGGAAAGACGGGACAAGATCAGGGCCCTGATAAAGGACCGGTTTGATTTTGAAGAGATGGCCAGACGCTCGCTTGCCAGGCACTGGAAAAAGCGGACAGACGCAGAGAAAAAGGAATTTGTTTCGATCTTTTCCGAACTGCTGGAGGAATCCTATATCGGGAAGATCGAGAACTATACTGATGAAAAGATCACTTATGACAAGGAAGTGGTTAGAAAAGGCGGTAAATACGCTGTCGTAAGCACCATGATCGTCACTGAGAACGTTGATATTCCCATTGATTATAAGGTCATGCTCAAGACAGATAAGTGGTGGGTCTATGACATTGTCATTGAAGGAGTAAGCTTTGTCAGCACCTACAGGAACCAGTATAATAAAATAATCATGAAACAATCCTACGCGAAACTGATCCAGAAAATGAAGAGCAAGCTTGAGGAAGTGAGATCCCTGTAAAAAATGGACGACAACCTGAAAAAAGCGATCCTTGAACTGAAAGACGAATGCAAGATCTTCTGCCTGATGGATGACGCGGAGATGGAACAGGTCATCCCGTATTTTGAAGCGGTCAATTATCCCGCGGGCTCTGTTCTATTTAATGAAGGAGATACCGGATCGTTCATTGGTTTCGTCCGCTCCGGCAAGCTGGAAGTTAAAAAGGAGACTGAATTCAAAGGCAGACAGATAGTGCTGGCGGTATTGGGCAAGGGCTCTTTTGTCGGCGAGCTTTCGATCCTGGATGAACAGCCACGCTCCGCCACTGTAGTAGCGCTTGAGGATTCAAAGCTGTTTCTCCTCAAGCGCGACGCCCTTGATTCCTTTATGGAATCACAACCTCATATCGGGATCAAGATATTAAGGGGAATAGGCCGGATCTTGTCCATACGCCTGCGTAAGGCAGTGGACAGGCTCGCTGTAATTTTTTGATTTATGAAGTGTCATAAATGATCACACTGATTAAAATTCAGATTACACCGATAAAGACCAAGTTTTTAAGTCTGCGTTATCGAGTTCTAAACCTGCCTATTGTCTGACAATAAATGGTCCGGTATGATAAAATTAATTTCGTATTCTCTGACAAACCATAATAAACTCCTCGGAGGGAGATAAAAAATGAAAGCTCGCAGATCAATGATCGTTATAGCATTACTGGTAATTACCGGGCTTCTTGCCGGCTGTGCCAATGACAAGAGGCTTTCTGAACTTGAGAACACCCAGAAGGATATCCTTACAAAGCTGTCTGCCATTCAGGAAAATCAGGAGAAAATACTGAAGTTCTTTCAGCCCAAGAAGAGGCCTCCTCAGGAGGACTTTAGTAAAGTTCATGATATACCGCTGGGGGACTCACCGGTCAGAGGCGGTATGAGCGCGCCTGTCACAATTGTTGAGTTCTCTGACTTCCAGTGCCCTTACTGCGCGAGACTTCAGCCCACCCTTAAACAGGTTCTGGACGCGTATCCAAAAGAGGTCAGACTGGTTTACAAACAATTCCCATTGTCGTTCCATCCACAGGCCAGGAACGCGTCAAAGGCCGCGCTTGCAGCCGGCGAACAGGGCAAGTTCTGGGAAATGCATGACATTGTCTTTGCGAACCATAATAAACTCAGTGAAGAAAAGTTCAAGGAATTCGCCGCAAAGATCGGCCTGAATGCCGCGAAGTTCGATGCAGATTACAAAAGCAACAAGTATGACAAGCAGATACAGGATGAAATAACGCTGGGCAACACTGTGGGTGTACGCGGTACTCCCAGTCTTTATCTGAACGGCAAAAAGATGGCAGGCAGGTCTTTAAACGATTTCAAGACAGCTATAGACAGCGCCCTTAAGAAATAAAACGGGTCAACCGCTTTTTAAAGGCTGATCAGTCAGGTATGAATATTTCAAGGAGCCTGTCCAGCTCATCAAGGGAATAATACTCGATCTCTATTTTTCCGCCTTTTTTACCCTTGTGAAACAGCCTGACCTTTGTGCCCAGGCTCTGCCTGAGCTTATCCTCAAGAGACGCTATCTGCGGGTCTTTCCAGTGAGATTTAGAGCTCTGGGCCTTTGGAGAGGACGACGCCTTTTTACTCAGCGCTTCAGCTTCCCTTACACTCAGGCCCTTTTGTATTATTTTTCTCGCGATATCAAGCTGTGCACTGGCATTCTCCACCTGCAGAAGCGCTTTCGCGTGTCCAAGGTTCAGTGAACCTTCAGCGATCCATCTCTTTATGTCCGAAGGAAGCTTCAATATCCTGAGATAATTGGTCACAGTAGCCCTGTCCTTGCCTATCTTTCTGGACAGGTCATCATGCGTGAGTTTAAAATCGCTGATCAGTCTCTGGAACGCCTCTGCTGATTCAAGGGGGTTCAGGTCTTCCCTCTGGATGTTCTCTATAAGCGCGAGTTCAAGCAATTCTGAAGGCGCCGCTTCTTTTAATATCGCGGGCAGTTTTTTAAGGCCGGCCAGCTTGGCCGCCCTCCATCGTCTCTCACCAGCGATCAATTGAAAGGAATTGCCTGTGTCTTTTGTAACGATCACCGGCTGGATCACGCCCTTTTCCTTGATCGAAGAAGCCAGCTCCATAAGGGTATCATCCCTGAAAATCCTTCTGGGCTGATAAGCATTAGGGACTATTAAGTTAACGTCAAGTTCAAGTATCCCCCCTGCCTTCCCCTTTTCCGGGATCAGGGCCCCGAGTCCTTTACCCAGTGCCGTTTTCATTATCCATTACCTCCTTTGCAAGGGCCATATAGCTCTGCGCCCCTTTTGAGCTGACATCATACAATATAACAGGCTTTCCATGACTCGGCGCCTCTGCAAGCGTAACGTTTCTCGGTATCACGGTCTTATAAACTTTTTCACCGAAATGCTGTCTGAGCTCCGCGGCGACCTGATTTGAAAGTGTGTTCCTGACGTCAAACATTGTAACTAAAATGCCTTCTATGTCAAGCGAGGGATTAAAAGACTCCCTTACAAGATTAAGGGTTTTGATCAGCGCGGTTATCCCTTCAAGGGCATAATATTCACACTGCACAGGAACAAGAAGGCTCTCCGCGGCAACAAGGGCGTTGATCGTCAAAAGGCTGAGGGACGGGGGGCAGTCTATGAAAATGTAGTCATATCTTGATCTGACAGGGTCGATCGCCTGTCTTAGTATATCTTCTCTTCCCTCTTTTGAGATCAGCTCCAGTTCAGCGCCGATAAGGTCTATGGTTGATGGGACCACATCAAGATGATCAAGATTTGTTTTCTGAATGATCTCATCGATCTTACCTGTTCCCCTGTATATATCATAAAGACTTGCGCTCAGGCCGCTTCTTTCTATCCCGATACCGCTGGTCGAATTACCCTGCGGGTCGGTGTCGATAAGCAGTACGTTCTTTTCAGCGGCTGCCAGAGAGGCTGCCACATTAATGGCTGTGGTGGTCTTTCCTACCCCGCCCTTTTGATTAGCTATCGCGATTACTTTTCCCATTTCAATTCAAAACTCTAACTCTATTTCCCATCTTCCAACAGCCCTCACGGTTCATTTTGCATAAGCAAAATGGTGCAGGGCCAACTTCTCATCTTCTTGATTCTAACCTCTTTATTATGCCCCGTCCTGAACAAATTTAAAACCTTTTTTGATCGAGAGCTCTGCCCTTGCAAGTTCCTTCCCAAGATACGCGGCATGGCCCAGATCTTTTACCCATTTATTTGATATGATCGTATGATAAATGTTCCGGCTGTTCTTCCCCTCAATTGTCCTTAACAGCTTATTATCATACGAATAATGCTCAACTGTTATAACCTTGTTCTTTTTCGAAGGGATGATCACAAAGTACCCTGCCTTATCAAGCTTAATTGCCCCTGGTTTTTTTGCCATGATCCTGGGGGGAGTTTTTGAGGAACGGGGGTTTTTCACCGGCTCATCATGGCATTCCTGACAGCCGCAGCTGGCATGGCCCTGGACAAGCGCTGGTTTGCCTGAAAGCTCCCCGATCCTTTTAACTAACAATTTAACATTCTCATTGTTTATCTGATCGACAACCCGCACCTGCTTGCGAAATTTTTTTATCTCGGATAAAGACACATTTTTGAGTATCGGCCGCCTGCCTTTTGAACCGATAACCCGCATATTTTTGTTTACGCCGTTTTCCCATAATGCCAGGAGGGTCTGACCGCTCTGATGACCCTCTGTATCCTTGCCGGCCAGGATAAGATGCGCGATGGCAGGGTTCGCAATTATGTTCTTTATTACCTTATCAATACCGATATTCTCTGTTTCCGTCTTGCCGACAATGCATAATCCTGGCGGCCTCAACCTGGCAAGTCTCTCCTCCAGCTTTACACTGGCAAGCGTTGAGACAGCTATTGGCGCCGACTTGTTTAAAACAGTATATTCGCCCGTGACCATGGGCCACGAACTTTCAGTCGCCTCAAACTCACAGCTTGTTAATGTTGCCGCGGCAATGGACGTGTATTTCGATGTCAGAACAGCCATCGCCTCAGCCGGTATGCAATATTTGCATCCCAGACACGAGTATGCCCTGGGCGCCAGCTTTTTCAGCCAGCCATTCACTTCCTTAAGCAGGGCGCCGGCTTCTTTGCTCCTTAAAGAAGGCAGTGCCGCCCTTAGATTTTCAAGCGAATCTCCCATGCAGCCGCACTTCCTGCACCTCGCGAGCCGCATACCTCTTTGAAGTTCCAGGGAGACCGGTTTAAAAGAAGACGCCATCAGGTTATTATGTCCGATAATAATATAAAACTGCAACCAAATGGGCGGGAACAAGATATTTCCATACTACCTCCCGGATATTTGTCTTCTGTTATAATAATAGAGGCACCTATGGGTCAGGATCTTTATAAAAAACTGACGGCTCAATGGCAAGCTGCCAGAGCTCATATTGAGATAGCTGACGCCGCTTTCAGCGTTTTAAGGTTCATACTTCTTCTGGGCGGGATCGGGTGGCTCGTATTCTCTGATCTGTCCCGGGAAACGGTCAATGACGTTACCCGCACTTTCATATTTTTTGTAACCTATTCTGTTTTTATATATCTCTGGCTGTTCGTTTCCCCGCAGAAAAAAAGGACCATCTATATTTTTTCACTTTCCTTTGACCTTATATTAGCATTCCACCTCGTCAGGGTAACCGGCGGGTTTGACAGTTCTTTTTTTATCGGTTTTTATTTAATAACAGCCCTTTACTCTTTTTATTACGGCCTCAGGGGCGGAGCTGCCATAGCCACAGTGGCCGCGGTGTTCTACCTTTTAAGCGGCGGGCTTGATTTCAGTAAACTTGCCTGGACCGATTTTTCCCTGAGGGTCTCTTTTCTCTTCCTCATAGCCGTCCCTCTTGGAATGCTGTCACAGCAGCTAAAAAAAGATAAGGACGAGATAGGGCACCTCAATAAAGAGTTGAATGAGTTCATTGACGAACTGCGATATGTTCAGGGAAAACTCATTCAGGCGGAGAAACTGTCCGCCCTGGGAAGGCTCACAGCAGACGTTGCTCATGAGATAAGAAATCCTTTGACCTCGATAGGAGGTTTTGCAAGGCGACTTGATAAAAGGCTGGAGCCGGATTCCAAGGAGAAAGAATATTCCGGGATCGTTATTTCCGAAGTTGACAGATTGGAGAAAATACTCAGAGACGTCCTTACCTTCTCACGAAGGGCCGCCCTGCACCTGGAATACCAGAATATCAATGAACCTGTTAATGTTGCGACACGGACTTTCAGCGACATGTGCGGCGAACAGTCTATAAGCATAGAAAAAAATCTCGATACGTCGCTTCCCCAGGTCCTTATAGACGGCGAACAGGTAAGACAGGCATTGAACAACCTTATAACGAACGCTATAGACGCAATGCCCAAAGGCGGAACGCTAACGATAAATACCCTTATGCAGACATTAAACCATGTCGATTATGTTGTCGTAGAGATCGCGGACACCGGCACTGGCATACCCACGGAAAAACTGAACATGATATTTGAGCCGTTCTATACAACCAAGGAAATAGGAATTGGCACGGGGCTGGGCCTGTCCATATGCAAAAAGATCATGGACGAGCATAACGGCCTGATACACGCGGAAATCCAGGAAGGAGAAATCACGAAATTCGGGCTGTTTTTCCCTCACCAGAGCGAGGAAGAAGGTGCAAAAACAAAGTGCTGGGAATTCCAGAAGTGCGGGATCGAAAAAACAGAAGGCAGCGCGGAGATGAAATGCCCTGCCTATCCTGAGTATGGACGCATATGCTGGGCCGTGGCCGGCACGTTCTGCGAAAAAGAAGTGAGCGGCGCTATCGCCCATAAGCTGGGAAACTGCAAACAGTGCGGCTTTTATCAGGCAGTGGTAGTTCGCAAGGAAATATAAATAAAGACTATCTGAGCGCCCTCATTTCCTCTTTCTGGTTTCTTACGAGGTCCCTGTAGAACTGAGTTGAGTATTCTTCAGGAACCGTCCCCTCTTTAAAGACCTCCACCATTTTCTCAGAGTCTCTTGTGGCGAGCAGTCCTGTTAACGGGTCAATTACCGCTGTAACAATACCGTCAGGTTTATGAAAAGGTTCTTTTTCCGCGCTTCCTTCACCGGTTCCAAACGGAGAGATCGCGGCAAGGGCATCCTGCATAAAAGATACCCATATAGGGGCCGCGGCCCTTGAGCCGGTTTCCTTGTTGCCAAGCTGCCGCATGTCGTCAAATCCCACCCAAACGCCCGCGGCCAGTCCGGATGTAAAACCAATAAACCATGCGTCTTTATACTCATTTGTAGTGCCTGTTTTCCCGGCAACCGGTCTTTTAAGCGCTCTGGCCCTGCGGCCTGTTCCATATTGAACCACATCCTCGAGCATTGATGTTGTAAGGTAGGCTATCTGGGGGTCTATAGCTTCAACGCCTGTTGACCTGTTGTTCTCAATAATATTTCCATCAGAATCAATTACATATTTCACTGCTATCGGTTCGATCCGCACACCGTTGCGGGCAAAAACAGTATATGCTGATGTCAGTTCAAGGGGGGTCACACTAAGACTTCCAAGCGCGAGGGTAAGGTCATACGGAAAAGAGCCCTTGATCCCCACTTTCCTGGCGAATTTGATCACTTCCAGAATATCCAGTTCTTCCAGGAGTTTTATTGTCACTATGTTCCTGGAATATGCCAGGGCCTCCCTCAGTCTTGTCGGTCCCTTAAACTTTTTGTCATAGTTTTCAGGTTCCCATTCGCCAAAAACCTCGCTTTCATAGCTAATTGGTTCATCCACTACCATACTTGCAGGGGTAAAACCATAGTTCATTGCGGCAGCGTAGATTATCGGTTTAAAGGCCGAACCCGCCTGCCTCCTGGCAGATACCGCCCTGTTGAACTCGCTCTTGCTGAAATCATAACCTCCGACAATGGCCCTTATGTAACCTGTCGAAGGCTCCATGGCAACAACAGCGCCCTGCACAAGAGGCTCCTGTTCGAGCATAAAGACAACCTCCTGGTCTTTGACCTTTTTAACCCGTACATGGATAATGTCCCCGGGCGTCAATATATCGGTTAATTTGAATTTTTTATATCTCTTAACGACCTTTCCGTCCGGATCTATAAGCTTGCCCGCCCACTTCGTGTCTGACCGAAAAAGCTTGCCGATAAATCCCCTTGTTTTTACTATCGCCCCGGAAGCCGATACCTTAAGCACAGAGGCTGTCAAAAGGTCTCCTTTTTTCATGACTATTTTTTTCGCGGGTTCTTTGTTCTCAAGCTCCTTTTTGACGTCTATTTCTTTATGCCCGAGGACCCCCCTGAAACCCCGCCTTTTATCCAGGTTCCTCAGTCCCTGCTGAAGTGATCTCACAGCGGCATCCTGAATATTTCTGTTAAGCGTTGTATAGACCCGCAACCCTTCCTTATACACTTTTTCAATGCCGTATTTTTCCTCAAGATACTTTCTTACATACTCCATAAAGTAGTTGTACGACTCCTGGCCGTATCTGATGCTCGAAAGGTAAAGGGGCTGCTCATATGCCTGCTTGTGCTGTTCTTCGGTTATGAAGCGTTCTTCAAGCATCCTGTCCAGAACAACACGCTGTCTGGCCTTGGCCCTGTTAAGATTGTTGTACGGCGAATACCGGCTGGGCGCCTTTATCAGCCCGCATAACAGCGCCGCTTCGGCAAGATCTATGTCTGAAACAGATTTGCCGAAATACGATCTGGCGGCCATCTCGATACCGTAAGCGCCATGGCCGAAATATATCTTATTAAGGTAAAGTTCCAGGATCTCTTCCTTGGTCAGATTTTTTTCAAGCCTGTAGGCGAGTGTCGCCTCCTTGAGCTTCCTGATAACAGTCCTCTCAGGAGAAAGGAAAACAACCTTTGCGAGCTGCTGGGTTATCGTGCTTCCGCCTTCTTTTATTCTTCCAGCGCGTATATCCCTGTAAACAGCTCTGATTATCGCGACGTAATCGATCCCTTTGTGCAGCCAGAACCTCGCGTCCTCGACAGCGACAACGGCTTTTATCATGTGTTCCGGGATCTGTTCAAATGACGCGTGAATACCCTTTTCTATCCTGAGTTCCTTTATAAGGGTATCGTCGTCAGCATAAACCTTTGTTCCTTTAACAGGTTTATAGTCCTTGATCTCTTCGATCTGCGGCACACCCCTGACAAGCGCGAAATAACCGCCTGTCACAGCGCCCAGAGATATGATCAGGATAAAAACAAAGAAGATAAATATGGTCTTTTTCATCGCAGTTAAAAAAATATAGCGGTTTAAAACCTGAAAGCCGGCAGTTCAGGAGCCTGGCGCCTTTTTTATACTTTAATCTCCTTCCAGTGTGATCGCCTCAACAGGACAGTTTTCTTCGGCAGCCTCACAGCAATCAGCTATATCACACGCGTCAGGGTCGATCACCCTGGATTTCTCATCAGTCAGCTGAAAAACTAAAGGGCAAATTTCCTCGCAGCTGCCGCACCCGATACACGTTTCCTCATCAACTACCGGTTTCATGTTTATATCTGATATATCATTTACTCCCTGCCCGCCAAACTACACGGCGGGTAAACCTGCCAGTCTGTTTGGCATGGTAGCATGGCGGCGCAGTTAATTGTCCCCGTAAATCCCGATAAATCAGAACACGGGACAGGCAGTTGTCTGAAGTCCGTTGTCATTAAATCTAAAATCTAAAATTTAAAATGTGAAAATCTCTCTACTTTTTTACCCCGTTGTCCAGATTCTTTTAATAACTCCCGCGTCCAGTTTTGTGTTAGCAAAACTGTGGGTGCAGAATCTAACGGGGCTCACCTATTTCATCCATGACCGCGGCAGCCAGAAGAGGGAACATTATCTCGTGGTGGCCTGTAAGGGCGTACGAACTGCCCCCTGAAAGAACCGGCCTTCTAAGCACGTTCTCACGGCACCTGTAATGCTGGATAAAATCCATGTTGACCGTTGTGAAATTTTTGACGTTATGCCCGAGGTTCCTTGTAACGGCAATTGCCTTTAAAAACACTTCCGGCATTATCACAGCTGAGCCGAGGTTTATATAAACACCCCCTTTAAGGCCGGAAATGACCGAAGCGAACAACCTGAAATCATCCATGCTCCCTTTGCCGATAGCCGCGCCGTCTGCCTGGGGATGCATATGTATGATATCAGTGCCTATCGCGACATGTACCGTAGCCGGAATATTAAGCCTTGAAGCCGCGGCCAGTATGCTTAATTTCTTATTTGGGAACCTGCCTTTTAAAATATGGTCCCCTACTGCCCTGCCTATGCCCTTGCCTTTTGACACACCCTGGCTGATCGCCCGGTTGATCTGCCTGCCGGTCTCATCAGCCATGCCAAAAGTCCCTTTGCACAGTTCAGTATCCACATCTTCCGAGGTATGGCCTATAAGGCTCAGCTCAAAATCATGGACAATGCACGCGCCGTTCATGGCAAGCGCGGTTATTACACCATTTTCAAGAAGACTGATAATAACCGGCGCAAGCCCGACCTTTATGGGATGCGCGCCCATGCCCAGAACCACCGGCCTGCCTGCTTTTCCTGCCTTTACTATTGCCTTGACCGTGTCCCTGAAATCCCGGGCGGCAGACACCTGAGGAAGGCTGTTCAGAAAATCATGGAAGCTTCCCCCTGAAAAAGGGGTCCCGTGCTTATCAAGTGAGAACCTGCTTTTTCTTCGCCTGAGACTGCAGGTCTTTACCTTTCTTAACGATATCGGAGCGTGTTTTTTTGCCACAAGTTGAATATAACCTCCGGGTACTTAATAGGTCAAGGGGTGACTGTTGTTATCAGCCTGTTATATTGCTTTAATTGTATATATTTTAAGGGAATTTTTGACTTGCTTATAGTAATATATTTTGATAGCGTAACACAACACAAGTAAAGGAAACATATGAATAAATCACGTTTATATATTCACATTGGCACTCATAAGACTGGTTCAACGGCTATCCAACATTTTCTTAGACAAAATGATGTTTTGCTCAGAACAAAAGGTTTTTTTTGTTTACAAGGGCTCAAAGAATTCAAAACCTTGATAACTGGTAAAGAAGTTAATAAACATTAATATAGAGACCGGATAACACTTATAAGGCCTCCTGCTGTCAAAGGCAAATAACCACCTGTAACGGAGATTCGTTAAACTAAGAGCAGTACAAAATAAAAGAACAGGTTCTGACTTAGTTTCAAATATTGGTGTAGAACAAGTCTGAAGAATCTTAAGTGTCAGGTCTGGACATGATACACGGAGGAAAAGGAACATAAATCCTAAAAAAGGGATTCTCGTCTTTCTTACAGTTAAGCAAGCAAAGATATGATATTATAGAATTAGATGCCAACAGTACTTAAGGTTAGATCATATCGATTCTTTTTTTATGCAGGAGACCGGGATGAACCGGAGCATGTCCATGTTGAGTATGATGACAAAATTGCTAAATTTTGGCTTGATCCTATTAGACTGCAAAGTAGCGGAGGATTTAGCCGGATAGAAATTAGTAAAATCCACAAAATTATTATTAAAAATCATTCAAGATTATTGGAGGCATGGAATGAGTATTTCGGCAGTTGAAATAGAAGTACCATACGCTGAAGATGTAAGAGTAACGAAGGATACACTAAGTGTAGACCTAAGCGATGGAAGGACAATCTCAGTTCCATTGGAATGGTTTCCTCGTTTAGTATATGCAACGCTAAAAGAACGAAAGAATTGGAGATTAATAGGGAGAGGGCATGGCATTCATTGGGAAAACATTGACGAAGATATTAGTATTGAAGGATTATTAGCTGGCAGACCATCAGGAGAGAGTCACTCCTCTTTTAAAAAATGGCGAAATAAACGACAATCTCGCATAACAAGTCGTTGAACATTGAACGAGTGCCACAGGGCGCTTTTTGCATTTTTAAGTTTTTAGTAATCCAAACATCTTTTTGTATATTATACTCTTACAGGCACTCGTCAAGTTAACTCTACGTTATACAAAAAAAATAAAGATAATACATTTAACAGTTCATATAAGTGCTTCGTTGTAATGAATCAGAATTATCATTTCAGTTCCTTCTTATTATCTTTTGATATAGATAGAAAAGCGAGAAGTGCAATCGCTGCACCAAAAGCGCCGACCGGCCAAAACTCTCCGCCAAAGTTTCCACGTTTCAGGTAATCCACGGCAAGACCGAGCATGGGAGCGATAATCATAATTGAGACTGATTGAGCCTGATTTTCAATTGAAAGCACGGTTGCGCCTCGAGTTTCCGAGGCGTGTCCTTCAAAGCGACTGATAAGAATTGGGCGCCAGAAGTTCTGGATAAGATAAGAAAGGACAAAAACGAGAATCGCAAGTGTATAAAGCTCGAAATAGAGTAAAGGCAAAAGCATAATATAGATAAGAAAGTTCGCCCCCCAGAGGCGATGTGCTGCCGTCTCTTCATCTCCGGCATAGTCACAAATTATATGAGATTTTCGGCTTGCATATGCCGAAGCCATGTAAAGCACAAAATAAACCGTTCCCACAAGAATAGCACTTCGCTGCGTTTCATTAAGCATTACTCCTATCGGTAGCGCAAGTGCAACACTTTTTAAAATCGGCTGGAGATAATCTTTCGATGCCTTAAAAAATCCCGAAAAGCCCATTGACTCAAGTATCAGCCGACGGAGTGACTTCCGCTTCACTGAAATACTCAGCGATTCCCATAAGTGTTTTGTCACGCTTTTTAGAGACACTTTACCACTTGGCTGACCGTCAAGCTCTTTCGGATATCCTGCAAAATTTATAATCCCCAAGATATAGGGAATTATTGAAAAATAAAAAATAGAGGTGTAGTTACTGCTTGCCATTACAAAAATTGCAGCCAAAATTACTGAAATTGCAGAACCAATCTTTGCCCATGAGCGCGTATATCCATAGACTTTTGTCTTTTCGCCAATACGGTCCTGCAAACGCAGATACGTGAAAATCATCGCTTTGTGCGTACCGGTGCGGAATGCCTCTCCTATTGCGAAAAAAAACATTGCAACAAAAAGTTGCCAGAGCACATTGCTCAAACCGAAAATGGTGAATGAAACAATATAGGCCGTAAAGGAAAACATCATTGATTTGCGCCGCCCATAAAGATCAGCAACTGCGCCGCTCGGGATTTCCATAAGGTTGACACATATTTCACGGAAAGAAATAAGAAGGCCAATCTGGAAAAAGGATAATCCTTTTTCCAGAAATGCAAGTATCAGAAATGGTTCGTAATACTGTTGATTTTTTAAAAATCCGTAAAGTGAAAAACGCCTAATCATAATTTTTCCACCAATTAATATTTAAGGAATTCTATAATTATAATTAATAAATCAAGAAAAAGATAAAAGATAGCAGGAATAGATTGATTTGTTAATATAATTTAAAGAAATAAAAAATGTATAATCGGATAAGCGGGGGTTTTTTCTCCCCCGCTCTCCACACCACCCGGCAAGCGGGTCTACCCGGGGGCACTTCCGTTGGGCGCGCACCGGGCGGTTCCCGGAGCATGACGGCCCGTAGGCGGTCAATAGTATCAGAGACATCATAGATGCCCCTTTGGGGCGAGCGATTCAACGACGCGCCGCTTGGTCACTTATCCGTTCGGATTCAATGTGCCTCACGAGCTCATTGAACCTCGCAGTTCCCTGCTCTGAGTTCAGCCCTTCACCGTGTGCCGGGCATTACCCCGACCATTCGGCTACTATGTCCCGAAGCTTCGGGATGACTTCTGCCCGATCTCATCAAGGATTACTCCCCGATGCGCTGCCTTCATCTGCCTC
>BDTR01000060.1 GCA_002897775.1 bacterium BMS3Bbin08 | reverse complement strand
TTGTAATTAATGTATGACGGAGTATCCAAAATACGGTTCCCCGCCCCGGCGGGTCCGCCGAGGCGGAAAATCCTGTCCCCGCTACCAAAAGAGATAAAGGCCTGGAGAAATCTCCGGGCCTTTTTTTTAGGTTATATAGATTTTTGTATGGAATATTGCATGTAATATGCTTCATTTTCACAGAGATCTGTCATTCCGGCCCTGGTCGCCTCTGGCGCTGCCTAAGGCAGGTAAACTTGTCCGGAATCACTCAATTTTTGCAGTAATCTGTTATTCCCCGATAAATCAGGACAAGCCGGCAGAGCCGAAAAAAATCAGTCCTGGTTTTTGGCAATATTTTTCTTGTCTGTGATAATATTGATTATCAGGAGGAAATGAGTGATGAAATACAGAATTTTGATTGAACAGGATGAAGACGGCTTTTTTGTCACAGAATGTCCGGCTTTACCCGGTTGTGTTTCTCAAGGCAAGACCCGTGTTGAAGCGATAAAAAACGTTCAGGATGCGATTAAGGGATATTTGGAAAGCTTAAAAAAGCACGATGAACCAATTCCTCCGGCAATTGAAGAGGAAATTATCGAGGTTACTGGTTGAGCAGGCTGCCAGTTGTTTCTGGCAAACAAGCCTGCAAAATATTAGAAAAAATCGGCTATCACACTGATCATCAGACAGGAAGCCACATAATCCTCAGAAATGAGTATCCCCCGCACCGCAGATTAACAATTCCGAACCATAAAGAGATAGCAAAAGGCACACTGCGTTCCATTATACGCCAGGCCGGCATTACAGTCGAAGAATTCATAAAGCTGATGTGACGGCAGAGCAATCGTAATAAATGTTACCTTTCTTCTGGATACTTCCTCTCATTCTTTTTCACCTCCTTTCTTTTTGAAATAGTAAGTAAATTATTGCCAGGATAACGATTACAGTGATGACTGTAAAATTAATTTCGAAATATATAGGTTCTGGATGTTGACCATAAGATAGTTTTAAAAAATCCACGCTTTTTAATCAAAAGAATTCCTCGAAGCTTGCTTCGGGGTTTCAATAGTTTTCGTCATTTTTGTCATTCCGGCTTGTCCGGAATCTTCCTGTATCAAAGATAGATTCCGGACAAGCCGGAATGACAGACTTGATACCTCGCAGCTTGCTGCGGGGTAGTTCATTTCTTATTTGTCATTGTTCCCGGTCCTGCCCTGCCATGTGCTGTTTGCGGATAATAAAAAAACCATTGAAATAAAGCAGTTATATGTGATAGAGTATGGCTACCGGTAGTTGGAAAAGGGTAAATATTTTTTCTGCTACGAAAAAAAACGCACGCCCATCTGATCTTCTCTCTATGGTGCCCGAATTTCGGGATTTAGGGAGAAAGGGCGGAGGAAAAACCAGGAGGAACAAATGATCATTACCATGAAAGAACTTCTGGAGGCCGGTGTTCATTTTGGCCACCAGATGAAACGCTGGAACCCGAAGATGAAGAAATTCATTTTTGGAGAACGTAACGGCATCTACATTATCGACCTGCAGAAGACCACCAGGATGTTTGATGTTGCCTATGATTTTGTGAAGGACGCGGCTGCAAAAGGAGAAACTGTTCTCTTTGTCGGCACAAAAAAGCAGGCGCAGGACGTAATTAGCGAGGAAAGCCAGAGGGCGCAGTCCTTTTTTGTCAATCAGCGCTGGCTTGGCGGGATCCTGACAAACTTCAAGACTATCAAACAGAGTATCGAAAAATTAAAAAAGATCGAAAAGATGAAGGAAGACGGTACTTACGACCGCCTGACAAAGAAAGAGGTGGCAAAGCTGGAAGTTGTGAGAATGAAGCTTGAAAAGAACCTCAGCGGGATCAAGGAAATGGGGACTCTTCCAGGGGTCGTTTATGTTGTTGACCCGAAAAGAGAGGCCATAGCGGTTGCAGAGGCCAGAAAACTTCAGATCCCTGTTGTCGCTATCGTTGATACCAATTGTGATCCTGATGAAATAGATTATATTATCCCTGGGAACGATGACGCGATAAGGGCGATCAGGCTTATGTCATCAAGAATAGCTGATGCTGTGATCGAAGGAAAGAGCATCCGTGACAAGGCCCTTCAGGAACTGGCGGAAAAAGAGGCCGCTGAGAAAAAGGCCGCCGAGGATGAAGCAGCGGAGAAACTGGCAATAGAAGAGAAGAAAGCAGAAGAAGAAAAATCAGATGCAAAAGCAGAAGAAGCAGAAGTGGCTGAAGTGGAGCAGGAGATCAAGGAGGAAGCAGCTCAATGAATATAAGTCCAGGTGAGGTAAAAGAATTACGGGAACAGACAGGCGTCGGCCTGATGGATTGTAAAAGGGCGTTAACAGCAGCGGAAGGAAATATTGAGAAGGCAAGAGATATATTGAGGCAGAAAGGCCTTGCAATGGCTGAGAAAAAATCAGGCAGGCAAGCGGCAGACGGCCTGATTGGTTCATATATCCATATGGGCAAGCTGGGAGTGATGGTTGAGGTAAACTGTGAAACCGACTTTGTGGCAAAGACGGATGACTTTAAGGAGTTTGTCAAGGATATAGCCATGCATATTGCCGCGGCTGATCCTTCATATGTAAAACGGGAAGATATCCCTTCTGAAGTTGTCGGGAAGGAGAAGGAAATATATGCTTCTCAGGTAACTAACAAGCCCCCGCAGGTCGTTGAAAAGATAATCGCGGGAAAGCTTGAAAAATTTTACAATGACAACTGTCTTATGGACCAGATTTTTGTAAAAGATCCAGAGCAGAAGACCAGAATCAGGGATCTGATCGCGGAGAAGATAGCGAAACTCGGCGAGAATATAATACTAAAGCGTTTCGTCCGGTTCCAACTCGGCGGGAAAACCGGCTGATAAGCTTATATGAAGATTAAAAACCCCAAATTCAAGAGAATTCTTCTGAAGTTGAGCGGCGAAGCCCTTATGGGCGACAAGGACTTTGGAATAGACCAGAAGGTGATGCACTTCATAGCTAACGAGCTTAAAGACCTGTATAGATCAGGGATCCAGGTATCCGTGGTTATAGGCGCGGGAAACATATTCCGCGGCCTCGAGGGAAGCGCGGAGGGCATGGAGAGAACGACTGCCGATTACATGGGGATGCTGGCGACCGTGCTTAATGCCCTGGCCCTTCAGAACGCGCTTGAGAGCGCCGGCATACCCACCAGGGTGCAGTCAGCCATAGAGATGCGGGAGCTTGCTGAACCGTATATCAGGAGGAGGGCGGTCCGGCATCTTGAAAAGAAAAGGGTGGTTATATTCGCGGCCGGCACAGGCAATCCTTACTTTACTACTGATACCGCGGCAGCCCTGAGGGCAATGGAGATCGGCGCGGAGGTCATACTCAAGGCGACCAAGGTCGACGGGGTTTACAGCAAAGATCCCATGAAATACCCAGGCGCAAAGAAGTTCCCGGAAATTACGTATATAGACGTGCTCAAAAAAGGACTTCAGGTAATGGACTCGACTGCCGTGTCTTTATGTATGGATAACAACCTTCCCATTATTGTCTTCAGCCTTAAGGGCAAGGGCAGGATAAGGAAGATTCTGGAAGGTAAAAAAGTAGGAACCTTGGTAAAGGGAGGTGGTCCAGGTGCAGGCAGAGGTAGAAAAAAAGCTAAAAGATAAAATGGAAAGGGCCATGGAGGCCCTTAAAAAGGACCTTGCCGCGGTAAGGACAGGCCGGGCTTCTCTTGCTGTTTTTGACGGGCTAATGGTTGATTATTACGGTACGCCTACGCCGATCAACCAGATCGCGACAATGAGCGTTCCGGAGAGCCGCCTGATTACAATACAGCCCTGGGACCCAAAGATCATATCTGAAATAGAAAGATCCATCCAGAAGTCTGACCTTGGTCTGAACCCCAGCAACGACGGAAAGATAATAAGAATAGCTATCCCTCAGCTGACAGAGGAGCGCAGAAAACAGATCATAAAACATGTGCATAAAAGAGTTGAGGAGGCAAAGGTATCCATAAGGAATATCCGTCGCGACGGCAAAGATGAAATTAAACACCTTGAAAAAGAAGAGCACATAAGTGAGGATGATACAAAGAATTCTATGGACGAGTTACAGAAGCTTACTGACTCTTTTGTTAAAAGGACCGATGAGATCATGTCCCACAAAGAAGCTGAATTAATGGAAATTTAGCAGAGAGCTTGATTTCACAGATATAACAGCCCTGATTACACAGATAAAAAATAATCGGTATAATCATTTTTTGGAATCGGTGTAATCAGTATAATAAACAATTATACAGGAGGATAAAATGGCTATACGTGTAGGTATTAACGGGTTTGGAAGGATCGGAAGGAACTTTTTCAGGACATGTCTGGGTAACCCTGAGATAGAAATCGTCTGCGTCAATGACCTTGCTGACGCAAAGACCCTGGCACATCTTTTAAAGTACGATTCAATACACGGCATCTTAAAAGCTGATATCCAGGCAAAAGAAAGCGGCATCGTTGTTAACGGCAAGGAGATAAAAGTAACCGCGACAGCAGACCCGGCGCAGCTTCCATGGAAGGACATGAAGGTGGATATAGCTCTTGAGTCGACGGGACTGTTTGTTGACAGGCAGGGGGCCTCAAAACATCTGGGGGCAGGGGCCGGCTGGGTCGTTATATCTGCGCCCGCCAAAGAGCCGGATGCCACAATATGTCTTGGTGTTAATGAAGAGACCCTTGACGTCTCTAAACATAAGATCATTTCCAATGCGTCATGCACAACTAATTGTCTCGCGCCTTTTGCGAAGGTAATCGACCAGAAGTTAACCATCAAGCGCGGACTTATGACCACGATCCACTCATATACGAATGACCAGCGGATCCTCGACCTGCCGCACAAGGACCTGAGGAGGACAAGGGCGGCCGCTCTGTCGATGATCCCTACGACAACAGGCGCGGCCAGGGCAGTTGGGCTTGTCCTGCCTCATTTAAAGGGCAAACTGGATGGCCTGGCAATACGCGTACCCACTCCTAATGTGTCGATCGTCGACCTTGTTGCCGAGGTTGAGAAAAACACTACGGCAGAAGAGATAAATGCGGCGCTTAAAGAGGCCTCCGAAGGCCATCTTAAGGGCATATTGGAGTATTCAGAAGAGCCTCTGGTCTCAATAGACATTAACGGAAACCCTCACTCATCAATTATCGACGCGTCACTGACAAAAGTGCTGGAAGGGAACTTGATAAAGGTCCTTTCGTGGTATGATAATGAGTGGGGCTACAGCTGCCGTACGAGGGATCTAATGCTCTACATCGCAGGCAAGAGGTAACAAACCCTATGTCAAACAATCTCTCGGCGCCGATCAAGGGGGTTCTTAACAAGCTCTCTTTAAGGGACCTGGACATCAAAGGGAAAAAGCTGTTTATTCGCGCTGATTTCAACGTCCCTCTTGATGACGACCTCAATGTGACGGATGACTCAAGGATCCGCTCTACCTTGCCGACCATAAACTATGCTGTTGACGAGGGCGCCAGGATAATACTGGCCTCTCATCTGGGCAGGCCCAAAGGTAAGGTTGAAAAGCGCTACAGCCTTGCTTCCGTTGCGAAGCGGCTGCAGCGCCTGGTTAAAAAGAAAGTGACATTTTTACCTGATTGCGTCGGTCCGGAAGTTGAAGACGCGGTAGCCGGGATGTCGGATGGAGACATAATATTACTTGAGAACCTGAGGTTTCATCCGGAAGAAGAGAAAAATGATGAAGAGTTCAGCAAAAAGCTGAGTAAGCTGGCTGATTATTTCATAAACGACGCCTTTGGAGCCGCCCACCGGACGCATACCTCAACAGTTGGTATAGCTAAATTTCTTCCTTCTGCCGCCGGGTTTCTCCTGCAAAAGGAAATTGAATACCTGAAAGGTGTAGTGGACAACCCGGTCAGGCCCTTTGTCGCGATCCTGGGAGGAGCCAAGGTGTCGGGTAAGTTAGGTGTTCTTGAGAACCTGGAGAACAAGGTTGATAAGGTAATAGTGGGCGGTGGCATGGCATACACGTTTATGAAGGCAAAGGGTTATGAAACCGGTGATTCCATTGTGGAAAATGACATGCTCGATTTTGCGCGCAATGTGGAGAAAAAGCTCAAATCAAAAGGAATAAAATTCTACCTGCCTGTGGATTGTGTTATCGCGCAGAGCATCGAGACCGGGGCTGAGACCAAGATCGTTCCTGTTCAGGAAATACCAGCGGGTTGGAGGGCGCTTGACATCGGTCCTGCTTCTGTCAAGCTTTTTACTGTCGCGCTATCAAACGCGAAGACCATATTGTGGAACGGCCCGATGGGGGTCTTTGAGATTGATGCCTTTTCCCGCGGCACCTTTGCTGTTGCTCACGCGGTTGCTGACGCTTACGCGCTCACGATTGTCGGCGGCGGCGATACAGACCTTGCGGTGGTCCGCTCAGGGGTGTCTGAAAGCATGTCATTTATTTCAACCGGCGGCGGCGCCGCCCTGCAGCTTCTGGAAGGAAAAGACCTGCCCGGACTGGCAGCATTGACGGATAAGTAACACAAAAAGAAGTAGCAGGTAGCGAGTAGAAGGTAGAGAGATTTGTTTTTTCTCTCTACTCGTTACTCTCTTCTCTCTACTTTTGTTTTAAATGTCTTTCTATCTCTCTCCTGGCCTCCTTTGCCTTGATCGATTCTCTTTTCTCATATTTTCTTTTACCTTTAACAAGACCTATCTCAACTTTTACTTTTCCTCTTTTAAAATATATCTTAAGCGGAATAAGAGTAAAACCTTTCTGGCTCAGCTTTCCCCAGATCTTATCGATCTCTTTCCTGTGGAAAAGCAGTTTTCTTGTTCTCACAGGGTCATGGTTCTGGATATTGCCATGACTGTAAGGGCTGATATGGCAATTAAGCAGAAAAATCTCGGTCCCCTTTATGATGGCATAACTGTCTTTAAGGTTAGCCCGGCCTTGTCTCAGGGATTTTACCTCTGTGCCAAGCAGGGAGATACCGGCCTCATAGGTCTCCTCTATGAAATAGTCATGATAAGCCTTTTTATTGGTCGCCGCGATATTCTGCATGATAGATGAGGATAACTTCATGTCAATATGCAAGTCAATACTGAAGCAGTCTGGCTGGAAGGCATATTTGCGGCAATAAAAAGAGCAGGCCCTTATTTTTTCATGCAAAGGGTCTGCTCTTTATGCTGATTTCATTCGGGTGAGATCGTTATTGCCCGTAGCCGGGCGCCTGAGGCTCTCCGTAGGCTGGTGCTGGTGGCTCTCCGTAGCCAGGGGTTTTTGTTTGCTCTGTTTTGGTGGGCTTGCACGAAAAAACAAGGCTCAGTACTGCTAAGGATAATACTAAAAGTCTGATAAATTTCATCTCCTGTCCCCCTCCCTTAAAGCTGTTTGAGGTTTTTAATAAAAACAGAACCATAGCCTTATTTATATCACAAATTACAGCGTTGTCAATGCCTTTGGATCTCAGGGGCCTGTCTGCCGGAAACCCTGCTGCAGGAGGCAAAAACCCTTTAAATGTACAATATTTTCGGCTGGCAGGATGACTTAAATGAACAATTAATAAAAAAAGTGAATACCATTATTCAATCAGTTGACACGCACTTAATATTTTAGTATCCTTGTAACCGGATAACCGGGGTGATAAAACAATGGTTTTAAGAAAATTTCTTCCAAAACAGATCGATTTCTTCAGCATGTTCGAAAAAGCCTCCCTTAATCTCAATAAAAGCGCCATCCTTCTTGTTGAGATGATGGAGGACCTGAGCATTGCTGAGATCAAGGCAAAAGAGATATATGAGGCAGAACAGGAAGGGGACATGCTTACCCATGAGGTAATGCGGGCACTGAACAAAACCTTCCTGACACCTGTTGACAGAGAGGACATTCACGCTCTTGTTAATTGTCTTGACGACGTTCTGGACCTGATCTGGGCCTCCGCGGACAGGACGGTCCTGTTTAAACTGGATACAGTTAAGCAGCAGGCTGTTGATCTTTCAAAAACGCTTCTCGAGACAACAGAGTTTATAACAAAGGCCATCGCCGCTCTTAAGGGCAAGAAATATTCATATATTCAGGAATTCTGTATCGAGATAAACAGGCTTGAGAACAGGGGTGACAGGATCTTTAGAGAGGCCCTTGTTGATCTGTTCGATAAAGTCAAGGACCCGATAACTGTTATTAAGTGGAAAGAGGTATATGAGCATCTTGAAGAGGCTAACGATACCTGTGAAGATGTGGCAGACATACTTGAGGGCATAGTTCTTAAGCATGCTTGAAATTATTATTCTGGTTGTAATATTAGCGCTCCTTTTTGATATAAGCAATGGTTGGAATGATTCTGCTAATGCCATAGCAACCGTTGTTTCCACAAGAGTGCTTACCCCGTTACAGGCTGTATTAATGGCAGCGAGCATGAATATCCTCGGCGCCATGACCTCAACAGCTGTTGCCAGGACAATAGGAACGGGTATTGTGGCTCCGGCTGATATTACAGAGCCGGTGGTGGCGTCAGCGCTGATCGCGGGCTTTGTGTGGAATGGAGTGATGACCTTCTTGGGCCTTCCTGTCAGTGCTTCCCACGCATTGATAGGCGGCGTAATGGGAGCGGCTATTGCTCACGGAGGGATTGAAATTCTTAACCTGGCCGGTCTGACCAAAATATTCACTGCTCTTTTAACTTCTCCTATTATCGGTATCTTTTTCGGTTACCTGTTTATGAAGATGCTGATGAGGTTTTTTGCCAATGTCTCTCCCGGGATTGTCAATAAATACTTCGGTCGTTTACAGATTCTTTCGTCAGGGGTCATGGCTTTCAGTCACGGTATGAATGACGCCCAGAAGGCAATGGGAGTTATTACTCTGGCGCTTGTCAGCGGAGGTTATCTGGGCACGCTCGAAGTTCCTTTCTGGGTAATTATCTCATGTGCTATTGCCATGGGACTTGGGACAGCTGTCGGCGGATGGCGGGTCATTAAGACACTGGGACATCAGATGCTGAAACTCCAGCCGGTTCACGGGTTTGCCGCTGAAACTTCCGCGATCGTTGTCATCGCGGGCGCGAGCACACTCGGCATGCCTGTAAGTACAACACATGTTATAACAACCTCCATCATGGGAGTCGGCGCGACAAAAAGGCTGAGTGCCGTGAGATGGGGGGTAGCCGGGAAGATCCTTATGGCATGGGTATTTACTCTGCCGATGTGTATAGGAATAGCCTGGCTGGCGTATAAAATACTATCAGCGTTCGGTCTCCAATAAGACCCTGCCTTTTCTTAATACTTTTGGCGGACTGACCGTCACATCTACGATAGTTGAGGGTTTTCCGCCGGGTGTTGTGCCAGCGTCAACTATCAGGTCTATTTTTTCTCCGAAATAATTTATTACCTCATCAGGCCTCTGAGCCGGCGGACTGCCTGAATGATTGGCACTCGTGGCTGTTATGGGAAAGTCAGCTGTCTTTGCGAGGCAAAGCGCAAAGCTCTCCCCCGGGGTCCTCACGGCGACTTTGCCCATAAAGCCGGTCAGCAGTTCCGGCAGGTCACCCTTAGCATTAAAGATTATGGTTAACGGCCCGGGCCAGAATTTTTTCATCAGCTTCTCCGCCTGTGGCGGAATGTTTTCAACTACGGCCTTAAGAACATCATTGCCGCCGACGATAACGGGCATTGCCTTGTCCCCAGGCCTTTTTTTTAATGAATACACCATGCTGACGGCATTTTCATCATTGGCCATGACCCCGAGCGCGTAAAAGCTCTCGGTCGGATAAGCAATTATGCCGCCCAGCTTGAGTACTTCAAGCGCCCTGTCCACTGCCTCTGATTCAGAGTTTTTATCCAGTGGGAATCTTAACATCAGCTATTTTAACATACCTGTTGTCGTTAATTTTCCCGCTTTATGGTATTCACCCCGACCGATCCTGAAAGAAAAAAAGCCCGGACTTTGGGACGGAACATACGGGGTTTACACCATTAGAAAATCCCGCTCTTCTAAACGGGGGTTACCCCATTAGAACATTACTTTTCTAACGGGGTTTACATTTTTGTGATTTATTTATAAAATCTATTAGCTTTAGATTGTTTTTTTGATCTTTAAGAGACCGTTGAAAAAGTCATCACCGGTCTTGATTACACAGATTTTGGGAATGATTACACAGATATACTACGAGATTTAATCGGTGTAATCTTGTTTTTATCTGTGAAATCAGAGATTGTTGGGTTTTTCAACAAGCTCTTAAGGGTTGATAGCTATTTCAATAAAATAAGGGAGGTATCATGAGACAAACGACAAGATTGATCGGATTATTACTGTCAATAACGCTGTTATGGGGCTGTGTACCGGTGGCATTAGTAGTAGGCGCCGGGGTAGGGGTCGGAACTTATAAATATATAGACGGTAATCTTGAAAGAGAGTATCCTCTTTCTTTTAATTCAGCCTGGGACGCGACCAATACGTCACTGGCGAATCTGTCCATAAGCATATCCAACAGTGTAAATGAAGGCGTTAAAGGCAAGATAGAGGCTGTGCGAATGGACGGCTCAAAGATCACGATTAAATTAAAGGACAAGGGCCAGGGCGTTACGACTATCAGCGTCCGGGTAGGTTTTTTCGGCAGCCGTGATGAGGCTGAAAGGATACATGAAGAGATACTGAGAGTCTCACAGGAATAAGCTGAAGACGCCTTTCATTTGATATGCCTATCTGAGGCGGGATGAGATTTTTTTCGACAGCGGCGCCACGCCTTTTTTCCGCAGTGAGCTAAATAACTTCTCCGAGGCAAGTCCCTTGAGGAACTGTTCCCTTTCTTTTACGTCTTTTATTTTTTTCAGCGCTTTTACGCGGGTCTTTCCCAGCAGTCTCAGGTAATCGGCGAATTCCCTGCCGTAAAGTTTTTCAATTTCCTTTCTTATGGCTTTTGACACGGCAGGGCTGCAGCCCTCAGTGGATATGGCAATTGTAAGCGGACCGCGTTTTACGATTGACGGAGCAATGAAATTTCCCTCCGTAGGGGTATCTATAATATTTACAAGGTATTTTGCGTCCCGCGCGATCTTTGTGTTCGTTTCAGCGGATGACGTACCGGCAATAACTATGAAGCTGTCCTTAAGGTCACCTTTTCTGTAATGTCTTTTTATGTGGGTCAACGCCCCCTTTTTCTTTACTTTTTCCAGGGTCTTTGTAATGCCGGGGCTGATCACTTTAACTTTGGCGCCCGCGTTTATAAGGGTGAGCACTTTTCTCTCAGCGACCTTGCCCCCGCCTATTACAACGGCTTTTTTATCGGTAAGGTTTAGATAGACAGGATAATATTTCACTGTTTATTTAAAGATGAGATTATCTCCCTGGCTTTACGGGATAATTCGATGGTCGGATATTTTTCAATAAGGGTCGTGAATGCCCGCAGTGACCTGTCTGTCTCGCCGGCATTCTTATAGGACAGTCCGAGGTAGTAAAGGGCCTCTGACTCTTTTTTTGAATGCGGGTAATTTTGAAGCAGGGTATTAAACCGCTGGGCTGCTGCCGTGTAAGAGCCTTTCTTGAAATAGAACCGCCCTACGTAAAATTCATATTCAGCAAGGACGCCTTTACACATCATTATCCTGTTCTCGACAATACTGACATAGGGATTCCTGGGGTAAACCTTGAGGAGTTTTTCAAATTCATCTATTGCCTTCTGCGCGACAGAGTAACTGACGTCAATGGTTCCGATCCTTTTAAAGTAGCTCATGGCCAGCTTATATTGGGCATAGGACGCGTATTTGTGGTAGGGGTGCATGTCAAGAAAGTGTTCGTACTCCACGACCGCCTCTTCATACAGCTTTTCATTGAAGTATGTATCGCCTATTCGTATCTGCGCAAGCGGCGCGTATTTACCTGATACGTCCTGGGACTTTACACCTTCAAGTAAGGAGATTGCTTCTTCATAGTACCCGCCCTTTGCCTTTTTATCAGCCTGTTCAAAAACTGCCTCGGCGTTCAGGGGCGGTGTCTTTTTTATTACCTCTTTCTTTGAAGAACATGCAAAGAGAAGAAGTAAAGATATAAGAAGAATCAAGGTCTTTTTCATGGGTTTGATACGCTGCCTAATTCACTTGCAATAATATATGCGCAAAATCCCTTTTTATGGCTTGCCGTGTACCATATGGTACATGGCGGGGTGGATCCCGATGATTCGGGACGACCTTCCCGATACGTCATGTTTTTATGGCGGGGTGGACGGGACTTGAACCCGCGACCTCTGGCTTGACAGGCCAGCGTTCTAACCAGCTGAACTACCACCCCAAAAATAAAAACATGACATTAAAACCTTCAATTGGCGACCTGTCGAATCGACCGTTCTAACCGTCCCGATTCATCGGGATCCCGAAACGTCGGGAACCTACCACCCCAATAAAAGTAACTTATTATTATTAACTAATAACTTACAACTTCACTTAACAGTTGAGAGCCCTAAGTTAGTAGCGGTTTTTATGGTAGGCGGAACAGGGCTCGAACCTGTGACCCCAGCCTTGTAAGGGCTGTGCTCTCCCAACTGAGCTATCCGCCCGCATCCATGAAACTGAGCAATAATACTATACCAGATAAGCACATAAATTTTGAAGAGCATTTATTACAGCTGGTTGCCGCTTTTTTCTCCATTTTTTTGTCCCTTGATTTTGACTTCTAATGTGGTATCCTTAAAAAGGAGGAAGTGTGTTCAGACCTGAATTTATTTCAGGCTTATAGTAACATCAGGCGAGGAATATAAAACGTATAAATGGGACAATATAGGGCAATAAGAAAAATAAAAAGGGTGACTGTCACTTTTTCTGATGGGCACGTTGAGCATCAGGGGACCTCTTCTGACTTTTCATTCACAGGTATATTTATAAGAACAAGAAAATCTTTTGCGCCCGGCACTCATATAAAAATGGTCATGGAAATTGATGAGAACAAAAAGATAACAATAACAGGTGTGGTGGCAAGATCGATTAAGACCAGGGGCTCGGATTTCAAGAACGGTATGGGCGTTAAAATAAGTCCGATAACTGAAGAATACAAGGATTTTTTAAAGGACCTGCTTGTAAAAAAGACTTAAGAACCGAAAAGCCCGGTGCTCAGGTACCTGTCACCGCGGTCAGGGAACACAACAACAACCTTTTTATCTTTGCCCAGTTTTGCCGCGATTTTCAAAGCAGCCCAACAGGCCGCGCCGGATGAAATACCGGCCAGAATGCCTTCTTTTGCCGCGATCTGCCGTGTCGTCTCCGCGGCGTCGCTGTCAGTTACAGGGATTACCTCGTTGTAAATTTTTGTGTTTAAGACGCCTGGATAAAAACCCGCTCCAATGCCGGCAATCTTATGCTGTCCCGGCTCTCCGCCCGACAGCACAGCTGAAGCAGCAGGCTCAACCGCGGCGATCCATATATCCGGGTTTCTGGACCTTAAGACCTCACCAACACCTGTTATGGTGCCGCCAGTGCCGACGCCTGCTACAAAACCATCAATATCAGGGCCGAGTGCTTCAAGTATCTCGTTGGAGGTTGTTTTTCTGTGGATCTCCGGGTTGGCAGGGTTTTCAAACTGCATGGGCATGAAATATTCAGGGTTTTCTTTCAGCTTTATCTCAGCGGCCTCAACAGCTCCCATCATTCCTTTTGCCCCCGGTGTCAGTATAAGTTCAGCTCCATAGGCCTGGAATATCTGCCTTCTTTCAAGGGACATGGTCTCAGGCATTGTGAGAATAAGCCTGTAGCCTTTAACAGCGGCTACAAGGCTGAGGCCGATACCGGTATTACCGCTGGTCGGCTCGATAATTGTACCTCCGGGAAGGAGTTTGCCCTGTTCTTCAGCGGCTTCTATCATGGCAAGCGCTATCCTGTCCTTAACAGATCCTCCAGGATTGGATCCCTCGAGCTTGGCCCATATTTCAGCGCTTTCAGGGCCCGGCATACTGGTAAGCTGGACAATTGGGGTATTGCCGATGAGGCTGAGGATGTTCTTAAAAGGCCGCATATTTCTCCTTTAAAGGCTACAGGGGATTATAGCACAGGCCGGACCGCGGGGTTTTTCCGCGGTTTCCTGATTATTTTCAGGTGTGATATAATTTTATTATTCTTTAAATTTAAGCGGGGGAAAAATATGAGGCGATCTAACGGTGTTTCCTGTATTGCCCTTTTTTTAATATTAATGATACTGCCTTTTGCTGACGCGGGGGGAAAGGAGATAGGATCGATGTTAAATGACATTCACTGGCTTGGACACGATACATTTAAAATAACATCAGGCAAAATAACTGTTTATACAGACCCTTTTAGAATAAAGAAAAAAGACAAAGCTGACATAATTCTTATAACTCATGAACATTATGACCACTGCTCGCCTGAGGATGTAGAAAAAATAGCCGGAGACAGTACGGTCATAGTTGCTACTCCTGACTGCGCGGGGAAACTTTCCGGTGATATCAGGACGGTCAAACCGGGTGACAGGATCACTGTAAAAGGGGTGGATATAGAAGCGGTCCCCGCTTATAACACCAACAAGCAGTTCCATACAAAGGATAAAGGCTGGGTAGGCTATATCTTTACCATCGAGGGGCAGAGAGTCTATCTATCCGGTGATACCGATCATATTCCGGAGATGAAGACGTTCAAGGCTGATATCGCGCTCCTGCCGGTTTCAGGGACATATGTTATGACAGCTGATGAAGCGGTCAGGGCGGCTCTTGATATAAAACCAAAGGTTGCCATTCCCATGCATTATGACTCTATTGTCGGCACAAAAAAAGATGCAGAAAGATTCGCAAACGGGCTTAAGGGCAAAATCGAAGTAAAAATACTGGAAGAGGAATAGAGAGCAGGTCTTACCCTGCCGTTCGAGCGTGGGAGAGGATAACCGGGATCGAAAGGGAGATGGATCTATATCCGCCGTTATCTAAAACTCTTAGTTCAAAGAACAAAGGGTCAAACCTTCAAAAATCATTTAGAGGTAGTAGTATAAGAGGCAATTAAACAAAATGGCACGACAGTTGAGGATAGAATTTGAGGGAGCATTTTATCATATAACTTCAAGGGGGAACTTGAGGGGGGCATTGTTTTTTGAAGAAAAAGATAGGGAGAAATTTATCGAGATACTGGGAAGGACAAAGAATAGGTATGGGTATCTGCTACATGCATATGCGTTAATGGGCAATCATTATCATCTATTGATAGAAACACCAAAGGCGAACATATCACAGATAATGCAGAACATAAATACAAGCTATACAGTTTACATCAACAAGAAATATCAAAGGAGCGGCCACCTGTTTCAGGGGAGATTTAAGGGGATAATAGTAGATAAAGATGAATATCTCCTGGCCCTAAGCAGATATATTCATCTCAATCCTGTAAAGGCTGGAATAGTGCAGAAGCCAGAGGATAACAAATGGACCAGTTATAAATTGTATATCAACAAAGCGGGATCTAATGGATTTGTAGACACGACAGATACACTATCATATTTTTCAGAAAAGGCAAGCCAGTCAAAGCAAGCCTACAGAGCCTTTGTAGAAGCGGGAACAGAGCAAGACAATAATCCACTTAGAGAAGCGGAAGCAGGACTGATCCTTGGAGGGGAGAGCTTCAAAGAAAAAATAATGAGTCTGCTGGACATCGTAAAAGCAGACGAAGAACTCCCCCAACTTAAAAGACTCAGGGGATATGTGGCCATTGAGAAAGTTATAGAGGAGTATTGCAGGTATTATGGAGAGAGTATGGAGAAACTGCGCAGAAAAGGAAAAGGTAAAAAAGGGCGGCAAATCGCTATATATTTATCGAAGATTTTAAGTGGTAAAACAAATAAAGAGGTAGGAGAGTATTTTGGCATAAAGGGGCCGGCAGTAAGTGGTGTGATTAAGACAGTAGAAGGCCGGATGAATAGTGAAAAGCATCTCAAAAAGGGGATAGATACTCTGAAGGAAAAGATGATAAATGAATAATGAAGGTTTGACCCCTTATCTTTGAATATGACAACAATGGCAATATAACGCAGAAGATTGAAGGTGCTGAAGTAATGAATTTTATCTATAATGTGGAAAACCGACTAATAAATGTTAAAGATGATACTGGTTCCATTATTGCTGAATATTATTATGATCCATTTGGGCGCAGAATATTTAAAGAAGTTGGCGGGACACGTACGTATTATCTCTATTCAGATGAGGGGCTTATAGGTGAATACGATAGTAGCGGTATTGAAATCAAAACCTATGGCTACAAACCCGACACCACTTGGACGACTGATACTTTATTTATGAAAGAAAATGGGAATTATTATTTCTATCACAATGACCACCTTGGAACACCGATGGTTATGACTGATATTAGTGGAAATTTAGTCTGGAGTGCGGCTTATGACTCATTTGGTAAGGCTGACGTACAGCCGTCATCAACCATTGAAAACAATTTAAGATTCCCAGGGCAATATTTTGATGAAGAAACAGGATTCCATTATAACTGGAATAGATATTACGATCCAACAACCGGAAGATATATAACAACTGATCCACTTTGGTTTACAGGGAGAGATGTGAATCTTTATAGATATGTAGGGAATTCACCAATAAACTTTATCAATCCCTGGGGTCTTTTGACATCTGTTTTTGAGCCTGGGTTTGACAGTGAGTCTCCGTTGAAAGGCCCAGGTAAACCAGGTATTCTTCGCGAAGATCCGGATGTCGGGATAGCAGTACAACTTGGAATTTTTGATATATCTTATAGTTCTGAGAATGGCGTAAGCGTTAGCTTAACAACTCCAGGGTTAGGGTGCAGATTCAGATTGCCAATCATATCCATTTAATGATAAACCACTTGAACCCCTACCCTTAATTTATTCAGCAGGAGCAGGCCGTAGGTTAGGTATCAGTTTTACATTAGAGATGATTTTTGTAATGTATGCATTAATGCTGGACCATCTGTTGGTTTACCGATAAACATTGGGCTTCCACTTGGTATGGATTAATGTTAACTCTTTAATACTTTTATTATTGGTGAGAAATGACTTTTGAAAAATTTGTTTTAGAAATATCTGGACTTTTATCTATATTGATAGGTCTTATTATTATCATCGGTGTAAAACAAAAATGGCGTTTTTTTGTGAATCCTCCTGATCATATCTGGATATTTCCGATCTGGCCTTATGCGGTAATGAAAGGCACAAGTTCAGAGAAGTTCATTCCCACCTACAATTTAATTTGTGGAATAATGGGTGTCATTATTGGTGTTTTGTTTATGAAAATCGAACTTTGAATACCCCGTTTTGTAAACGGGGATGAAAAAGTTCACCTTTTTTAAGGAAAAGGGTAATGTGCTATATTTAGCACATGGGGATAAAAAGAACAAGTCATGCGGTCTATGATACA
>BDTR01000059.1 GCA_002897775.1 bacterium BMS3Bbin08 | reverse complement strand
AAGAAATAACAAGTCAGGAGACAGCTCCCGAGTATGCACTCCAATTAAAATGCCGCGGCTGCGATATGTTTAGTGACTGTGAGGGCAAGGAAACAGTAAATCACATTTTTAATATTCCCGGGTTAAGACAAAAGAAATTTGATAATCTTATGTCAGAAGGTCTAGTTTGTATTAGCGATATCCCTGATGGATTTGACTTGACAGATAATCAAAAAAAAGTTGTGGCCTGTGTTAAATCAGGCAAAGCCATAGTTGGTAGCAATTTAAATAGTGAACTATCTTCTATTTCATGGCCTGCTTTTTATTTGGACTTCGAAACTGTTAATACTGCTATACCTTTGTATGAGGATATTGCTCCATATACACAAATCCCGACACAGTATTCTATACATAAATGTTCTAGCCCATCAAAAGTAGAGGATCACGATGAATACTTAGCTGATCCCAGTAGGGACTGCAGGAGAGAGCTTGCAGAAAACCTCATAAATTTACTCAAAGGCGATGGTAGTATAATTGTATATTCACATTTTGAGAGAGATAGAATTAACGAACTTATAGAAGCATTTCCTGAACTCTCAGGAGAATTAAACAACATATTGGAACGATTGATAGATCTTGAAAAATTAATCAAAAACAATTTCAACCATCCAGATTTCAAGGGAAAAACATCAATAAAACAAACGCTACCTGCATTAGTACCGGAAATGACATATGAAGGAATGGACGTATGTGGCGGCCAAGATGCCGCAACATATTTCGCTTACTTAGCACGAGGGAGATATAAAGGTGAAGAGGCTGAATCCGTGAAAACAAATCTGCTAACCTACTGCCGACAAGACACGTTAGGGATGGTAAAGCTACACGAACAATTGGCTAATTATATATAGAAATTGCCTCCTTCACCATATTATTGTGCCAAATATAGCGTGATTCCGTCTGCATTTTCAGGGTAAAGGGTTTATCTGTAAAACGTCAAGCATAATTCCCGGGAATTATTATTATCGCTCAACATTTATCCGCCTGAGGAGTGGCTGTCCCCTAATTTTCGTGACTAAATAGGGTATTCGGTGAATTACTAACTATCTGTGAAAAGTATATTTGTTTTTTCTCGCTGATATTCCCTAAAGTAATGACTTTTTTTGCTTGATATTAAGCGGTTACGAAGTTATGATACAAAAACTCGGGCTAGCAACTATTATTTGTATGAAGTTTAACTATTGAAAGCGTCTGTTCTATGGAGCCAACCAAAATCATTGCACCTGATGATAGTGGATCTGACACGTTTGATAGATATTTGTATCAAGCAAAAGTAATTTTCCCCTTTTTTCTGTCGTGCGCTTTAGGTGGGCCTGAAATTTCTATAATACCTGAACATATTGAGGATGTTTTAATTGAATACCCCAACAACCAATGGAGCTTTAAACAAATTAAAAGTCGAGATGGTTCTGTTGGTTATTGGACCCTGTCAGACTTAGCATCTAAAGATAGTGCACCGCTAAAAAGTTTATATAGATCCTTCGAAGTGTCATCAGACGTTGACGCAACGTATGAGTTGCTACTTGAACAACCTCTGTCGCCGAGTGGAGATGTGAAATTACTATTAACTCCAGAAGGCCGTTCTGATGATAAATTAATTAAAAATGTAAGCAAAGCACTTAAAATTAAAAAAAGTGATTGTAAAATTTTTTTATCAAAAATACGCATATTCCCATCATTGCCGGCTCGCAAACATATTGATGCAGTAAACATAAGCTTAATTCAAACGCTAAATAAAAACTTAACTGGCAATAAAATTGAAAACATATATAGCTCAGCACTAAATGAAATTGTTAGAGCAATGCGAGGTAAAAGTCCAGGTATTAGCTGGCCTTCATATATTAGACACCCTTTCAGTATTAGTGATAGAAAGATAAAATTAGTAGATGCAAAACATATTACTTATAAAAAATGCTCTTCGATTATTGGAATAAAAGACAAAAAACCAACCTTGCTCTTAGAGCGTGTCTTAAACCCGAAGTTGCCTCCCCCAACCGCGCTGGAATCTAAACTGATAAAAGGCGGTGCTACTGAAGAGATTGTTTCAGATGCAAAAATGCTGCGAGCCAATGCTGTGATGCATGAAGCTGAGGTTTTAAGTCGTGATTTATACTCTTCTAGCTCGGGCCTATCTGATGATTCAGAGTTCCAGAATGTTCAAAATCGACTGATAGTAAGGACTAATGCAACTGTTGCCCATAATTACAAGAAGGATAGACCTGCAATTGATATATGGAATGATTTAATAGGTCATCTCCAATCTAACTCTAGCCAATTTGATCCTAACTCGCTTTTCGAACAAGATGTGTTTTTACTTATGGGAGAGATTTGTGAAATTTCAGATCAATGTATTACTAATTGGGGAATAGCAGATGCGTAAAGAATTGTTTTATCCCTCGGAAGATGGAGAAGCACGTCTTCTTTTGCTAATCAGTGCATTTAGTAAAGGCGACAAGTGCTTAGAGGGTAGAACCAAATTAGCAAAGCTTGATTTTTTATTGCGTTATCCAAGCTTCTTATGCCGTGCTTTGGAGATTAGGGGTGCCGGCAAATATGTTCTAAGTAAAATAGTTTATGAAGAAGATATTGAGACAAAAATGGTTAGATATCGATATGGCCCCTGGGATCCTGCCTACTATGCATTGTTAGGTAGATTGATTGGGAAACGGCTTATTACTCCTATCCCTTTTAAGGGAGGAATTGGGTTTAAAGTTACCAATAAAGGACTCTTAATAGCCGGAGAACTTTCAGAATCTTTGGGATGGGCAGAAGTAGCAGAACGGATAAAGATGCTTAAGAGCAAGTTTGATGTTACGGGAACTACACTTACTAAATTTATATACAATAATTTTCCAGAAGTTGTAAGTGCATCATGGGGAGAAAAGTTATGAAAGTTCAGTTGCGTAATTTAAGTTTAGTTGGTACATCTAGAAAGATTGCGTTTAGCTCAGGATTAAATATAATATCAGGTCCGATATCTACTGGTAAAACATCTTTGCTAAATCTTTGCCGAATATTACTTGGTAGCGGCGTAAAAGGAATTCCGGAAGAAGTTAAACTAATTCATGGTATTGCAGGGACAATAAATTTGCAAAATAATGAGTATGATATATTCCGAACTTTGAGTGCTTCAGACACATCAAAAGTAGAAATTGCAGGTGAAAATATTACCGACATTCTCCCGGCCTTAAGAAGGGATATTGGATATTCTGAAACATATGGTCATTGGTTGTTGAAAAATCTTAGGCTACCGCTGTTAGAAGTTCCATCTGCACCAACAAAATATGAGAGCGATCCTACCCCAGTCAGTATTAACGATTTCTTTGCTTATTGCGATTTGCCAAAAGAAGAAATACGCTCGGAAGTTTTTGGTCATAGGCATCCTTTTAAGGACATAAAACGCAAGTATGTTTTTAAGATATTATATGGAGAATACGATATTGAACTTGAGCATAAAATTCGTGAACTTCGTGACGTTAGAAATAATCTTAGATCATTAAATTCTGACTCTAAATCATTTGAACGTCTGTTATCCGGAACCCGTTGGGAAAATAGAGCCGCGTTAGAAAAAGCACTTACTGCAGCAAAGAGCAATAAGGTACGGATCGTAGCGAAACAAAAAAAATTGGCGTCCACGAGTTCTTCAAGTCCCAAGTCTCGAAACCTGCGTATGGAGATTCATAGTCTAGATAGAAAACTCGCAGATCTAACAACTGACCTTAATAGAGAAGGCGAGAATATCAATAACCTGAAACGATTAGTTGCTCAACTCGAAAACCAGCATAAACGCTTAACTCGGTCAATTGTAGCGAACTTAAAACTTGTTGATATTGAATTCCAAATATGTCCTAGATGTGGCGCTTCTCTTGAAATATCCAGGAGTGATACGGATCATTGCTACGTTTGTCTTCAAACTCCAAAACTTACCTACGATAAAAAAGATTTAATAGCAGAGCAATCTCGGATTACATCACAAATATTGGAAACTCGAGATCTAATTAATGAGAGAGCTTTGAGAATAGAAAAGATTAAAGATGTAATAGTGAAAATTGAAAATACGCGTTTAAAGACGGGGAATGAGCTAGATATACGATTAAAAACTTTTATTTCAGATTCCTCTTCAATTATAGAGTCATTAGCATCTGAAAGAGCTAAAGTTATTGCTACTATTGATCAGCTGGAAGATTATTTGACATTATTTGAAAAACGAGATAGTGTTGCTTCTTCTATAAGTAAGTATTCTGAGAAGGAAAAAAAGCTTATTGCTGATATAGATGCGGCAATGGTCAGACATGATGATGTTGAGTCAATAATTCAAAAGCTTGAAGATGAGTTTAGTAATATTTTACAGGAATTTAATCTGCCAAAATTTTTAGGACCAAAGCCAAGGGCAGAGATTAACAGAACTACATATATGCCATTGGTAAATGGACGGAATTTTGATAGTTTACTTTCCGAAGGTCTTTCTGTTGAGGTAAATATTGCACATGCATTAGCACATCAACGGCTATCATTAAAATACGGCATCCCACTTCCTAATATCCTATTTGTTGATGGTATTTCAGGGGCGTTTGGTCAAAAAGGGTATGACCCTAAGCGCATAGCCTCAATTTATCAATATTTGATAAAAATTTCACAAGAATTTGAAAACGATTTACAAATAATCGTGGCAGATAATAGAGTTCCTTCGTTTGCTCGGGAGTTTTTAAGTGTAGAGTTTACCGAAAGGAATCGATTAATTCCTGAAAAGGATTTAACAAAACTAAAGAAAGCTAACCAGTAATATAATTGTGAATTATTCTTGGGGGAAATGAATAAGATATTGTTTGGATAAAATCGATAATTAAATCTCAATGTAAATGTGTTGTTAGGAAAAGTACAACTTGGGATAGAAAAAATCAAAGGGATAGACTCGTTCAATGCGGGTAAGCGAGCAATGGGTCTGCTTAGCAATCATCTCCAAACCTCCTACAAAATTGTAATTCCTACGAAAACGTAGGAATTGGTGCATAGCACAAACCTTTAAATCCACCCACTTACGATTTGGTATGGAATTAGCATTATTATAATTCTGGCACCCGCCTTCGCGGAACAGACTGCTACGGCGCGGCTTCGCGAAAAGGCTGAATTAAGATTTAGCCCGCCTTCGCGGAACAGACTGCTACGGCGAGATGTTCCATTTACAAAGGCGGTTATTACCTGTTATTATAACCGCCAGACTGTTTTAATTGCAGCGTCTTATGCCGAATGTTGATATGAAACGGTTATTGACGCTTTTTTTAGCGAAAGTTAAAAGACATTAATGTTAAGTGGGAGACAATAATGTCAAGGACGTAAAAAGTTACGTTCCACGTCTCAGGACGTAAAGAATTTGGTTCAATGTCCTGAAGGGGAATACAAAAATGTGTCGTCTCGCTGCAATAACATCTAACGAATACTTCTCTCCAATGGAGAACATACTTGCCCTGAACACAATGAAAGAGGGGCATGACGGTTCCGGCCTGGGACTGGTGCTTAAGAACCTGGGCGGAGAGTTCGAAGGGCTTAAAGACAACCCCATACTGTCTGCCATATGCTCTGAAAAAGGCCTGGAGATCATGGACAATTACATGGAGTCCCTGGGCTTTTATATAAAGCACGTGTGGAAGCCTGTTATCAGGAACAGCCCGGATATCCCGAGGCATGATCACTACATCGCTAATGTCTATGAATATCCAAAGGCGTATCAGGATAGATCATTTAAAGATAAAGAAGACCTTTTAATGAATACACGCCTTACGCTGAGGAATATGGGTGAGGCAGACAGCTCGATCTTTGTGTTTTCCTTTTATCCTGACATCCTTACGCTTAAAGAGGTCGGCGACCCGTTAGAGCTGGCGGAGTTCTTCGGGCTGGACAATGACCCTCTTAAAGCCAAAATAATATTCGCGCAGGGCAGGCAGAACACCAATTACCAGATATATCTGTACGCGTGCCATCCGTTCTTTATACAGGGCTACTGCACAATGACCAATGGAGAGAACACTGCCTTTATTCCGATAAAGGAGTTTCTCGAAAGCAGGGGCAATCCCGGGTACATGGGTTATAACAGCGACAGCGAGGTGTTTTCTCATATCCTTCATTACATGGCCAGGGAGCTTGGGTATCCCCTTACTTATTACAAGGACATTGTGACCCCGCTTACGACTAAGGAGATACAGGGGCGTAAGGACAGGGACGCGGTACTGATGCTCAAGGCGGCCTTGCGGCCCCTTTGCATAGACGGCCCGAACTGCGTAATTGGTTTTACGCCTGACGGCACAACATTCATGCTTCAGGATTCCAAGAAATTAAGGCCCGGTATTGTCGGCGGCGTCAAAGGCAAGTACAGCCTTATGTCAGAAGAATGCGGGCTTGACAGGGCGGTGCCTGAAAGGGACAAAACAGAGGATATGTTTCCAATGAAATACGATATGGTTATTGTAAGCCCGGACGCGCGGGAGGTAAAGGTATGGAACCAGCTGAAAGGTTAGACAATAATCACGAGCTTACTTTGCAGGATCTTCCTTATATAATCCGCTGGAGAGAGGACAGGTGCACCAGATGCGGGCAGTGCACTGCAGTGTGCCCTGTTAAGGCGATCGAGGCTGATGTGTTCTCTCAAAGGCTTGTAAGCTCTGAAAGCAACACGCCTGTGCCGTCTGTTGCCAGGAGCGTTATCCATGTGGTCAAACAGGTAAGGGACATAGACCGTTACTGCACCGGCTGCGGTACATGCGCGCTTGTGTGTCCGACAGTGGCGATCGAGCCTGAATATAATCCTCATAACAGGTTCCTTACTTTCAAGAACAAAAAAGGCGAGCCTTTCACAAGAGGCGGCAGGCGCAATGACCCGAGCACTTCAACTCTTGACAAGCTGAAGTTCACGCGCATATCCATGCTCACTGACCCGGCTCTTGACGCCGGAAGGCACGAGTTTCATATCCGTACTCTTTTAGGCAGGATACTGCCGGCAGAGAAACTGCCTCTTGAGGCTGGGAACAGTACTCTTACAGTTAAAAAGGACGCGTTCATACCGCCGGTGCGCGAAATATACCCGATCATGATCGGCAGTATGTCCATAGGCGCTCTCTCGCCTCCGATGTGGGAGGGCCTGGCAATGGGTGTCGCGTATCTCAATGAGGTTGAGAACATGCCGGTTGTCATGTGTTCCGGTGAAGGCGGTATGCCCCCGAGCCTTTTAAGATCAAGGTTCCTTAAATACTTTATACTCCAGATCGCTTCAGGGTATTTCGGCTGGGACGAGATCATTCACGCGCTTCCGCACATGAAGGAGGACCCTGCCGGCATAGAGATAAAATACGGACAGGGCGCGAAGCCGGGTGACGGCGGACTGCTGATGTCATATAAAGTGCTGAAGCTTATCGCGGGAATAAGAGGGGTGCCTATGTATATTGACCTGGCGTCTCCTCCTACGCATCAGACAAAGTACTCTATCGAAGAGGCGGTAGCTAAAATGATCCAGTCAATGTCAATGGCATGGGGTTTCAGGGTCCCGGTTTATCCCAAGATATCGGGTACAAGGACCGCTCAGGCGGTGCTTAATAACCTTGCGCGCAACCCTTACGCGTCAGCCCTTTACATAGACGGCGAGGACGGAGGCACAGGCGCGGCATACAATGTTTCTATGGATAAAATGGGGCATCCCATTGCCTCTAATTTAAGGGACTGTTATCTTGACCTTGTGAAACAGGGCAAGCAGAACGAGCTTCCGCTTATTGCCGCGGGCGGTGTGGGCAAGTCAGGCAATCTTGCCGCCAACACAGCCGCGTTAATAATGCTGGGCGCGTCAGCTGTTGCTATAGGCAAATATATCATGCAGGCTGCTGCCGGCTGTTTTGGCAATGAATATAACAGGTGCAACCTGTGCAACACAGGCAGATGTCCGCGCGGCATCACGACCCAGGACCCGAAACTCTATCGCAGGCTGGACCCTGACAAGGTGGCGGAGCGTGTGGTCGATGTATTTAAGTCAACTGATATTGAACTGAGGAAGATATTCGCTCCTATGGGCAGGTCGACCCAGCTTCCGATCGGAATGTCAGACGGGCTGAGCGCTTCTGAAGAGGAAATAGCAAGGAGATTGAATATAAATTTCGCTTGTTAGGCGAAATTTATGAATGCGGATTTGGGATTGCGGAGTAAAAAAACTCCGAACTCCGAACTCCAAATTCCGAACTTTGAGTCCCAGACTCCGAACTCCGAATTCCGAATCCCGAATTCGAAAGGTTTCGAAGAATGAAGAAAACTGTAATCAAAGGCAACATAGACGGCCGACGGGTTCCGTCGCGGGTGCTTGGGGAGCAGATACAGCAGGCTGTTCAGGACGGGGCGCGCAAGCTTGATATCACGGCTGACGGCCAGCACGGCATAGGCGGACGGATCTGGCCCACTGGCGACGTTATTTCCATTAATGTTGAAGGGCCGGTCGGACAGCGGCTCGGAAGCATGGGAATGCAGGGCACTGAGATCATAGTTAACGGCGCTTCATCCGATGATGCAGGCTGGCTTAACTGCGGCGCGAAGATCACTGTGCTTGGTGATGTCACAAACGGCGCCCACAACGCGGGTGCCCAGGGAATCCTGTATGTACAGGGCGGAGGCGGCGCGCGCTGTGACACAATGACAAAGTTTAACCCCAGGTTCGAGCCTTTGCAATCATGGTATTTCCGCGACGTGGGCGATTCATTCGCGGAGTTCAAGGCAGGAGGCACTGCTGTTGTCTGCGGCGTCAACCCCAGAAACCCGGATAACATACTTGGCTACCGGCCCTGTGTCGGCATGGTCGGCGGCGCTATATACTTCAGGGGGCCTGCTGAAGGTTACAGCAAAAAAGACGTAAAAAGCGTTGAGCTTACAGAGCGGGACTGGCAGTGGCTCACAGAGAACATGAAGCCGTATCTTAAGGCCATTGACCGTATGGACCATTATAAAGAACTGACCAGGTCTTCTGATGACTGGAAAAAGATGATCGCGTACACGCCCGCGGAAAAGGCTGAGAGGAAAAAAACGCGTAAGGTATCGGCCTCCAGATTCAGGGCCTCGACATGGGAACCTGAAGTAGGCAAGGGCGGTATATTTGCCCAGTACCTGGACCATGACCTGACAATACTTCCTTATATAACGACAGGAGACAACAGGCGGAACAAACCGTTATGGAGCAATGAGAAGTTCCTGCCGCCCTGCGCTTTTGCGTGTCCCACGCGTATACCCACGCATAAGAGGACGCGTCTTATCAGGGAAGGCAAACTGCAGGAGGCGCTGAGGCTTGTTCTTCAGTACAGCCCTTTGCCCGCGACAGTATGCGGACAGATATGCCCTAACCTCTGTATGGAGAGCTGTACAAGGGGAAGGATCGATATGCCGCTTAACACAAGGGAGATGGGCAGGCTCAGCATGAACCTTAAGGCGCCGAAACGCGCGAAAAAGACCGGCAACAGGGTCGCGGTAATCGGCGGCGGGCCCGCGGGACTCAGCGCCGCGTGGCAGTTAAGCCTTAAAGGCCATGATGTTGACCTGTATGAGGCTGAAGACAGGCTCGGAGGAAAGCTCGAGCTCTGCATACCAAGGGAACGCCTTCCGCAGAAGGTGCTTCTGAAGGAACTTTCACGCTTTAAGGAGATAGGCGTTAACATCCATCTCGGACAGAGAATAGACAAAAAGAAATTCGAAAAAATATATAAAGGCCATGAGGTTGTGATCGTGGCGTGCGGCGCGCATGAGCCCATAACCCTTAAATTCCCGGGGTCTCAGCATGTTGTGACTGCCATTGAGTTTTTAAAAGACATTAACGCCGGAAAGCTTCCGGCTTTAAAAGGAAAGAGCGTGGTGGTTATCGGAGCGGGTAATGTGGGTATGGATGTCGCTGTGCAGGCGTATGAGTGCGGGGCAAAGTCTGTGACAGCGGTGGATATACAAAAGCCCACTGCCTTTGGAAAAGAGCTTGAGGCCGCGGAGGCAAAGGGCACCGAAACAGTCTATCCAAAGTTCACCGAGAAATACGACAGGAAGGCGAAAAAGATCTATTTTAGGGACAGCACTGAAATGCGCGCTGACCTTGTGGTGATCGCGATCGGAGAGAGGCCTGTGCTTGATTTTCTGCCGGCCTCGATCCAAACGGGTAAGGGCATGCTCACTGTAAATGACAAGGGCCAGACCTCGGACGTCAAGGTCTTTGCGATCGGCGACGCTACAAGGGCCGGACTTGTCACTCACGCTATTGGACAGGGCCGTGACGTGTCAGAGGTCATACATTCCCAGCTCATGCATTTTGATCATATGCCTGAGGTAAAACAGCCCATTCCTTATGAAAGGGTAAGGACCACTTATTTTGAACGCTGTATGCCGGATAAGTTCTCAGCAAAGGATGAGGCTGAAAGATGTCTTTCATGCGGCTCCTGCCGCGACTGCCGTATGTGTGAGAATGTCTGCTACTGGGGCGCTATCTCACGCGTTGAGAGAAAAGGCGGCGATCCCCCTTATGAATATGTGGTCGATGATGAAAAATGCATTGGATGCGGTTTCTGCGCGGGCATATGCCCCTGCGGCGTCTGGGAAATGGTGGAAAACGTTTAGAAACCGTGAAACGTGAATAGTGAATCGTGAACAGTCATCAATAACTTAATGACTTAGTGACGAATAACGGTTAACGATTAACGCATAACAGTAGTTATCATGAAATCCGCTACTAGCAAAAAAACCGACCTTATTGTCCACAAGAACAGGGAACTTACCGCCATCCTTGAGGTCAGCAGGGTGCTGACCGCTTCATTCGAACTTGAGAAAAACCTGCAATCAGTTATGTCCACTCTTGGAAACCTGCTTGAGATGCAAAGGGGGTGCGTGTTTCTTCTTGACCCCGTGTCAAAGGAACTCAGGATCGTCGCGGCGCACGGACTTACAAAACAGAACATTGGAAAAGGCAAGTACCGTATAGGCGAGGGTATAGTGGGCCGTGTGCTTGAGAAAAAGATCCCGATGGTGATCCCCAATATTGGAGAGGAACCTTTATTTTTGAACAAGACTGGGTCAAGGCCTGAAAAGGACGGCGTTTCCTTCCTGTGCGTGCCCATTGAGTTCAAAAAAGAAGTGCTGGGAGTGCTTAGTGTGGACAGGATCTACTCGAAAAAGCACGGCAGTGTGGATGACGACCTCAGGGTCTTAAAGATCATCGCCTCCCTGATAGCCCAGTTCGTCAAGCTCTGGGAAAGCTATGAAGAAGTCGAGAAGGAAAAGGAAAATCTGAAAAGGGAACTCAAAGGGAAATACAGTATAGAGAACATAATCGGGCAGTCGGACAGGATGCAGGAGGTCTTTGAGTCTGTCCATCGGGTCGCGCCTTCAAAGGCAACAGTGATCTTGCGGGGCGAAAGCGGTACAGGCAAGGAGCTGATAGCAAAGGCGATACATTATATGAGTCCAAGGAGCAAGGGCCCGTTCATAAAATTCAACTGCGCCTCAATACCTGAGGGGCTTCTGGAGTCAGAACTGTTCGGACATGAAAAAGGCGCGTTCACAGGAGCGGTCTCTTCAAGGAGCGGTAAATTTGAGATTGCCCATAAAGGTACAATATTCCTTGATGAGATAGGGGACCTGCCCATAACGCTTCAGCCCAAGATATTAAGGGTCCTGCAGGAAAGGGAATTTGAAAGGGTGGGCAGTGAAAAGACCATAAAGGTTGATGTCAGGATAGTTACCGCAACCAGCCGTAATCTCGAGCACCTGGTTTCACAGGGGAAGTTCAGGGACGACCTTTACTTCAGGCTTAATGTCATCCCGATACTCCTGCCGCCTTTACGTGACAGAGGTGAGGACATCTCCACACTGATCGATCACTTTTCAAAGAGATTCAACAAAGAAAATAACCGGGCTGTCAGCCTTGATAAAAGCGCCCTTCAGGTGTTTCTGGACTATGACTGGCCGGGGAATGTCAGAGAGCTTGAAAATACCATTGAGAGACTGGTGATCATGTCGAGCGAAGACAGGATCAGCTCAGCGGACCTGCCTGTATCCCTTAACATCCGCCGGGTCAGGGGCGCTGAAGGGACGACTTCACTGTCAGGAAATGTGGCGGAGATCGAGAAAATAAATATCCTCGGCGCGCTTGAAAAGACCGGGGGCAATCAGGCAAAGGCAGCCAGGCTTCTGGGCATCACCCCCCGCCAGATAGGCTATAAGATAAAGAAATACGGGCTGGAAGAAAAGGTCTAATTCATCTGGTGGGGCGCTCCGCCCCCATACCCCCGGGGTACTTTAGTAGACCCTTCGGGTTCTACAAATGTAAGGAATAAATATCATTGAATTCGCTCCCGTTGGGAGCTTTGCATTGCAAACTTGCTTATCTCAGAGCCTACCAATGCATAGTGAGTGAATAGCGAACGAATATAAATATATCCTTATTTCCATACATTGATGCTTCCTGTAAGGAACATTAATCTCCAAAGGGAACCCATAGAAAAAACTTCGTTTTTTGATTAAGTGAAAAATGGACACAGGTTTGGGATGAAATCCCATATTTGATAATATATAAGTATGCTGCTGATAGAGAATGAACCGGTAATCAGGCTCGGGTTTTTTTCCGGGGTATTTGCCGTTATGTCAGTGTGGGAGCTTGCCTCGCCGCGCCGCAAACTGACCACATCAAAACCTGTCCGGTGGTTCAGTAACCTTTCGATCACATTTCTGAACAGTGTGTTTGTGCGCCTGATCTTTCCCGCGGCAGCTGTTGGAACGGCGCTTTTAAGCGCTGAACAGGGGTGGGGGCTTTTCCATGCCGTCAGGGTGCCTGAACTCGCGGCCGGCCTGATAACAATTATATTTCTGGACCTTATTATTTATTTTCAGGACCTACCGGGCACAGCCTGTAAAAGGGCATACTGACATGAAGATAGGCCTCGCGAATTTCAGGGACCCCAAAAAACTTATTTTGCCCTGGATGCTGGCCATTCCTTTTCTGGGCAGGGACAGATAGCTGGTTACGATTGACGAGCGACGAATGACGATTGACGCATAACGGTTGTTAAGTAACCAGTTGCGATTGACGATGGACGATAGCAACTGACAACAGACAAAGGACTACGGACAATAAACAACAGGTATTATGAAATCCAGAGCGGGTAAACCGCTGTTTGCGAAACAACGCTAATACTGCCATAATTTTTTTTAATTTGAAATAATAATGACACAGAGTTATGCTTTTTTATCTGAACAGACCACCGCATAACTCGGCCTGGTAATAGAAGCACTAAAATGGATCGATCGCGAAATGTTAACTGTTAATGACGTAATGCAATCAAAAAGTTCTATTATCTGCTCAATATCTCCCCGGGATACTGCCTATGACGCAATGGACATGATGGCTGAGAAAAATATTGGAGTGCTGGTAGTTGTTGATGAAGAAAACGTTGTCGGCGTGATTTCCGAGAGAGATCTGGCACGAAATATAATAGTAAAAGAAATGTCTTCTAAAGAAGTACAGGTAGAAAAATTAATGACGAAGAATATATATTGTATTACTCCGGATAGATCCGTTGAAGAGTGTATGGGTGTTATGACGACTGCTCATATTCGCCACATGCCTGTATTTGAAAACAAAAGGCTGATAGGGGTCGTAACTTTCGGAGATATCGCGAAAGCATTATTACTGGAGCAGCAAATAAAGATACATGACCTGGAGGACTACCATGCCTGCTGCGATTCGGTATCATTTGAAGATTAATCTTTAATATTCTTTTTTCTGTTTGTTCCATCTATTCCTGAGGCTCATGATCTCTGGACCCGTGCATGTAAACATGGCTGCAGCAGAACCACACCCCCAGTCGACTACTTTCAGAGACCCCCAAAAGCTTACTTTATCCTGGATGCTTGTCATTTAGTTTCAGTCCAAAGAGAGATAGGCAGTAACATTTTAGATTAGTGCCTGCCCGCCAGTCTGTTTGGCGGGGTCACCCCCCATAAAAACTGGAGGGCAAGCACAATGTAGGGAATAAAAAATTATCACATTCGCTCATTGACCACCCTCCACAAAAACTGCTGGGCAAGCTCGCTGTGCATTCATAGATTGCAGATTCTAGATTTTCTCTCTACTCGCTACTGTCTACTCTCTACTTGCCAGCGGGCAGACTTGCTGACCTGATGGTTGATGAAACATATGCAGAAACCTCTATATATCAAGCAATTAGCTGCATGACCCCTGTCCTGAATGATTTTTTTGCCAAAATGAAGAAATTATTACTCCATAGTAACAATAATAACAATCCAGAGCATTGTAAGTTATGAGATAATTACATTACAATAAAGATTGATGTGAATTTCTTTCCCGCTGGGTGAATTAAACTGTATCCTTACGTCGGAAATATGAAGAGGAAATGAAATGGCCTCAAAAATGGACCGTATTCTTATTGTGGATGATGACCGCTCTATCCATAAGGCGATGGAGATGATGCTGAAAGACACTTATGACCTTAAGTTTACGGATGACCCGGAGAAGGCTCTGGAGCGTATTTTCTTTAATGGAGATGTTTTTGATCTTATCATCCTGGACCTTGTCATGCCGAAAATGAACGGTATTGAGCTCCTGAAAAGGATACGGGAGATCAATCACTGGATCCCTGTTGTTATCATAACCGCCTATAGTTCCCATGAAAAAGCAAAAGCCGCCTGCAATCTTAATGTCGCGGGATATATTGAAAAACCTTTCGATGTCAAGGAATTCCGGGACGTGATCAGTAATGTTATCTGGAACACTGAAATAAAGGGTTTTTTGCCCGGTCTGACCCTTCCAAACCTCGGCCTGCGCGAAGACCTGAAATTTTTCCATCCGGTAACAGTAAAAAGCCTGTACGAGATACACAAGCGTTTTCATACTGATTTCAGCATTGACGACATTGCTTCCAAGTGTTCTGTTTCAGCGCCCCATTTATGCAAGCTGTTTAAAAAAGACTGCGACATGACGATCAGGGATTACACCAATAAGCTAAGAATAGAAGTGGCAAAAAGACTTTTGCGTAACTCGGCGTACACGGTTTCCACTATCCAGGTGTCTCTGGGTTATAAGAGCAGGACACATTTTTTCAATGTTTTCAAAGAGATGACCGGGGCGAGCCCCCTGGAATTCCGCAAGTCCTCTGCCGGAGATGATAAAAAAGGCCATGCCTGACGCATAAAACACATATTGTAATGACCTTTTACGTTAGTGACGAAACCAGAAAGAAAACAACCAGGTGCCCGTTTGACTTCGTTTGCCTGAACAGTAAAAAGGGCCCTGCTCGCGAATCAGAACAGCCCAGGTGCCGCGGCCTGGGAGTCGCGCCAGGAGAAGGTCTTTTTATCCGGCCCGCGGCGACTGATGACTGTCTTTACCTGAACAGGTTCGGGTTCGGTCATTATACATGCCAATGCCCTGTTAGAAATGAAATTTACAGCCGGTATAAGGTATAACAGCCGTCACTCGTCCTTCGTCCATCGTCTCTCGTAACAGGTCACTGTTTACCCGTCCCTCGTCACTGCCTGCCTGCCTGCCGCAGACAGGCTCGCTGGGCATTCATGTATTTTTCTCTCTACTCGGTGCTCTCTACTTTAGAAACTTCGTTTGACAGCACAGGAAGCGCCTGTATAATCTAAAGGGGACCAAGATGAAAAAGAAACTCCCGCAAACATTCCCAGGGTATGTGATCCACGGGCTTTTGTTTATCGGCCTTATCTCCGCGTTCGCTTTCAGGGCAATTATAGTTTTTGAACGGCTGGAACCTTCATGGGTCAGGCCGGCCTGGTATACCGGGGTAGTGGGCTACATCGGGTTTTTTCTCTACAGGTATGCCATTACAAGGAAAAGAAAAAGGGTCATAAGAGAATATGATCTGATAGAAAAGGTCAGGGCTGACTCCGGCTTTTCTGAGGATGACAGGGAGGCGATAACATTTCTTCTTTCGTCGATAAAAAAATCCCGCGAGGACATAAACTACCTTGTTATCTTTCTTCTTTCAGTGCTGGCGGTAGCGGCTGATCTTCTCTTTGTTCTTTTTAAATGATATTATTGTTTATTATTGAAATTGCTGTAATGATAAAAGCTTATGACCTGCCATACGATATATTCCCGGGTGCTGTTTTTCCGGTGATTTTTACCCCGCAGGAAAGCCCTGGAAATGTTTCCTGTTCAGAGTCCGGAGGTTTGTGACATGATACAGCAATATCCGGCGCCCGGCTGAAAAAACTAATTCCCCTGGGAGGCGTTAAATTCTTCTTTCTGTTTTTTTACAATGCCCCGGGCTTCAGCAGGAGTTAATCCTTCGTTCTCAAGACAGGCTGCAAATTTGCCGGCCATTCTTGAGACCTGCAGCTGGCTTACATTCGCAAGCGGATTAGAAAGGCCGTAAAGGGCATTGGCGTAAAGGTTGGATTCCTTCATGCACGCTACAGGGACCGGGGGTAAATTTTCCGGTATGGCTTCCTCTTTCAGCATATCGCACCCTGAAGTGATCATGCATATGGAAAAGAAGAGCACAATGATCTTTGCGGTAAAAGCCGTTTTTTTCATGCCGAAACCCCCTGATTTTATTTTCCCATAACCCTATCACAAAATATCCTGATAATCAACGTAAGACCCCTTCGACAGGCTCAGGACAAATTGTCGAAGGGTTTAATCCTGAGCCTGTCGAAGGAGAAAAAGGCGGGATACTGCGGTCCTTCGACAAAGCTCAGGACTGCAGTATCCCTGGTAGAGGAAGTTGATGAAGTCTTATATCTTGATTGTACCGCTGAATGGTGCATATCACAGTGACCGCGGTCACAAAAAAACATTTCTTCCGGCAATAATTAGAATGATTTATATGTCCATTAAAATGTTAAAATAGACAAGCGGGCAATTCACTGTTAATATTTAGAAGAGGGAAAGAATACGCTTATTGAAAGGGGTATATAATGGAGATTCCGCTGCAGATCACCGCTCGAAACCTTGAACTCAGTGAAGAGATAAAATCAGAGATACATCAAAAAGCGGAAAAGCTGGATAAATTCTACAGCCGTATTGTCCGGTGCAGGGTTGTTGTGGCGTCTCCTAACCTCCGCCGCCGTGAAGGCAAATTGTTCAAGGTTAATATTGACATTACCGTGCCCGGCGCGGAACTTGTTGTGAAGCGTGAGCCTGATGAAGACATCAGAGTGGCGATAAGGAACAGTTTTAGCGCGGCCAGGCGAAAACTCGAAGACTATGCCAGACGTCAGCGCGGCGACGTAAAACACCATGAGGAAACGCCTCTTGCCCGTGTGAGTTCTATATTTTCGAAGGAGGGGTACGGCTTTATTACAACACCGGATGACCGCGAGATATATTTCAATAAGAACAGCGTGCTGAACCATGATTTTAAGCGTCTTAAGGTGGGGATGAAGGTGCGGTTTGCTGAAGAGCAGGGTCAGGAAGGGCCGCAGGCCAGCTCAGTGACGGTTATCTGAATCCTGAAGACAAGTCATTTTAGGAAGGTTGTGAATTGAGAAAAAGACATATTATATTTTTGAGCTTTTTGCTGATCTGTCTGTTTCCTGTGCAGGCAGTACAAGGCAATGAAGACCACACAAAAGATGAAGTGCACGGCGCCCAACAGGACTGTTCGATCTGCCATGTGTCTCATGGGATGAAGGCGGCTGGTCTTTTAAAAACAACAGTTTCTGAGCTGTGTTTTGAATGTCATCCGGACAGAAAGGGTTCTTCAGAGCATATAGTAGATGTTGTTCCATCAATGGATGTCGGAGAATTCCCGCTTATAGAAGGGAAAATGACCTGCGTGACATGTCATGACTCACATAAAAACACGTATGAAAATATGCTGAGGGTGGAGCCGAAATACCTCTGTCAGGGCTGTCATAAGTATTAACTTTATAACTAAAGTAGAGAGTAGCAGTCCATAATACAAAGTTCGGAATTCGGAACTCGGAATTTGGAATTTGGATTCAGCATTAGTATTTTTTTATTTTTCTGTTCCGCATTCCGCAATCCCAACTCCGCACTCTGATCGCTGTCCCGAGCCGAGTCGATGGAAAATCTGAAATCTGCAATTTAAAATCTTAACTTTTGTTCAGTCGCTGTTAAGCGCGCGTCTTATCAGGTCGTTCTCCCTGACCCCGGGTACTATGGGGAGAAGGACGGTCTCTTCATTCCTGCCTGAGCTGACAGGATAACCCTTCTCATTAAAGATCTCCGTAACTTCAAAGGTCTTGTCCTCAGGGCCGTTGGTCAGGAACTCGACACGGTCCCCGGTTTTGAGGTTGTTTCGCAGGGATACCGCGGTCTTACCATTATTTACGGACTTTACAACGCCAACCAGCTCGTGGCTCATCCTGTAGGCGTTCTCTTCATCATGGTTATAGCCGCTGTCAGGCTGTTTGCCAAGAAACATGCCGGTTGTATATCCCCTGCTTGAGAACATCGACAGCTCCTTAAGCCATTTTTCTTTTACCCTGTAGGGCCTGTTTTTAAGGCTGTCAACAGCTTCCCTGTATGTTTTGACGACCCCGGCCACATAATTGATCCCTTTCATCCTGCCTTCGATCTTAAAACTGTCCACGCCCGCGTCAGCAAGACTGTCAAGATGCCCGATCATGCAAAGGTCCTTTGAACTTAACACATATGTCCCCCTGTCATTTTCATATACAGGCAGATGTTCCCGCGGCCGTTTCTCTTCAGTTAATGTGTAATTCCATCTGCATGAGTTGGTGCATTCGCCCCTGTTTGCCGATCTGTTCGCCAGAAAACTGCTTATATAGCACCTGCCGGAATAAGATATACATATGGCGCCGTGGATAAAACATTCCAGCTCAACAGAGACATGTTCCCGGATCTCCCGGATCTCTTCAATTGTAAGTTCCCTTGAAAGAACAAGTCTCTTTGCGCCTGATCTTTCCCAGAACCTTGCTGAACGGTAATTAGTGATATTTGCCTGTGTGCTTATATGGAGCGGGATGTCCGGCGCGATCTCTGAGGCGAGTTCGAACGCGCCGATATCCGAGACTATCAGCGCGTCCGGGGATATTCTCTTAAGCAGAAAGAGATGGTCTTTGATCAGGTGAATGTCTTTGTTATGAGGAAAGATATTAACTGTGACGTACAGTTTTCCGCCCTTTTTGCGAACGAGGTCAGCGGCCTGTTCCAGGCCTATGGAGGTAAAATTATCAGCCTTGGCCCTGAGACTGAACTCAGATGAGCCCAGATAGACCGCGTCAGCGCCGTAATGCAGCGCGGTCCGCAGTTTTTCAAAGCTGCCGGCGGGCGCGAGAAGTTCCGGTGTTTTCATACTTGTTATTTTAACATTACAGGCTGTTGATTTTTAGCTGATACGGGACAGCGTCTGATAAACCTTGCCGGCTCATTAACTTTTATTCATACCGGGAACTGACCCTGCTATCTGTTTTGCAAGGTCCGCGAGGGTTTCGTCGCGCGCGCCGAACACTACATATACTGTGAATTCATTGCCGCTCTTTAATATATCAGATCTTTTTTTAACCACTTCGGCGTTTTTTCCGCGTGCTGTTATACCTTCTGCGAGGTCATGGCTTGAGATGTCCCTGGAGGCAGTACCTCCGGCAAAATATATGGGGAGCAGTATCAGACGATCGGAATCACGAAGGTTGTCTGAAAAAGCCCTGATATACTCATCCTTCATCAGCCGGGTCGGGCCGAACCCGTGAGGCTGGAATATGTAACAGACCTTTTTTTTGATCTTTTTTACGGCCCGCATGAGTGAAGATATCTTATGTGGATTATGGGCGTAGTCGTCAATAACAAGGTGTTCGCCGTCATCCAGGTAAATATCAAACCTCCTGTCGATCCCCTGAAATTCCGGAAGCACGCGCGCGACAGAGCGTAATGGAATGCCCAGTTCCGCAAGCATGGCAATACATGAAAGCGCGTTATAGACATTGTATTTGCCGGGCAGGGAGAGGCTGAATCCTGTTCCATGAACAGAGAACTCCGAAGCAAAAGGCCTGTAAACCACATTATCCGCTTTGTAATGAGAAGGGGTATCTGTGGAAAATGTAATTGTATCCCGGTTTCTTATGCCTCTCAGGTTCGGATCGTCGGCGTTCAGTATGACCTTTGACCGTGTATTTTTCACGAGAGTATCGAACATCTCAGCGGTCTCGTAAACAGCATGGTGGTCAAGGCTAAGGTTCAATATGAGCGAATGCTCAGGCCTGTAGTTCACAATGGTCCCGTCAGACTCGCATGCCTCAATAACAAGATAGTCGGAATTGCCCGCAAGGTAATTCCCCGGGTTTGCAGGCGATCTGAACTGCCGGACCCTTCCTCCTCCTATGAAGTTCGGGTCAAGCCCCAGCCTGTTCATCAGAAAGGCCAGCATGCCTGAGACTGTTGACTTTCCGCTTGTGCCTGAAACAGCTATTGTCTTAAAAGAAGCGGTTATGTCAGCAAGATACTCAGGACGCGTTTTTGTTGGTATTCCCAGTGACCCGGCCTTCAGAAACTCAGGGTGGTCAGGTTCCACCGCGGTGCTGAATACCGCAAGGTCAAAGGCGCTGTCCATACCGCTGCCGTCCTGCGGGACTACAGCTATGCCTCTGGATCTAAACGTGTTTTTTAGCGGATGAGAAGGGTTTGTATCGAATGCCCTGTCCGAGCCGATAACAATATGACCGCTGTCAGACATGAAGCCGGCTATCGCGGACATACCGCTTCCGGCCATGCCTGAGAAAAATATCTTCATTGGTTTTTTCCTGGTAGGCATACGATATTTTAACGCACTTTGAGATGATAAAACAGCACGAAAGATCCCGACTGGTTTCTTTCCTGATAAACGATTGACAGAAGCCCGGAAGGGATTGTATGTTACGGCCATAGGGGCAGAGGAGAATGAAATTATTTTATAAATTAATAATCGGGTTTCTGGTGGTTGCCCTGATGAGCTGGATCACCGGGTATTTTGCTGTCACTCATAGCAAAGAAGAATTGCAAAAAGCCTTTATAGAGAGAACCGAGTCCATGGCCCGGGAACTGCTGGATGGAATAGAAAAGAGAATTGAAGGCAAGGTCGAAATATTCAGCAGAGATACTCATGATCTTGACCTGCAGGAGACGGTTTTAATGTCCAACCGGGATTTTGGAAAACTTGATGATATTGAGGCCTATATCGAACAGCAGGATAAAGCGTGGACGTCAGTGCCGGAAAATGAAATAACACCTTTTATGCAGGGCCTGCAGGAAAACAGGTTATCAGAGGAATTAAAGGATAAAGAGGAGTACTACAGTGGCGATTATGGCTACAGCGTATTTGGCGAGATATTTGTGACGAACAAGTACGGGGCTAATGTCGCGATGACAGGGAAAACAACCGATTACAGGCAGAATGATGAGGAGTGGTGGCAGATCGCGAAGGAGAAAGGTCTGTTTATAAGTGATGTCAACTTTGACGAAAGCGCGGGTATCTATTCCATTGACCTCGCGATAAGAGTAGACGACAGAAAAGGGAATTTCATCGGCGTAGTAAAGGCCGTCCTTAACATTGAGGATATAATCAGTTTCATTCAGGAAGTGGAAACCTCCCTGACAAGGAAAGGCCATGGAACTATGGCATTCAAAATAATTGACAGGTATGGGAGAATGATTTATTCAACCGGGGATTTTAAATTTCTGGAGGATGTTTCATATTTAGTCCCGACAGCCCATCCAGGTTCCGGTTTGAGTGATACAGAAGTGTTCTCCGAAAAAATGCAAAAAAGCGATGGCTCAGGCGGAGAAATATTTGTATCTTATGTTCATTCAAAAGGGGGCACCGGCCTGAACTGGCTCCTGATTGTTGAACAGGACGCACAAGAACTGTTTGCTCCTGTTTCCAGACTAAAAAAGCGCATATTGACGATTTCCATGTTAGTCACTGTCCTTGGTGTTCTGCTGGGTTTTATTATCTCCAGGTCAATAGCAAAAAACATAGAAAATCTGAGGGGAGCAGCCATTAAAATAGGCAGGGGCGATCTTGATACAAAGATCGAGGTCAGGACAAATGATGAGATCGGGCAGCTGGCTGATTCATTCAGGCAGATGGCAGACGATCTGAGATCAACGACTGTGGCCCGTGATGAACTGGTCAGAGAGATAAAGGAACGTATTAAGACAGAAGGGCAGCTCGTTAAAAGCAGGGCCCAGCTTAATGCTGTAATTGAAAGTATCCCGTTCGATGTCTTTGGCATTGATAAGGACGGGCGTTATTTTTTCCAGAACTCCAGCATCAAGGAGCACTATGGAGATATTATTGGACAGCGCCCTGAGAACCTTGCCCCGGATAAGGACACATTAAACAGGTGGCTGGATAACAATGCCAGGGCTTTTAACGGTGAAGTGGTTACCGGCGAAATAAGTTTTGAGATCCAGGGGCAACAAAGGCATTTTTATAACATTATTGCGCCGATCGTGACTGATGATTCCATCCCGGGTATTGTAGGCATGAACATTGACATTACCGGGAGAAAAGAGGCTGAGGAAGAACTCAGAAAAGCAAAGGAAGAAATAGAAGCCTGGAACAGGGAACTGGAAAAAAGGGTTAAAGAAAAGACCCGGGAGTTGAAAGAATTCCAGGCACGGCTGATCCAGGCGGAAAAATTATCAGCCATGGGGCAGGTGGCAGCCGGCCTGGCGCATGAGTTCAATTCTCCAATTGCGGGCTTATTGCCGCTTCTTCAGAAATACAAAAAGACAGCGAAACCCGGGTCTGACTCTTTTCGCGACATGACCCTTATGCTTGACGCGACCGAACATATGGCCAGGATAGTCAGGGACTTCGGTTCTTTCGCGGGCAAGCCGTCGGAAAGGCGTTTTGAACTGGACCTGGAGAATGTGTTCGAATCCACATTGAGCTTCATTTCCAGCAGGCTGGAGCAAAAGGGGATACAGCTGGTCAGGGAATATAAGGACGGGCTGCCGCGGGTTATGGGCAATAAAACCGAGCTCCAGCAGGTTATCCTGAACATATTAATGAATGCCTATGATGCTATGTCCGACGACGGCAGGCTTGTTGTCAGGACAGGGGTTTCCAGAGATAAGAAAGAGGTCATAATGGAATTTATTGACAATGGTGTCGGGATCCCGGGAGAAAACCTGAAAAGGGTGTTCGATCCTTTTTTTACGACAAAAGAGCCGGGTAAAGGGGTAGGACTCGGTTTGTCGATCTCTTATGGTATTATTAAGAATCATGGTGGTAATATAGTTGTGGAAAGCGGAAACAGGAAAGGTGCCACGTTCAGGGTTTTCCTGCCGGCGGTCACGGTGAAAGGAGTATCTGATGACGACTAAGGCCAGTATATTAGTAGTTGATGATTCAGAGGTTTTTCTCAGGGGTTGGTGCGTGACCCTTGAAAATGCCGGCTATCAGGTAAAGATCGCGTCAACTGGAGAAGAAGCGATCAACATGGCAAAGGATGAGAAACCGGATATTGTTATTACTGATCTGGTCATGCCCGGGATGAACGGTGTGGAGGTGTGTGAAAGGATAAAAAAGATGTCCCCTGAAACTGAAGTCGTGCTTATCTCAGGGTATCCTGAGGAGATAAAAAAGCACCAGAAGGATTTTATCCGGGCCGGAGGAAGGGACGAATTTTTGAGAAAACCCCTGTTCGAGGAAGAGATAATAGAAGCCGTGGAAAAAATAATGATGGACAGGAAGTAAGAGATGTTCGCGTTTGTGTGGCCGGAGAATAAACAGGCCTGTGGAGAAACAATTAAAGGAAACAGCATACTGGTAGTAGATGATGTTGAGATCGTATTTGCCGCTTTCAGGGGTGAGCTCGAAAAAGAAGGGTATGAGGTCGATACAGCTTTAAGCGGCAAAAAAGCCCTTGAAAAGGTCAGGTCAAAAAAATACGACCTTATCTTTATGGACCTGTTCATGCCTGGAATGGACGGCGTTCAGACGTGCAGGGCCATTAAGCAGGCGAGCCCTGACTCAATAATTGTATCTGTGACAGGACAGATATATACAGGACTTGCTGATAAAGAGTTGGACTTTATAAATGCCGGCGGCGCGGTGCATTTTTTATACAAGCCCTTTCTGGAAGGTGAGATCCTGAAGGTCACAAGGAAAGTGTTGCCTCAGAGGAACTGAAGACCCCCCCTGCCGGATCCTGCATCCGATTACTTTTGATTATCATTTGAACAAAATTTTGGTAGCGGATCAGTCTGGAGAGGATTATTTGGATTTTTTAAAGTAAAAACCCCTCAGCATACAATACTATACAATATACTAAGATAAAAAAGTTGTTGACAAGCTTTTGCTATTATGCTATTAATTTATAAATAGTCTTCTGTTTTTCTCTTTTTTTACAAAACCTTTTAAAAGTTAACAGACGAGATTGTATTATCTTATGGAGAAATATGATTTCAACGCGAAAAAGGTTTCTTCAAAACAAAGAATTTTACTCTTCAATATTAGTTTCCCCATTTATCCTCAAGGTATATGCAGCGCCATTATTGCGCGTGTTATAAATTGTAAAATCAGATGAAGTTAATAAAATAATGACAAATATACAAATAATAAAGATATAAGTATTTTTTCTATAGCGATTTTTTTTGGTTACCGGAAAGGTATTCCATTTTTTAATATAATAAAAGCGTTATCAGAAGCAATTAATTTTGAATTTTATCTTATTAATTTTATAAGCATTTTATTGTGTAGTACAACTCTTTTTTTGAAAAAAAATATTTACAATAATCTTTTATATAACGTTTTTATCATTATCACTAATTATGGGGGTAAAAAATTTATTTTTAATTTCTGAAAATTTTCTTTCTATATTTAACATAATATTTTGGAGCTTTTATTTGTTATTTCTTTATCAAACTAAAAAGTGTAAGACGGTAGTAACAATATAGCTATTTGAAGGTATAGATATAGCCTGTAAAACGTCAAGCATAATTCCCGGGAATTATTATTATCGCTCAACAATAGCCAGAGTAAAATTGTCGAGGTTCAACTGTATGCCGGAGAAGACGTATGACTTGTCGGTTAAAGTCCGACCGTGGGAATTCGGCAGTACGCCCACGTAGCTTGAGGGAGGTGTATGGGGTAACCTGAAGCACTGAGTTCCTTGACAAAGTCTCAACAAGTGAAGCAAGGGGTCAGACAGGATGGGTTTGGTGACATTGTTGCACACTATGCAAAACTATTGACAAACACCAACTACACACTTGATACCCTTAACCGTCTTGAAACCCTAATATCTCCTAACATGCAAGAAGCAAGGAAACACAACGGGGTCACCTATGAAAAAGGCTGTCCCGTAATTAATGTTTTACCCACTTCTTCAGTTTTTCTCTTTCCAGGAAGGCATCGAGGGGATGAACCATAAGGGTTCACCTTAAAATTTGAACGATTTGAAAAAACCTATCCTAAATATCGTCTCAGTTCCTTATAAAAATTCTCCCGTGTACCCAGGAATATAACCAGCACCAGATTCTCATCTTCCGATATGTCATAAACCGCCCGATAATCAACACCTTTATGAGTTAATTTTATATATCGCAAATCAGCGTATTTGCCGGAGAGAGAAAAGCCTTCGTAAGGTTTTACTTCTAATTGCTGCAGATTATGTTTGATTTTCTTCTGGATATGATGATCAAAGTTTTTATACTGCTTCTCAGCTTTTTTGGAAAGAGAGACCTGATAGCTCATTCCTTATCCAGGTTCTTAAGAGGAGTGCTGTCACCGGCCTGGTGTTCTTTCCGTGCTTCGTCCCTCATCTTCCCCAAAGCACGGGCATAGTCTTCATTGACGGCAAAAAATAACCGTTCCCGATCTTCCTCACTTAATCTTTTTACCGTATCCACAATTTTTTCAAATGGTAAGTCTAAAGTAATTTGCGGCATAACATGCTCCTTAACTGATTTATTTTATTATATCACAAACAATTGCAGAGATAACAAAAATACACCCATTCAAAAGTATGGGAAGGGGCGTACTTACCATTTGGAGAGAAGTATCCAGTCACATAGTAACGGATAAGGGATCGCGCACCCCGCCATATAGCAAGGCGGACAAGCTCCCACCACACTGACAAGCGGACAAGCCACGCCTGAGGCGGGTAAATCCTCCATTAAAACTGGCGGACAAGCGTTGACATTTTACATCCACCGTAAGTTATTGATTTCAAAATAAACCTAAGCCCATATATCGAGGTCGGACTTCGATAATTATTTTTTTTGGCCGGACTGAACAGCAACCGTGTCCCACCTCGTAGGTGGGACACGGTTAACCCTTGCAAAGATAGAAGGCAATAGCATATATTTTTATCATAATGACCATCTGGGGACACCTATGATGATGACCGATGAAGCCGGAAGTACCGTTTGGCAGGGGGAATATCTGCCTTTCGGTAAGCCGCATTCTATTTCAGGTAGTGTAACCAACAATCTCAGATTCCCTGGGCAGTATTATGATGAAGAGACTGGCTTTCATTACAACTACTACAGAGATTATAAGCCTGAGGTCGGGAGGTATGGTCCCCATGAGCTTTACTTTCTGTAAAGCAAGACAAGGGGTGTAAAACGTCAAGCATAATTCCCGAATATTAGTTCAAGAAAAAAACTAAATGTTTTATAATGAAGGAGTTGGGGGTTGGTATAATGGCAGATATAACTGAAATCAAAGCTCTTATCCAGAAACAAAAAAAAGGCCTGCGTGACAGGTACGGCGTAATGACCATAGGAATCTTCGGGTCTTATGCGAGAGGTGAGCATGGCGCAGAGAGTGATATTGACGTGCTTGTTGAATTTGAGAAGCCCATTGGCTTTTTTAAATTTCTGGAACTGGAAGAATATCTTGAGAAAATAACCGGTCTAAAAGTTGACCTTGTGACGAAAAAGGCTTTAAAACCCACAATTGGCAAATATATCCTGGAAGAACTTGTCGCAATATGAAACATAGAGATTATACAGACTACCTCAATGACATTCTGGATTCAATAAGAGATGCGATTGAATTTAAAAATCAATGTCTTTTGATGAATTTCTCACTGACAAAAAGACAAGTAATGCTGTCATCCGAAGCCTTGAGGTGATTGGGGAGGCAACAAGAAAGATCCCAGCAGATTTAATGGACCGGTCTCCTGAAATACCGTGGAAAAGAATGACGCAGATGAGGAACAAATTAATCCATGAGTATTTTGGCATTGATCTGGAAATTGTTTGGACAGTCATAAAAGACGAACTGCCGCCGCTTAGCCCTCATTTTGAAAAACTTCTTTCAAACTGATTTAGATTACACGACCAGAACCAAAGGCTTATTAAGGCAATGGATGGCGCTAATGTACTTGCAGAGTATATTTACAATGGAAAAGGCCAGAGGGCTGAGAAGTGGATCGCGTCTGAAAACAAATGCACAGTTTATCATTACAATCAGAGTAGTTTATTAATTGCTGAATCAACAAGTCTAAAAGTCTGTGGGGTCAAATCGTTACAGGCTGTTGAAAAACTCTTTTCTTCCTAAAATAATGTCATACCCGCGAAAGCGGGTATCCGGTAACATATTGAAAAGGCAGGGTTTCGTTTTAACGGGAATAATGGTACAAGATGAAAAAAATGCAGTAAAACTCTCCCTATCAAACAGTTCAAATAAACTTGCCGTATCTATCCTACTACCAAAATTTGTCAGTCCGTGGTCTTGGCGGGCAGGGGCTGATCCTGTTCACGTAACTGCCTGAAAAACATAAATATTGCGACCCGGTCATGATGTTCAAAAGTAATATTTATGTGTTTTGTGTGCGGTATCTTACACACTTTTTATGTATTTTACTTCCAATTTATAAATATGCAGCCATATTTCCCAGCCTGCCCAAGAGCGATGAAAACAAAGTATATTTTGATATTTTTGAGCATTTAGAAGCTTTTCAAAGGAATCTATTACAAAACTGCTGTTTCCTCACCTTGAAACATCTATTTTCATTGTTGTAGATCGTTTTACGTTCATTAAAACGAGTTGAAATGTGTCCGAGTTGTTTACAGGCATGGTAATTGCGTTTACATAATATAGAAAGGAGGTTCAATATGCTGGATATTAATAAAACCATAGACACCTGCAGCATATGCAGGGAAGAATTTACCTCCATCTATGTGGAAGCCAAGCCAGGTTACAAGATCTATGTTTGCGATAACTGCCTCGAAGCGGCAAAGTTTAATTTTATCTGGATATGCATGAATTGCGGAAAGGTGTATATCAGGCCGAAGTCTTTGGTAATAAAAAGGATCAGCAGCTATGAGCTCAAGCGGGCTTATGTGCTGTGTGAAGACCTGCAGATAATCCAGGGGATCGATATGTGTATCGCATGCGACCCTGCCGGCATGTTGAGCTATATGAAACCTGAAGACATGGGCATGGAGTGCTGAGCAGTTTATCAGAGTTGATCTTTAGATCGAGGTCCGGGAGCTTACTGCCCCGGGCCTTTTTTTATATTATTTTCTAATGGTCGGTTTTACCCCGTTAGAAGGGCGAAGGCTTCTAACGGGGTTTACTCTTGATATTTTAATCCTGCTTGTTCTGAGCGAAGTCGAAGAGAGTCTCCCTCTGTCCCGAGCTTGTCGAGGGGTTGCTTATTCATTCAGTGCCGTGTAAAATTTTAATGAAATAAGACCCTGGTGTGAGGTGAATGGATTGAAAGTAAGCTTTGATGAATGCCCGTATTGCGGCCAGAAGATCATGAAGGGAGCCCTGAGATGCCCGGGCTGCCGCAAGATCCTTACGACCCCTGAAGATCAGGCGGAGACCATCAAAAAGATCATGGAAATAAAAAAGGGGTTTGACGTAAAAAAGCTTATTAAGTATAGTGTTCTTTTCCTTGCCGCATTGATCGTATACATGTACTTCTATGACCATATCCATGATTTTGTAAGCAGTATCCTCAGCAGGTTCTGATCAGCAGTCATCCTTTTTTAATCAGCGCCTGATAATATCAGATCCCAAAAAACCGATACCCTCGAACACTGTCCGCATAATTATAACATAATCGTCCCACTACACACAAAAAAGTAGCAACAACTACATAATTGTAGAGATTCATTGTTAAGTTTCTTTTAAAAACAATAAGTTGTAAACTGGCATGGTTTTCGCTATTACAGTATTCAAAATGCAATGATTTCCATGGAGAATAAATTAAACCAACGAGAAAAAGGTATTGGAAAAACCTTTGCCTTAATAAAGGAGAGTCCAAATGAGAAAGATTGCGATTTATGGAAAGGGCGGTATTGGCAAATCCACTACCACACAAAATACAGTAGCAGGTCTTGTGGAGTTGGGCAAAAAGGTGATGGTTGTCGGATGCGACCCCAAGGCAGATTCAACAAGATTGTTATTGGGAGGATTAGCCCAGAACACTGTCCTGGATACGCTTCGCGCAGAAGGTGAAGATGTTGAACTGGAGGATATCAGGAAAACAGGTTATGCAGGGGTTGTATGCGTTGAATCCGGCGGTCCTGAACCGGGCGTAGGATGTGCAGGCCGGGGAATTATCACATCGATCAATCTGCTGGAACAGCTTGGCGCATATGCAGAAAGCGAAAAGCTGGATTATGCATTTTACGACGTGCTTGGTGATGTTGTGTGCGGAGGTTTCGCCATGCCGATCCGTGAGGGTAAGGCACAGGAGATATACATCGTGGTATCCGGCGAGATGATGGCCATGTATGCAGCCAATAACATATGTAAAGGAATAAAAAGGTTTGCTGAATCAGGGGGCGTCAGGCTGGGCGGACTGATCTGTAACAGCCGTAACGTTGATAATGAGAAAGAGATGATAGAGGCTTTGGCAGAGAAGATCGGCACCCAGATGATATATTTCATACCCAGAGATAATGTGGTGCAGAGGGCGGAGATAAACAGGAAAACAGTTATTGAGTATGAGCCGGGAGCTGAACAGGCTGACGAATACAGGGCACTTGCCAAAAAGATCGATGAGAACGAAATGTTTATTATTCCCGAACCGATAACTACAGAGGAGCTGGAAAACCTCTTGATAAAACACGGAATCGCAAATTAAAAACAATCAAGGAGGGAGCTACCCATGATAATGATCAGGTCAATAATAAGGCCGGACAAGGCAGATAATGTGCTGGCCGATTTAATGGAGGCGGGTTTTCCCGCGGTAACAAAGATATCAGTCGTAGGACGGGGTAAACAGCGGGGAATAAAAATCGGGGAAATTACATATGACGAGATACCAAAAGAAATACTCATGACAGTGGTGCCTGACAGTGACAAGGATTTTGTTATAAAGACAGTGATAAAGGCGGCAAGAACCGGTGACAAGGGCACGCATGGAGACGGAAAGATATTTGTATCTCCGGTTGAGGAAATGTACACGATCAGTACCGGCATCAAGGAGCCTGCATCTGAAGAACCTGAGGAGACAAACCCATGAAAGAGGTAATGGCAATAGTCCGCATGAACATGATGAACAAGACCAAGCAATCCCTTTCAGACGCAGGCATAACTTCTGTCACTGCAAGAGAAGCACTGGGAAGAGGCAAGGGCATAGTGGACTTGACCCTGCTTCAGGGAGCAGAGCTGGGGTATGAAGAGGCAATAGTCCAGTTAGGACAGACCCAGCGGTTAATCCCGAAGAGAATAATGACCATTGTAGTTCCTGACAAGCTGGTGCAAAGGACAGTAGAGACAATAATGAAGGTTAATAAGACCGGAAAGTCAGGGGACGGAAAGGTTTTTGTCATGCCTGTCCTTGAGGCTGTCAGGGTCAGAACAGGCGAGAGCGGAGACAAGGTTCTTGATGAATTCTGAAAGGGGACGAAATAAAAATGAAAACTTTAAATGAAGAAAAATCAGGCGCGGGTATTGAAGATATTGATCCTGATGAGATAAAGCAGGAGCTGTTGAGCAAGTACCCCACGAAAGTAGCGCGTAAAAGAGCCAGGCAAATAATTGTAAATAAAGTCGGGGAAGGCGGCGAGGTACAGGAAATACTGGCCAATACAAGGACAACCCCGGGCATTATAACCCAGCGGGGCTGTACCTATGCCGGCTGTAAAGGGGTGATAATGGGCCCTACCAATGACATAGTGAATATTACCCACGGTCCTATCGGGTGCGGTTTTTACAGCTGGCTTACCAGAAGGAACCAGACAAGGGCGGAAAAAGAGAACTTTATGCCTTACTGTTTTTCAACAGACATGCAGGATGAAGAGATCATCTTCGGCGGTGAGAAAAAACTGAGGCAGGCAATTCAGGAGGCATACGACCTTTTTAAGCCAAAGGCAATAAGCATATTCGCTACATGCCCTGTGGGCCTTATCGGCGATGACGTTCATGCTATTGCCAGGGAAATGAAAGAAAAGCTGGGGATCAATGTATTTGCCTTTAGCTGTGAAGGTTATAAAGGGGTAAGCCAGTCAGCAGGTCACCACATTGCCAACAACGGGATATTTACGCACGTGGTAGGTCTTGATGATACGGTGAGAGAAGGCGACTACAAAATTAACCTGCTTGGTGAATACAACATTGGCGGAGATTCTTTTGAGATAGAGCGCATATTCGGGCAGTGCGGCATTACTTTGCTATCTACATTCAGCGGAAATTCGAGTTACGACCAGTTCGCGAACGCGCACACAGCAGACCTCAACCTTGTAATGTGCCACCGCTCAATTAATTACCTGGCTGATATGATGGATAAAAAGTTCGGTATTCCATGGATAAAGATAAACTTTATAAGCGCTGAAGGAACTGCAAAATCTCTCAGAAAAATCGCCCGGTATTTTGATGACAGGAAATTGATTGACAGGGTAGAAGAGGTTATCGCAAGGGAAATGCCTGAGGTGGAAAAGGTCGGGGCTGAGGTCAGGGAGCGTTGTAAAGGAAAACTCGCGATGCTCTTTGTAGGCGCTTCACGCTCCCACCATTATCAGCTTCTGTTTAATGAAATAGGCATGGAGACAATCTCGGCAGGATACGAGTTTGCGCACCGCGATGACTATGAGGGAAGAGAGGTCCTGCCTGACATAAAGATTGAGGCAGACAGCAGAAACATTGAGGAGCTTGAAGTTGAACATGATCCGGAAAGGTATCGTCCCAGAAAAAATGCTGAGGAAATTAAAAAATTAAAGGAGCAGGGCTTAACATTCAGTGATTACAAAGGGATTATGGTTGAGATGCGCAACCAGGCGCTTGTAATCGATGATATAAGCCACTACGAGACAGAGAAGCTCATTGAGATATACAAACCGGCTATATTCTGTGCAGGTATCAAGGAAAAGTATGCCATTCAGAAGAGCGGGCTCCCCCTGAAACAACTGCACAGCTATGATTATGGCGGACCCTATGCGGGTTTCAAAGGCGCGATAAATTTTTACAGGGAAATAGACCGTATGGTAAACAGCAGGGTATGGAGTTATATAAAGGCCCCGTGGCAGGAAAGCCCTGAGCTTTCTGCAAAATATGTGTGGAAGTAAATTAAATAGGCCGCAGATTCACGCAGATAAACACAGATAATAATTTAAATTAGTTACTAAGAAGACCATAAGTAAAAAGACATCTTGTGTCTGTTTCTGTCATTCCGGGCTTGACCCGGAATCCAGGGTTTCCTGTGAAAACAGGAAACCAATTCCTTATA
>BDTR01000058.1 GCA_002897775.1 bacterium BMS3Bbin08 | reverse complement strand
TTACCGAGGTTATTGAATAAAAAGTCATTGAGCCAATAAGTCATTTAGTTATTTTTTTAATGACATAATTACTTACTAACTTAATGACTCGGCAGGTTATATGAATAACTCAATTACTTAATTACTTGATAAGGGATATAAGGAATGCGAGACATAATTCTTTTGCAGTGCACTGAGTGCAGGAACAGAAACTATTCAACGACAAAGAACAAAAAGAACACCACGGAAAAGATCAACATTAAGAAATATTGCAGACACTGTCGGAAGCACCAGATGCATAAGGAGGTAAAAGCATAAAGACAGAGCACAGAGCAAAGAGCAAAGAATACAGACTAAAAAATCTGTGTTCTGGTATCTGTGTTCTTGGTTCTATTAATATTAGGCCAGTAGCTCTAACGGCAGAGCACCGGACTCCAAATCCGAGGGTTGGGGGTTCGAATCCCTCCTGGCCTGCCATTTTGAGGGATGTTTTCAGGGAGAGCAGGGGAAAAAGGAAATATGTTCAATAAGATCAGGGCCTTTTTAAAGGAAGTAAAGATCGAATTAAAAAAAGTATCTTTCCCGACCAGGGATGAGGTAATAGGCTCTACAAAGGTTGTAATTATCACGGTGTTGATAATATCTCTGTTTTTGGGATTGGTTGATCTTGGGCTTTCCAAGCTTGTAGGTCTGGCGTTACGGTAGTATACGACCCATAGAGGTGAATGATGTCAAATGAAAAATGGTATGTATTGCACACATATTCGGGCTATGAAGAAAAGGTCAAGGCCACCCTTGAAGAAAACATCCCGAGAAGAGGCCTGGCAGACAAGATAACAAAGATACTGATCCCGTCCGAGAAGGTCGTCAAACTTAAAGACGGCAAAAAGGTCGAGACCAGCAAGAAGTTTTATCCCGGATATATTCTTATTGAAATGGAGATGGATGATGAGTCCTGGCATTTCGTGAGAAGTACGCCAAGGGTCACGGGATTTGTCGGGGGTAAGGTGCCTACCCCGCTTCAGGAAGAAGAGGTGGATGTCATCATCCAGCAGATCGAGAAGGGCTCTGCTCCCCAGGTGACGGTCCAGTTTGATAAGGGCGATAATGTAAGGATAATCGATGGCCCCTTCAGCAATTTCAGCGGTCTTGTTGATGAGGTCGATGTTGACCACGGCAAGCTGAGGGTCATGGTCACCATATTCGGCAGGCAAACACCTGTTGAACTGAACTTTCTTCAGGCGGAGAAAGCATAATTAGCTCATGGCTCATAGCTGATAGCTTATTAGTTATTAACCATGAACTATGAACTAACAGGGAGAAATTTAGATGGCTAAGAAAAATGTTATGGCAATGGTAAAGATCCAGATTCCGGCGGGAAAGGCGAGTCCGGCTCCCCCGATAGGGCCTGCGCTCGGCCCTCATGGGATCAATATAATGGAGTTCTGCAAAGCTTTTAACGCCAAGACCCAGGCAATGGGTGATACGATTATCCCCGCTGTCCTGACTATATATCAGGACAGATCGTTCACATTTATTTTAAAGACGCCGCCGGCCTCTGAACTGCTTAAAAAGGCGGCAGGCGTAATCAAAGGTTCCGGAATTCCCAATAAAGAAAAGGTCGGCAAGGTAACACTGTCCCAGGTAGAGGGGATCGCAAAGACAAAAATGCCTGACCTTAACGCGTTTGATCTTGATATGGCGGTTAAGACAGTTAAAGGGACCGCCCGGAGCATGGGAATAGAAGTGGAGGGAGAATAATGGGAAAGAAGTACAGGTCAGCTAAAGAGAAATTAGATTCCAGCAAAAAATACAAACTTAAAGAAGCTATCGATATGATCAAAGAGCTTTCTTATGCAAAGTTTGATGAAACGGTTGATATGGCTGTGAACCTCGGTGTCGACCCCAAAAAGTCAGACCAGATGATAAGGGGAACAGTAGTGCTTCCGCATGGCCGGGGGAAAAAAATTCGGGTGGTTGTATTCGCGAAAGGTGAAAAAATAAAAGAAGCAACGGACGCCGGCGCAGATTACGTGGGCGCGGAAGACCTCGTTGAGAAAATAAAAGGAGGGTGGCTGGAATTTGATAAGGCTGTCTCTACGCCTGACCTGATGGGCATGGTAAGTAAACTGGGAAAGGTGCTGGGGCCGAGAGGGCTCATGCCCAACCCTAAAACAGGAACAGTGAGTTTCGATGTTGGGAAAGCTGTTAAAGATATAGCCGCGGGAAAGGTTGATTATAGGACGGAAAAAGCCGGGGTAGTGCATGTGCCGATCGGCAAAGTATCTTTTGACAGCCAGAAGCTGATGGATAATGCCAGGGCTGTTCTGGCCTCTATTATGAAGGCCAAGCCGTCAGCAAGCAAAGGCAAATATCTAAAGAAATTGTCTGTTTCATCCACCATGGGAGCGGGAGTCGCGGTGGATGTTTTAGATGTAACGTAAAATATACTACGTATAATCACAGATGATCGCAGATGAGAAAAAGCAGATTAACACAGATGAAAACGTCAATAAAGATATCTGTGAAAATCCCTGCCTGCCGGCAGGCAGGTGTAATGGATCAGTGTTTATCTGTGTTTAGTAGAAAATAAGGTCAGAGACCGCAGGCGCGATGTTCCGGGTATCCGGGACTGACATAATAGGAAAAACGCTTCCTGCCTGCACAGACCGCAATAGCAAGTAGCGAGTAGAGAGGGGAAAGATTAAAAAGATCCTACCCTTAAATGCCAACTGCTTACTATTACTATAGTATCGCTGGGGTCTCTGTCAGAAAGAAAGGGGTGATAGAAAGCTGAAAAAGGAAGAAAAAACCCGGATAATCGCAGGGCTTCAGGACAAATTCACAAAAGCTGCAGGCGTTATCCTCACGGACTACAAAGGCCTCACGGTCGAGGAGATTTCAGACCTAAGGGAAAAGTTGCGAGACGGTTCTTTTGAGTACAGGGTTGTAAAGAACACCCTTGCCAGAAGGGCTTCGGAAGGAACACCCGTGGAGGCGGTAAAAGATACCTTTGCCGGGCCGGTGGGGATCGCTATCGGGTTTGATGATCCGGCGCTTCTCGCGAAGAAGGTCCTCGAATTTGCAAAGGGGAACGAAAAACTTAAGGTCAGCGGAGGTATTATTGAAGGCCGGGTCTGCGAGGCTGATACTATAAAGGCCATCTCAGAACTTCCTTCAAGGGAAACCCTGCTGTCTACGATCGTTGGTACGATGCAGGCGCCGCTGAGTAAGCTTGCGGCGGCGCTGAACGCGACCATGTCGCAGTTCGCTTTCGCCATAATGGCGCTCAAGGATAAAAAAAGTAATTAAGCAAGCAGGTTATTAAGTTATTAAAAACATCTTTCCAGATGACTCAATCACTTAATAACTCAATAACTAATTGTTAAGGAGGCAAAGATGTCTATTACAAAGGATCAGGTTTTTGAGTATATCGACAAGATGACGATCTTGGAGATGTCCGAGTTCATAAAGGATTTTGAAGAGCGGTATGGTGTTACCGCCGCGGCTCCGGTGGCCGCAGCCGCGGCAGGGCCCCCGGCGGCAGCTACAGGCGCGGCAGAGGAAAAAACAGCTTTTGACGTTGTGCTTACAGCGGTCGGTGACAAGAAGATCCAGGTCATAAAAGCTGTCCGTGAGCTTACAAGTTTAGGCCTCAAAGAAGCCAAAGAGCTGGTAGACGGAGCACCTAAACCGGTTAAGACGGATGTGTCCAGGGAAGAAGCAGAGGCTGTAAAGGCTAAACTTGAAGAACAGGGCGCGACAGTAGAAATAAAATAAAAGTACAGACGACAGAACACGGAGCCCTGGACCATATGGTACAGGGCAGAGCACGGACTGAAATTGTTTCTGTCTGTGTTCTGATATCTGTGCCTGCCAGCCCGCCACACTAAAAGGCGGGTAAACCGGCAGGCAGGTTCTGATCAAGAGGGAGAGTCATGGCCAAGGCTTTAAGGGAAAGAAAGAGTTTCGGACGGATAGCAGAAATATTGCAGATTCCGGATCTTATAGAGATCCAGAAGCGTTCTTTTAATCGTTTTTTGCAGAAAGATATTCCAGCGGACAAGAGAGAAGACACAGGGCTGCAGGCGGCCTTTAACAGTGCTTTCCCAATAGTAGACTACAATGAGACGGCGTCGATCGAATTTGTCGAGTACATGGTTAGAGAGCCTAAATATGATGTAAAGGAAAGCCTGCAGAAGGGTATAAATTTCGCGGCTCCTTTGAAGATAAGGGTAAAGCTGAACTTATGGGAAAAAAGCGAATCAGGCAAAAAGACACTGAAGGAGTCCCGTGAGCAGGAGGTTTACCTTGGTGAGCTTCCCCTTATGACAGATACAGCCACTTTTATTATAAATGGGACCGAGAGAGTTGTTGTCAGCCAGCTCCACAGGTCGCCGGGAGTTTTCTTCACTCATGATAAAGGCAAGTCAACCATGGGAGGAAAGGTCCTTTATTCCGCGCGGATCATTCCCGCGAGAGGGTCATGGTTCGATTTTGATTTTGATTCGAAAGACACCCTTTTCGTGAAAATTGACCGTCGAAAAAAACTGCCTGCCACCATAATCCTTAAGGCCCTCGGATATACTGATGAGCAGATATTGGAGATGTTCTACCCGATCGAGGAAATCACTCTGAAAAAGGGCGTCGCGACCCGCACGGTCAGCACAGCACTTATAGGGACAAAGGCATTTGAGAACATTTACTCTCCAAAAGACAAGGAATTGATCGTCAAGGAAGGCGGCAGAATAACAAAAGGCGCTTTAAAAAGAATACAGGCTTCAAACATCAGGGTAATCCCGATGTCAAAGGAGGAAATGATCGGCAGGGTAACCCTGAAAGATGTTATCGACCCTGAAACAGGCGAGGTGGTCCTGGAAGGCAATGATGAGATCACCACCGAGGTTGCCGACAGAATCGTTGCCTCGAAGGTCTCCAGGCTCAATCTGCTTCTGATCGATGGAATAACTTCTTTGCCGTCTATAAGAGATACACTGATCATGGACAAGGTCAAATCGGTTGATCAGGCATTAGTAGAGATTTACAGAAAGCTCAGGCCGGGCGAGCCGCCCACAATGGCTGATGCCAGGGCGCTTTTTGAAGGGCTGTTCTTTAACCCGAAACGATATGATCTTTCTCCTGTCGGCAGGCTGAAGCTCAATACCCGCCTGGGGCTTGATGTCCCTCTTTCGAAAAGGGTTTTAACTGACAAAGACGTGATTGAAATAATCCGCTCCCTTTTGAACCTCAGGGTGGGCAAGGGTGAGGTTGACGACATTGACCATCTCGGCAACAGAAGGGTCAGGGCTGTTGGAGAGCTTCTGGAAAACCAGTTCAGGATCGGCCTCGTAAGAATGGAGAGGGCCATAAAGGAGAAAATGACGCTGGCTGAACTTGATGAATCAATGCCCCATGACCTTATAAACGCGAAACCGGTAATTGCGGTAATAAAAGAGTTTTTTGGCTCCAGCCAGTTAAGCCAGTTCATGGACCAGACCAACCCTCTCTCCGAGATAACTCATAAAAGGAGATTAAGCGCTCTGGGTCCGGGTGGACTGACCAGGGAGAGAGCCGGCTTTGAAGTCAGGGACGTACATCCAACGCATTATGGACGTATCTGTCCGGTGGAAACCCCTGAAGGACCTAATATCGGGCTCATAACGTCGCTGGCAACCTACGCGAGAATAAATGATTTTGGCTTTATAGAGTCGCCTTACAGGAAACTGAAAAAGGGTAAGGTTACGGAAGACATTGAATACCTCTCGGCGATCGAGGAACAGCGTTATGTTATTGCGCAGGCTTCCGCTCCCATTGATAGCAAGGGGAACCTTGCTGAAGATACGGTATCGGTAAGGGTCGGCGGTGACTTTAAAAGGGCGGGACGGGAAGAGATCGATTACATGGATATTTCGCCCAAGCAGATCGTAAGCGTCTCTGCCGCACTTATCCCGTTTCTTGAAAACGATGATGCCAACAGGGCGCTCATGGGCTCGAACATGCAGAGGCAGGCTGTTCCGCTTTTAAAGACCGAGGCGCCGATCGTCGGAACAGGGATGGAAAGCGTGGCGGCCAGGGATGCCGGAGTAATGGTCACCGCCAAAAGATCAGGGGTCGTAGAGTCCGTGGACGCCACACGAGCTGTGGTGAAATGTGACGGCGGGGTGGACATATATAAATTTACGAAGTTCTACCGCTCAAATCAGGCTACATGTATAAATCAGAAGCCGATCGTAAAAGTAGGCCAGTCGGTGGAAAAAGGACAGGTAATAGCCGACGGTTCCGCGACGGACCTCGGAGAACTCGCTCTGGGCAGGAACGTGCTTGTCGCGTTTATGCCGTGGAGAGGGTACAACTTTGAGGACGCCATTATCATCAGTGAGCGTCTTGTCAAGAAAGACACTCATACCTCAATACATATCGAGGGTTTTGAAATAGAGGCCAGAGAGACCAAACTCGGGCCTGAAGAGATCACCAGGGATATCCCCAATGTAGGAGAGGAAGCACTGCGCAACCTCGATGAGAGTGGGATCATAAGGATTGGAGCTGAAGTAAAACCAGGGGATATACTTGTGGGCAAGGTTACACCAAAAGGGGAAACCCAGTTAACGCCTGAAGAAAAACTGCTCAGGGCGATCTTCGGAGAAAAAGCCGAAGAGGTAAGGGAGAATTGCCTGTACGTGCCCCCGGGCATAGAAGGCACGGTCCTTGGCGTGAAGATATTCTCGAGAAAAGGAGTTGAGAAAGACGCGAGAACAAAGAGTATAGAAAAAGAGAATATAGGCAGTATACAACGCGACATTGAGGAAGAAATAAGAATCACAGAAGAAAGCAAATATAAGAAAATAAGGGGAAAACTCTTTAACGTAAAGGTAACGGAAGACGTGAAGCTTCCCAGAAGCAGGACTGTAATATGTAAAAAAGGCGCGAAGCTTACAAAGGCCCAGCTTGACCATATCCCTGACTCGTATCTTTCCAAAATAAAGATCACTGTGGCGGATAAAGAACAGATCAAGCTTCTGGAAAAGGAAACGCAGAGCTATATGAGCTCACTTAAGAGTCATTACGGCGAGAAAATGGCGAGAGTAAAAAAAGGAGACGACCTTCCGCCAGGTGTTCTGAAGACCGTAAAGGTCTTTATAGCCATGAAGAGGAAGGTTCAGGTAGGAGACAAGATGGCCGGCAGACATGGGAATAAAGGTGTGATCGCGACCATAGTCCCTGAAGAAGATATGCCCTATATGCCGGACGGAACTCCTGTTGAGGTGATTCTTAACCCTCTCGGAGTTCCTTCACGTATGAACGTGGGTCAGATACTCGAAACACATCTGGGCTGGGCCGCCAAGGCCCTTGGTCTTCATGTCGCGGTGCCAGTATTTGAAAGCTTGAAAGAAGCGGGGATAAAGGATATGTTAGAAGAGGCCGGACTACCCCGGAAGGGACAGATCACTCTTTATGACGGTAGGACCGGCAAACCTTTCGACAGGCCGGTTACAGTAGGAGTTATGTATATGATGAAGCTTCATCATCTTGTTGAAGACAAGATTCACGCGCGCTCTATCGGGCCGTATTCTCTTGTGACCCAGCAGCCGCTGGGCGGTAAAGCTCAGTTCGGCGGACAGAGACTTGGAGAAATGGAGGTCTGGGCGCTTGAGGCATACGGTGCCGCGCATACGCTCCAGGAATTTCTTACTGTCAAGAGCGATGATGTCCTGGGCAGGGCGAGGATGTATGAAGCGATCGTCAAGGGAGAGATCAATCTTGAGCCAGGAGTGCCGGAATCTTTCCATGTTCTGATCAAGGAACTCCAGAGCCTGGGCCTTGACATTGAGCTGCTGGAAGAAAAACCGCCGGTAAAGACTGAAAAACGCAAGTTAGCCGCCTCGGGTAAAAAAACATCCTGAAAAGTGAGGATGGTTAATTGCACAGATTAAAAAACAGAGATTACACAGATAAAAACAGGACATATAGATAAAAGTAATCGGTAAAACTGTCCTTGTGAGTCAGTGTGATCAGGTGTAATAAATATTACGCCAGGGGGGGATTAGTGGAAGACATTTATTCGATTTTTGAAAAGCCAAAAAATCCGACGGAATTTGAGGCCATAAGAGTAAAACTGGCTTCTCCGGAAAAGATCAGGGCATGGTCCTATGGTGAGATCAAAAAGCCGGAGACCATTAACTATAGAACTTTCAGGCCGGAGAGAGACGGCCTTTTCTGTGCCAAGATCTTCGGCCCTGTAAAGGATTGGGAATGTATATGCGGCAAGTATAAGAGAATGAAGCACAGAGGTGTTGTATGCGACAAGTGCGGCGTTGAAGTTATCCAGTCCAAGGTAAGGCGTGAAAGGCTGGGGCATATAGAACTCGCGACGCCTGTTGCCCATATATGGTTTTTAAAGGGTATCCCTTCAAGGATAGGCACTATGCTGGATATGACGATGCGCCAGCTGGAAAAGGTGCTTTATTTTGAGAACTATATTGTTATTGACCCGGGCAGTACACGCATGAAGAAGAAGGCCCTTCTCAGTGAAGAGGAATATAGAAAGAAGGTCCAGGAGTTTGGGGACAACTTCACGGCCGGTATCGGGGCTGAGGCAGTAAGAGAACTTATCAGGGACATTGATCTCGATGTTCTGGCAAGAGAACTGAGAGCGAAGATCCAGGCTTCTTCGTCACTTGGCATAAAGAGAAAGCTTACCAAGAGACTGAGGGTTGTAGAGGCCTTCAGAAAATCGGGCAATAAACCTGAATGGATGATAATGGACGTGATCCCGGTGCTGCCGCCCGAGCTCAGGCCGCTGGTCCCGCTTGAAGGCGGAAGGTTTGCCACTTCAGACCTCAATGACCTTTACAGGAGAGTTATAAACAGGAACAACAGGCTTAAGAGGCTTGTGGAGCTTAAGGCTCCAAGTGTCATCATACGTAATGAAAAGCGTATGCTTCAGGAATCAGTTGACGCGCTTTTTGATAACGGCAGGAGAAGCCGCGTTCTGAAGGCCGCGACAAAAAGACCGCTTAAGTCTCTTAGCGACATGATAAAGGGCAAGCAGGGCCGCTTCAGACAGAACCTGCTTGGTAAAAGGGTGGATTATTCAGGCCGGTCTGTTATTGTTGTTGGTCCTGAGCTCAAGCTGCATCAGTGCGGGCTCCCTAAAATAATGGCGCTTGAACTTTTCAAGCCCTTTATATTCAGCAAGCTTGAAGAAAAAGGTTTTGCGACCACGATCAAGACAGCAAAGAAAATGGTCGAGCAGGGACTGGCCGAGGTCTGGGACTGTCTTGACGAGGTTGTCAGGGAACACCCGGTTCTTCTGAACAGGGCGCCGACCCTGCACCGCCTCGGGATCCAGGCGTTTGATCCTGTTCTGGTCGAGGGGAAAGCCATAAAACTTCATCCACTTGTCTGCACCGCTTTTAACGCTGACTTTGACGGTGACCAGATGGCTGTGCACGTTCCTCTTTCAGTAGAAGCCCAGGTTGAGACAAGGGTATTAATGATGGCCATCGGGAATATTCTTTCACCTGCAAGCGGGAAACCCATAATGGTACCGACGCAGGATATGGTCCTGGGTATCTATTATCTTACGAAAGAGAGAAAAGGCGCCAGGGGTGAAGGCAGGACATTTTCATCGCCGGAAGAGGTCAGGGTCGCGTATGATACCGGAGCGGTTGAAGAGCACGCGAGAATAAAAGTAAGAGTGAACGGGACGTCCATAGATACCACTGCCGGCCGTATCCTTTTCAGCGAGATACTGCCGGAAGAGATCCCTTTCTCCATGGTTAACAAGGAAATGACCAAAAAAGAGGTCGGTAAGCTTGTTGAACTCTGCTATAAAAAAGCAGGCAGACGGAAGACGGTTATCTTCCTCGACAATATTGAGCAGATCGGGTTCAAATACGCGACCAAATCGGGGATCTCGATATGTATTGACGATATGCACATCCCGGTTAAAAAGACGCAGCTTATAAAAAAGACGGAAGAGGAAGCGATAGACATAGAAAAACAGTATGCCGAAGGTCTTATTACAAACGGAGAGCGATACAACAAGGTTATAGACATATGGGCCCAGGTTACCGAGAAAATTGCCGACGAGATGATGAACGAGCTGGGTGCTGAAGGGACAAAGAAACTGGAGAAGGTCAGTGAAGAAGAGCTTCTCGAACGCCGTTCCTTTAACAGTGTGTTCATGATGGCGGACTCAGGGGCAAGGGGTTCTACAGCTCAGATAAGACAGCTTGCCGGAATGAGAGGTCTTATGGCAAAACCCTCCGGAGAAATTATCGAGACCCCGATCACGGCAAATTTCAGAGAGGGACTGACGCCGCTTCAATACTTTATCTCGACTCACGGCGCAAGGAAAGGACTGGCTGATACAGCGCTTAAAACAGCGAATTCAGGCTACCTTACAAGGAGGCTGGTCGATGTTACCCAGGACGTTATTATCAGGGAAGACGACTGCCTTACCAGCGACGGTATATATTTAACGAGTCTTGTTGAAGGCGGTGAGATCATCGAGCCCCTGGAAGAGAGAATATTCGGCAGAACCAGCGCTGAGACCATAAAAGACCCTGTGACGAACAAGACCATTGTGGTGAAAAGCACTGACATAGGCGACGCGCTGAGGAGGGAGATTATTGAAGCGGGTATAGACAAGGTTAAAATACGCTCTGTGCTTACATGCAAATCAAGGCTTGGCGTGTGCAAGAAATGTTACGGCAGGGACCTGGGCCGCGGCGGACCTGTTGAGATAGGGGACGCTGTAGGCATAATCGCGGCACAGTCTATTGGAGAGCCCGGAACCCAGCTTACAATGAGAACGTTCCATATCGGCGGAACCGCGACCAAGTTTGTTGAACAGACGATCCTTGAAGCAAAGCACAATGGAACTGTCAAGTACATAGACATGACAACAGTTAAGAACAGGGAAGGCACTCTTGTTGTAATGAACCGTAACGGCGGTATTGCCATAGTTGATAAAAAAGGCAGGGAAAAGGAAAAGTACTCTGTTGTCTATGGAGCCAGAATGCAGGTCTCAAACGGCCAGAAGGTTGAGATAGGCCAGAAACTTGTTGAATGGGATCCTTACGCGACCCCGATCATAACCGGTATCGGCGGAAAGATCGCGCTGGGCGACATAGTTGAAGGCGTTACAGTAAAAGACGAAGTGGATGAGGTCACAGGTCTTGCTCATAAGGTTATCATAGAATACCCGGGCAATATGCGGCCGAGGCTGTCCATAAAGGACCTTCACGGCAAGGGTACGCTGAAGATTCCCGGTACCACCAGCCCTGCAAGGTATATGCTGCCGTCAGGCGCGCATTTACTCGTGGATAAAGGCTCTGTTGTCCATCCCGGTGACATTATCGCCAAGATACCCCGGGAGACAATGAAGACAAAGGACATTACCGGCGGCCTTCCGAGAGTTGCCGAGCTGTTTGAGGCCAGGAAGCCCAAAGAGCAGGCTGTTGTCAGTGAGATAGACGGTGCGATCGAGTTCCGGGGTTTCCAGAAAGGCATGAGGGTGATCGTTGTTAAAGGCGGCTCTGATACAAGAGAGTACCTTATCCCGAAGGGCAAGCATATAAGTGTTCACGAAGGCGACTGGGTAAAGGCGGGAGAGCCTTTGATGGACGGTTCTGTTAATCCGCACAGCATACTCGAAATACTCGGGCCGCAGGAACTGCAGCGCTACCTTGTGGACGAGGTACAGAAGGTTTACAGGCTTCAGGGTGTGTCCATAAACGACAAACATATAGAGGTTATTGTAAGGCAGATGATGAGGAAGGTAAAAATAGAAGACACAGGCGATACGGATTTCCTTGTCGGTGAACAGGTGGACAAAAGAATTTTTGAAGAGGCCAACCAGAAGGTGATCAGGCAAAAAGGCAAACCTGCCCAGGGAAAACCGCTTCTGCTGGGTATTACCAAAGCGTCTCTTACAACGGAAAGCTTTATTTCCGCGGCATCGTTCCAGGAGACCACGAGGGTCCTTACCGAGGCAGCTATTAACGGTATGGTAGACGAGTTGAAAGGACTCAAGGAAAACGTCATAATGGGACGGCTTATCCCTGCGGGGACCGGCATGGAACTATACAGGGATACGTATATAAAAGAAGTAGAAGAGCAGTAAATCCCATTAGAAGACTGAAGGCATTTTTCTAACGGGACAAGCATAAAAGTAATGGAACTCAGTAGCCGGCTATGGCCGGCTACTGAGTTCCATCTGCCAGCCATCTTATGAAGTTCATCGCGGACTCAATGCTTGGCCGTCTGGCAAAGTTGCTCAGGCTGCTGGGCCATGATACACTCTATTATCCCCATATAGACGACGCGCTGCTGCTGCGGACAGCACGGGAGGACAGCAGGATTCTCCTTACCAGAGATACACGCCTTGTGAAAGTCAGGGGACTCAGGAACTTCCTGTTAATAAAAGAGAACGACCCGTTCAAACAGCTTAAGGTTGTTATTCAGGCTTTTAATTTGAGTGTAACCCCGGGGCCGGATACTGAAGGTGCTGTGCCGATGAGCAGGTGCGCTGTATGCAACACATTGCTTAACATCGTGCGGAAAGAGGATATAAAAGACAGCGTTCCTGAGTATGTCTACAGGACATCCGATGCTTTTAATCAATGTCCGGACTGCGCCAGGCTTTACTGGAAAGGGACGCATCCTGAGAAGTTCAGAAAGAAATTATCGGACATCCTTAATAGCTGACATGAGTCCCGATTAAAAAATAGAGAATTACTGAAGCACTCATGAACAATGCTAAAAAAGTTCCCGCTGGTTCGATTTTAAGTGCATCCGATGGTTAGATTTTCATTTTTAAATAATACAATAAAAAGTCGTTTTCATCTTCGGATAATTTCGACTATCTTTTCAATAATATCATTGAATTTTTCTGTCTTAAGACTACCAACTTTATATAGGACGATATGGCTATCTGCTGTGAATATACGGTTGGGTCTTATATTGCTGCTGTTTTAAACTGCCTTTGGCAAAATCTTTGTCGGTAAGTGATATTGCGTAATCGTCTTTAATGAATTGGCTGGTTATCTGGCAGAGAATAAGGTCATCACCCTCTAATTTTGAAATAACTAAAGCAGGGCGTCTTTTGGCTTGGGTTAAGTCAGAGAAGGGGAAAGGGACAACAACTACATCACCTTTTACAAATTTTGCCATGCCTCGTCTTCTGCTGGCTTCATCCAATCTTTTCTGAGAGTGGATTCACTGGCAATAGCGGTGTCCAGTCGTTCACGAACAATCTTTGTTTTTAAAAAGTAAATGAAATCCAACACCTCGTCAAGAAAAGGTTCTGGAACCTGCTCAATCTCATTTAAAAGCAATTCTTTCTTGCCCATACTTCACCTCACCTTAATTGGTTTATACCAAATTATACCAGATAAAAGCATCAAAATGGCGGAAATCTTGGGTATTGTAATTAGCCTGTTGTTAGCCTTTCGATTATTCCTCTTCCATTGGAAGATCACTCTTGCCGATGTTGCACTGTTCGCAGAGAGTCTCAAGATTATTCATTACAGTTTCCCCACCAATAATCCAAGGTTTAATATGGTCTATGTGTAACACTAATCCTGGCTTTAAAGCGGGACTTGCTCCACAAAGCTTGCATTTGAAGTTATCTCGCCGCATTACCTTGAATTTGAGTCTGAGGGATGGGTTGCGAGGAGTCCTGTGTCTCTGAATGTCTGTCTCCTGATAATTGTCTATTTCCGCTGGTGACGAGTCCACTGTCTTCACAAACGTTTCGAGAGCGCTTCGCCAACTGCCAAAACGCTTTTTGTAAACATCGCCGGAAAACAGTGACATGGGCTTCCGCATTTCATGCATACGTGGCTGGCGGCCAAGGGCCATCCAGACTCGTTCCAAGTTTTCAAAGAGTTCCGCGCGTGGCAGAGAATTTCTGTGAGATATTTTTAGACCCGCCCTCGTTAACGCCTTGTTCCACGTTCCGAATCGTAGTTTAGCTGTTGCTGGGTCAAATCTTCCAAATTTCTCGTATTGTTTAACGGTCAGGTATTCACTTCCGATACTTTTGGCAATGTTGCGCAGATCAGTAATAATATCCTCATCAGTTATGTCCTGCGGCCAAGGTTCAAGTTTGAATTGATTCATGTTGTTCTATGCGGCTAACGCAAAAGTCATGGATGCGTGACTGAATCGCTACTTCTAGCCATTGAACTAATTTGCAGACCTAAAAATAAACAACAGCAAAAAAGGTCACTGCCGGCACACATTCCAATGTACTGTCTTGTGTACGCCCGGCATGGGCGTGAGCTAATGGGGTGAGGTTTCGGAATTCACGAAACCAGGTCCCCTGTACGTGAACCCTGCTAATTTTCTTGATATTAGCAAAAGTATTAGCCTAAGGCAAGTCGTAGATCCCGACCCTTCGGGGGGGCAAAACCGTGAGGTTTTGTCTGGAGCCAACAGTAGGGGCTTTAAGCCGAAGTCTATGGCAAAACTGTGAGCCGACGAACAGAAACAGCATAGAAAGGCCGAGTCCGCGGGTAAGTCGGTACGACTCGATTCCGAGTTGGCACAACACAACGAAGCCCGGGGGTCAGTGGAGGAGCCTGTCCCGGTGTTGTGTTGAGCCGGGAGTAAATGCTGCGGTTGTGCCCCCGGGTAGACCCGCTTGCCGGGTGGTGTGGAGAGCGGGGGAGAAAAACCCCCGCTTATCCGATTATCGGGCTATTTTTCAGTAAAATTGAGACCCATTTTTTGAGAAACATCATCCAGTTTTTTGTCTATCGTCCAGATTAGAACTTCTGTCAGTGATGCAGCAGCAAGCAAGTGAACATCGATGTAGCCTAATCCCTTTCCCATCAGGTGGTTATTCTCTATAAATTTCATAACTTCATCATATTCTGCCTGGATCGACATTGGAAGTGCTTGAAGCAAAGAAAGTATTTCAGCTCTATTTTTAAGGTTTCCGCAAGCTAGTTCACCAATGATAAATGGATGACAAACAACATCCCCATCATTCAACAGTCTCTCAAACTTGGTATTGCCCTCTCGCAAATGGGATACCCATACTGAAGTGTCAACAAGAACCATTCTATTCGCTGCCTGCTCTTCTGCGTGGTATCATTCCCAACTTTTTTTCGGTACCTCCCAATCTGGCGAGCCTTTTACTGCTTTCCCTGGCAATCAAGGCTTCCAAACCAAGCTTTACCAAAGAAGTTTTTTCTTTGATACCAGTCAATTTTGAGGCCTTATTAAGCAATTTGTCTTCTAAATTTAAAGTTGTCCTCATAATATCTCCCTTGATTGTATGTAGATTTGTATGTATTAGTATGCATATTTAATGCATACTTGTCAAGAATTTTTTAAATTAATTTCTCCAGATAACGATAAATTCTCTGATGACTGTCATGTAAGACATCAACATGCTTCAAAGTCGATTTGCAAATTGCAAACTAACAAAATCAAAATCAGCACTGCTGGCAGGCATTCAAAGCAATGTCAGGTTATGCTCTTATTCTATTTTTCTTTTGTCGGCACCTTTCTCCCTCTTTCTTTCAAAAGGACAATTTCAAGGACTGACCCCGTCCCATTTTACAGTACGAGATCAGGTATATAGCAGTATTAAAATATTTCACTTCATTATTTACTTAATTTTTGGTTTTATCGGGCCTGTTTCAACAGAACCATGCCATGTGTTAAATCGTTTTCCAAATTCTTCCGTTATCCTGTACCTAATGATAATATCTGTATTTTTGTCAATATTAAACCTCGTCTTTATATGTTTGTTAATACGTGCTCCTTCATTTGGCCTAAGGGTTACAGGTGCAGATTTATATAATGATTGAATAATATCGTATCCTTGATAGTTCATCTTCATACCCGTATCTATCTGACACAAATATTCATTTTTTGGCTTATCTGTTACTGCTGTAAATCTATTTAAGCCCATACCTAGATTTTCTGTGAGAACAGTTATATTATTTTTACCTTTATTCAACAACAGAAAAGTTATTCGCAATGTATTATCATTGCTCAGATATCTAGCGCGAACGTTCGCAATAGATAAACCACTATTGATTGTTTCCTCGCTATAAGCAGGATTGCTTAAGTAGGTTGTGGAGAAAAACCCTGTAAGTAAAAATACAGTGACAAGGATTTTCATCGCATATGTCTTCATAATATCTTTCCTCCCTTTGGTTATAGTAATAATCTTATTTTTTGGTTTTTTTCTTACTAATTCTTTTTATAAATGACAGGATCGGATGTGCTCACAGGCCCGGATTCGAAAACAGTCACATGGTTTTCCGTAACAAACAATTGATATACGCCATCACCTGCTACCATTTCAACATTAACTTCTTTAATATATTCTCCACGGAAAGTCCAACCCCAACCACCAACTTTTTCAATCTCTTTTCTAATGTCCTTACCATCTTTGACATAAATATAGTATCCTTTAATGTGGGGATGATTACCAGAAGAGGAAGTTGATAAAACTATAGATAGTCTGTTATCTGATTGAGCTTTTTCATCAGCCAGGCCAATATCAATAACCTGACTACTAAGCGTAAAACCGATTATTAATACCAAAGATCCGAACAATTGCCATCTCATGATTATTACCTCCTTCTTTATTTTCCTTTATTTCCCCGCCCCATCGGATGAGTCACTGACGAGTGCCTGTATCGCAACTAAATACTAAAAGATAATTTGCAATACTCAAATCAATCAAATGCCAAATCGTCACCGCTGGCACTCGTTCAAGTCCATCAAATTGTGTACGCCCGGCATGGGCGTGAGCTAATGGGGTGAGGTTTCGGAATTCACGAAACCAGGTCCCCTGTACGTGAACCCTGCTAATTTTCTTGATATTAGCAAAAGTACAAGCCTAAGGCAAGTCGTAGATCCCGACCCTTCGGGGGGGCAAAACCGTGAGGTTTTGTCTGGAGCCAACAGTAGGGG
>BDTR01000057.1 GCA_002897775.1 bacterium BMS3Bbin08 | reverse complement strand
TATTGGAGTTCGACCCTAATAGTGGAATGTCTTTCATTCACTGTTAGGCAGGTGGCGAAATGAGGCCCCCTTGATTTCACCGGCTGTTTTGATATACTTTGGAAGATGAATTCATCAGGATTAGGAAGGTAATTTCAATGGATAGTTCAACAATAATGTGGGCCGTATTATTCGGATCGGTCGGCATGGGTTATATTATATACGGCAAAAAACAGCAAAAGGGGATGGCTTTCCTCTCAGGCGTAGTATTATGCGTGTTCCCCTATTTTATATCAAATATCTTCCTGGTCATTATTCTCGGTCTGGTTTTTATGGCATTGCCGTTTTTCGTAAGATTTTAAGCAGGGTCAGATGGGAGTGGTTTTCCCGAACCTCAGGGATATGCTGCTTGCTCCCGGACAGGACACTGATTCTGCCGGCGGCGTCCAGATGTCCATGTCAATGATAGTAATCCAGATCAACCTGCAAGTCTTATGGATGTTTTCATATATGAGCCGGTTGCGTATAAAAAAATTAAAGCCAATTCAATTAAGGTGAGGGTGGGGAACATATCAATTCCGGTTGTTTCAATAGATGACCTGATAAAACTGAAAAAAATATCAGGTAGACAGCAGGACATGGAAGACATCAGAGCGCTTAAGAAAGTGAAACTCCATGAAAAAAAGAAAAAATAAAGAGATCGAAGTCGTCCATTTTTTTTCAGAAGAAAAACTTAACGAGTTCAAAGACATGCCTGTAAGGACAAGGCTTTTATGGCTTGAGAAAGCCAATGCCTTCATTAATGCGGTGCTGGGCTTTAAAAAACGGGCTCTTTTTGATAAAAGGTTTAAAGGGCTTAAGTCGAAATAGGTTGACCCGTTATCCGCAGGAGCCGCCGTGTTCCGTACTGCACGAAGACGGCTGGCCGCCGGTGATCACAAATCCCTGCTGCTGGCCTTTATCAACGAAATCTATTCCCATGCTGTCAAGTTTTTCAGACGCGTCTTTGGCAAGAAAGACCTTGAGTCCGTCTTTTTCCACTACTTTGTCACCGTCCGTTGGATTTTCAGCTATGTCCATTCCAAAAGAGGGCCCGCAGCAACTGCTGCCGGCCATAAAGACCCTGAATCCCCAGCCGGTTTTACCCTCAACAGAAAGTATGTGCTTTGCTTTTTCAACAGCCAGATCCGTAATTTTAAACATTAATATTCCTCCTTATTATCTTCTGCAAGATCAGATGTTTATGCAGACCGAATGATTATATCGTAATAGAATTTCTTTGAAAAAGCAAATTACCGGACGACGTGCCTGAAGGCATCTGCCAGGAAGAAACCGCACCTGAAAGACCTGAAACATTGATAGTGAACCTTCACGGGTTTTTTCAGGAAAATGTTACAATTATACCTGATGAACGACAAGGTTTTAAAAATTACAGAAAAAATACACTCGCTTTTCAGGCAGAGGGGGATCACCCTTTCTGTTGCCGAGTCCTGCACAGGCGGCCTTATAAGCCACCGCATAACAAGCCTTCCGGGAGCAAGTAAATTTTTCAGGGCGGGAGTGACCGCCTACTCTGAGCAGGCTAAAAAAGACATCCTTAACATTTCGCCTGAGACCATTCATCGCCACGGCATGGTCAGCGAGAGTATGGCTAGGGAGATGGCTGAAAAGGTGCGCCTCCTCGCGCATGCAGACTACTCGCTGTCTACTACCGGGAATCTCGGCCCTGAAGCGCTTGAGAACAAGGATCAGGGCCTTGTCTATATCGCGGCAAGCAGGGAAGGAAGGACCGCTTCCAGAGAGCTCAGATTAAAGGGAGACAGGACGCGGAACAAGGAGCAGGCCTGCCTGTCAGCGCTTGAGTTTTTAGATGAGTTCGTGGAGAGTGATGAAAAAGATTCCCGATAATGTAAAAAAGGAGATCAAAGATCTCGTCAGGGAGCTTAACTCCCACTGTTACCGTTATTATGTGCTGGACTCGCCTGTGATCACTGATGAGGACTATGACCGGCGCTACAGGCACCTGAAAGAACTTGAAGAGCGCTGCAAATACGTGATGCCTGATTCCCCGACCCGTCGCGTTGGGGCGCCTCCGCTTGATAAGTTCGAAAAAGTAAAACATCGGGAGCCCATGCTTTCCCTTGATAACGCGTTTTCAAGGGACGAGGTAAAGGAATTTGACCGGAGGGTGAAGAGATTTCTCAAGACTGAAGAAGATGTGGCATACACTGTGGAGCCGAAATACGACGGCCTTGCGATCGAGCTTACTTACAGGAAAGGAGTTTTTTACAGGGCCTCGACCAGAGGCGACGGCTATGAGGGTGAGGACGTGACCGCGAATATCAGGACAGTAAGGGCGGTGCCCCTTAAGATAGCCGGAGCCGAGGTGCCGGATGAGATCGATATCCGCGGAGAGGTCTACATGGACATTAATGAGTTTGAACAACTCAATAAAGAAAGACTTAAACACAATGAACCTGCTTTTGCCAATCCGAGAAATGCCGCGGCAGGCGCGATAAGACAGCTTGATTCTTCTGTGACAGCCTCAAGAAAGCTTTTTCTGGCGTGTTACGGTATAGGCGCTGTGAGCGGAATGTCTTTCAACAGCCAGATGGAATTTATAAAATGGCTGGAAAGCGCGCGCTTTCCGGTCCCTGCTATCGTAAGACTCGCAAAGGGAATTGACAAAGCGGTCTCGGTCATTGATGAGATCGAAGAAAAAAGAGCTGATTTTCCGTTTGAAACAGACGGCGCCGTTATAAAGGTCAATGAGTTCAGGCTCCAGGAGCTTCTTGGCGTAAAAACAAGGGAGCCCCGCTGGGCAACTGCCTTTAAATTCGCCGCGCACAGGGGCACTACTAAAATAAAGGACATAATAGCGGGCGTGGGAAGGACAGGGACCATAACACCGGTTGCAATGCTTGAACCTGTCAGCATAGGCGGGGTCACGGTCTCGCGTTCCACTCTCCATAACTGGGATGAGATCAGAAGAAAGGATATCCGTATCGGAGACACTGTTGTGGTCGAGCGGGCAGGAGATGTTATTCCGCATGTTATTGAGGTACTAAAGGGAAAAAGAACAGGCAGGGAAAAACCTTTTCCGCCCCCGGAAAAATGTCCGGTGTGCGGTTCCGCGGTTGAAAGAGAAGAGGGTGAGGTGGCTTTTCAGTGCATCGGGCTCAACTGCGCGGCGCAGGTGCAGGAGAGGATCATGCATTTTGTCTCAAGGGGCGCGATGGATATTGAAGGGCTTGGAGAGAAAAATGTGGAGCTTTTATACTCAAAAGGCCTTATAAAGCACTTTGTAGATATCTACAGTCTTAAAAAGCAGGATCTGTTGGAACTGCCCAGGTTTGCAGAGCGGTCAGCGCAGAACCTTATAGAGGCCATAGAAAAAAGCAAAAAGACCACGCTTGCCCGTTTCCTGTTCTCACTCGGCATCATACATGTGGGCGAGTACGCGGCCAAACTCCTTGCAAGGAACTTCAAGAAACTGGAAGACCTGTATAAAGTAGGGCCTGAAAGAATAGAAGATATAAAACAGATGGGTGAAAAAACCGCCGCGTCCATATCAAAGTTTTTTAATGATCCCCGGAACCTCAAGACCCTGAGATCTCTTGATCTGGAAATATCAAACCCTGATTTTAAGGGCATGGCAAGGCAGAGACTTCCTTTTGACGGTCTTACTTTCGTGATAACAGGAACTTTGCCCAGGCCCAGAAAAGAAATCAGGGAACTGATCGAAGGCGTGGGCGGGCATGTCTCAGGCTCGATATCAAAGAGCGCGGATTACCTTGTTGTCGGTGAAGACGCCGGATCAAAACTGAAAAAGGCAAAATCACTCGGGGTGAATACCGTCTCTTATGGAGAGCTTCTGAAATTGGCCGGCCGGTAGGCTGGCTTGCCCTTGGGGTTTCATTTTTCACGGGACTGAACCGATTTATAATGACTGATAATTTCCCAATGCTCATACTCATGCTGTCCTTTGGCGCGTATCTTTTCGCGCTCTCCAAAAGAACGTTCATTTACGCGGGGCTTTTGCTTCAGATCGCTTACATGATCTCAAGGGGCGTGACACTCGGAAGGCTGCCCCTTGTCGGACCCCATGATACTCTTGTCTTCCTCTCCGCGTCAATTGTTGTGTTCTTCATCGTGTTCAGTGTTGTTTTGAAGGACCGCCCGGGGTTTCATAAAGCGGTAGCAATGATAGCCTCGCTCTTTACTGTTTTTGCCCTGACCTCCAAACAGCACAACACCCCGCTTCCTCCTGTGTTAAAGACCTTCTGGTTCGAAACCCATGTGGTGCTGGCCTTTTTGTCGTACGCGCTTTTCGGGATCGCGGCTGTGCTGGGCTACCTCTATATCAGACGGCAGGATCACAGCCTTGAGGGCCTGCAGTACAGGGCAGTGCTTATAGGATACTGCCTGTTCACAATGTCCATGATATTCGGCGGCATCTGGGCCTATCTTGCGTGGGGTACTTACTGGCTGTGGACTCCGAAGGAACTCTGGACCAGCATACTTTGGATATTTTACAGTTTTTACCTCCATGCCCGGCTCAGGCAGTGGTGGACAGGCAGACCAATGGCATATCTCAGTATCGCGGGTTTTGCCATTACATTGTTCACATATCTGGGTGTGAGTCTTTTAATGAAGAGCTCCCACAGTTTCTGACATGATAAAGGTTTTAAAACATATATCAGCGTTCTTTTTCTCCTTAAACACTGCTATATGTCTGCTGGTCCTGCTTATAGTTGTGTTCCTCGCGGGCGCGCTTATCATGCCTGTCAGGTCTGAGTTCCAGTCAATTCATTCAACAACATTTTTTGAATGGCTGGTAAAACAGCCTGCGGGCGCGACATGGTGGCTATGGTGCGCGATAGGTATACTGTGTGTTCTTACTGTCAATACACTTTTTTGCAGTATTGAATCGATTATCAAAAAGAGAAAAGTGACCCAATGGCTTTTGCTGATCTCGCCGCAGATAATACATATCGGGTTTCTTTTTATTCTGCTCGCGCATTTGCTGAGCTCTATTGGTTCTTCCATGGATTATATCGGTGTAAGGGACGGGACGTCTCTGAAAATATCAGAGGAGAACACCCTGCGTGTTAAAAAAATAAAGATCCATACCAAAGAGGGTTACATAGCTGACTGGCAGGTTGATATCGAATACCTGTCAGACGGAAAGATCATTCAGCAAGGCAGGATCAGGCCGAACAGTCCCTTTTTATCAAATGGGCTTAATGTGAACGTCAAAGACCTCAGGGCCCATCCCTATAATGCCGTGCTTCTTCAGATCAGCAGGGAACCAGGCGCTTTCTGGGCGCTGACAGGCGGGATACTGTTTATGCTGGGTATTTTTACTTTAATAGTTTTTAAAATAAAAATGGAAAGGTAGCCGGCCGAACAAAACCATGCCTGAAGTTGTACTTGAAAGAGCATCCTATGACTATGATGACCTGAAAAAGAGGTTTTTCAGGATCATGGATTCCATAGGGGGAGATCGTATAAAAAACAACAGCCGTGTTGTCATAAAACCCAACCTTCTGGCGCCTGCTCCGCCTGAAAAGGCAATACTTACCCACCCCCTGGTGGTCAGGGCCGCTGTTGAATACGTTCTGAAAAAAGGAGCCAGACCGCAGGTATCTGACAGCAATGCTGTCGGTTCTTTTGCAAAGATACTGAAAGAAAGCGGGATCAGGGAGGCCTTAAAAGGACTTGATGTTGAGTGCAGTGAATTCAGGACCTCGGAACATGTTGATTTGGGTAAGCCGTTCAGGAAAATCGAGATCGCGAAAGAAGCCTTAAACGCGGATGTTCTTATCAACCTTCCCAAGTTAAAGACACACACTCAAATGCTTCTTACCCTTGGTGTCAAGAACCTCTTTGGATGCATTGTGGGCATGAAAAAACCTGAGTGGCATTTAAGGACAGGCGTGGACAGAAAGATGTTCGCGACTCTTCTTGTTCAGATATGCGGGGCATTAAAACCGGGCTTCACTGTTCTTGACGGTATTCTTGCGATGGAAGGGCAGGGTCCTGGCAAAGGCGGGACCCCCAGGGAACTCGGTGTCCTCATGGGAAGCAGAGACCCTTTTTCCATGGATACCGTTGTCTGCAAAATGCTCGGCATAAGACCGGACAGCCTGCTGACCAATAAAGTGGCTAAAGAGCTGGGCCTTGCAAATGGTACGGTCAGTGTAAAAGGGGACATGCCGGAGATAAAGAATTTCAGGTTCCCGGAGATAACGCCTGTGGTGTTCGGGCCTAAATCTTTACATAGACTGATGAGAAAACATCTTGTTCAGAGACCTGTTTCAGAGGCTGATCTGTGTAAAATGTGCGGGGAATGCTGGGAGTACTGCCCTGCCAAAGCCATATCCAAAGACAAAAAGAAAGAGCGCGTGCGGTTTGATTATGAAAAATGCATCAGGTGCTATTGCTGCATAGAGGTCTGCCCTCACGGAGCTTTAAGCGCGAAAGAGACCTTCCCCGGAAAGTTTATAAGAAGGGTGGTAAAAAAAGACGGGTAAAAAAACGGGTCGCACCTTGACATTGGACATGGCGGTAAAGGGTGACCGTGACAATAAATCAATATAAAACAACTGTCGTTTTTCATGATATTACAGACAATTTACGATTATATTGCGTTAAATGTCATGCGTTTTAAAGATAATTTTACGTTGTATATGCTGATATGTTTTGATAACATAAAACAACAGTGATAGTAAAATACGACACTCGTATATTAAATATTCCGGCGCGCTGCGCGCACCGGAACGGGCGAATTGAGCTGTCGCCCTGATTTGCTCCGACGCGCACTGACTCGCGCGCCCGAACAAATCATTGGAGCGATCATCCTGCCAGACTTGGCAACCTCGTTTGCCAGCCTGCCATTATGTCGCTCAATTTGCCCGTTATATTTCTAAATAATTTGCAAAATTCAACTCTATGTATTATAATGTATTACAAAGCATACAAAGTAATTAAATATAGTTAGGAGGTTATTATGAGTACTTCAGTTTCAATTAGAATACCAGACAAAATTGCTAAACAGATTGATGAGATTGCAAAGGAAACCGAGAGATCTAAGTCTTTTATTATTCAAAAAGCGATTGAATCTTATATTAATGATTTTTCAGATTTACAAATTGCTCTTGATCGTTTACATGATCCAAAAGATGAAACAATTTCACGCAAGGAGTTAAAGAAGTCTCTTGGAATATAAAATAACGTATAAAAAATCTGTAATTAAAGATTTGAAGAAAATTGATAAAACTGATTTAAAAAGATTAATTACTAAAATCGAAAAAGAACTTAACAAAAAGCCTGAATCTTATCCTGCTCTAAAAGGTGAGTTTGCCGGACTCAGAAAACTTAGAGTTGGAACCTACCGAATCATTTATGCAATTCTTAATAAAGAGGTACTTATTTTAAGAATTGGTCACAGAAAAGAAGTTTATCTATGAAAGCTAAATATAACAAATTAATGCACTGGAATTTTCTCCACTGCGCTCCAAAAATCCAGCGATCATGGCGTTATGTTTTAAAAACTCTCTCGGTATGATATAATGTAATACTATGAGGTGACTATGAGTAAAACCAAAATTGCAATAACTTTGGATGAAGAATTGATTGAAGAACTTGACCGGCTTGTTAGTGATCATGTATTTCAAAACCGCAGCCGGGCCATACAACAAGCTGTCAATGAAAAGCTGCAACACTTAAAACGCAGCCGGTTGGCAAAAGAGTGTTCCAAACTTAACCCTTCATTTGAAAAGGCAATGGCAGAAGAAGGTTTATCTGAAGATTTAAGCGAATGGCCAGAATATTAAGGGGTGAGATACGTTGGGCGGATTTGAACCCCGTGCGTGGTCATGAGCAAGCAGGGTTACGGCCTGTTTTAATCTTAAGTCACGATATATTTAATGAGCGTTCGGGAACTGTTATAGCCATGGCTCTAACTAGTCAACCACAGCGTGCAGGCTTTCCACTGACATTTGAGCTGAAAACAGGAAAGTTACCAAAGCGTTCATGGGTTAAGATAAGCCAAATTCGAACATTATCTGTTGATAGGATCGGGAAAAAAATCGGCAGAGCGACGCCAGAGGAATTAGTTCAAATCATAGAAGGTTTAAATGAGATAATCGGGACATAAATAGTCATTCAACCACATGCGAGCCGGTAGTCACTAAATTGAAGTCGTCTGAACAGCGATCATATTATAGGTTAAGAAAAGGTAAATTCAGAGCTATATTCTATATAGAAAAAAAGGATTATTATGTGATTTCAATAGCAAAAAGAGAGGAGGTGTATAAACAATGGGAGTAATATCTGTAAGATTTAATAAAGACGAAGAAAAGATATTGAAAAAATTATCTGATCATTTTCATGAAGATAAATCTACCTTGATAAAGAAGTCACTCATTGAGCTATATGAGAATGTTCTGGATTTAAATGAGATAAAAAAGTTTGAGGCAAAAGAAAAAAAGGGCAAGGTATCTTTTTCATCAGCTGAAAAGATCTTGATGAACTGAAATATAAAACTTATAACCAGCTACTGCAGTGAATGCAGACCAGCGTGACTATTCTGAATTATGATAGTTTGTAATTTCCAAACTATCTTTGTGCATATTAATATTTTACACATCTGCATCACTGAGCGCATCGTTATTCAGGAAGTTTGTATCCGGCGCCGGCGAATTGAATGTTGGCGGCGTCATCGCAGCGGGGAGGTGAGACCGCGTGTACTCCCCCGCACTTGGGGCATTTGCCCACAAATGTCTTTAATGTGAACGGCTCGTTGCAACCCTGACAGCGTGTCTCCAACCCGCCGTCTGGAATGGGCTGGTTCTTTACCGCTCCGTCATGGACCTTGTACACAAATTCAACCAGTTCTTTTCCTTCAGCGAAAGGGCCCGCGCCCTGTCCGCAACTTGCGCATTCTGACATAGAAAATTTCCTCCATTAAATAAGTTTATCTTTTAATATAACTGATTTCATGTCTGTACTACAACTGCCCGTTAAGTATCATATCATCTTTAAGAGGCTTGTCAAGACTGCCGGACAGCTGTTTTGCTAGAGGAATAAACCGTATGAATTGTTTTTTAACCACTGTTTTTGTTCCTGGAAACGGGGCATTGCGGTTTCCACAAAATGCCAGAACTTTGGGGAATGATTTTTTTCTTTCATATGAAGTAATTCGTGGACAACGACATAGTCGACCACAGCAGGAGGTATCATGGCGAGCCGCCAGCTGAAACACAGGACATTGCCCGCAGAGCATGAGCCCCACCGATATTCAGCATTTGTTATCTTTACGCCTTCAGGAAAGAGATCAAGCCTGCGGCTGTAGAAATCAACCCGTTCGGTGATCTTCTTTAGAGCCTCTTTCTTATACCATCTGATAAAGAGCTCCTTTACCCTGTCATTATGATTCCCGCTCAGGACAAACCTGTTGTTTGAAAAATCCAGTGTCGCTTTTCCGCCGTTTGGATCCCGGATGTCCAGCTCATAGCTTGTTCCAAGAAAAAGGAATGTCTCGCCTGTTATGAATTTTTTTGGTGTTCCGGGACTTATTCCTTTTGATGAGAGTTTTTTGCTAAGCCACTGCTTTTTGTCCTCATAGAATCTGTCTATATCACGAGAGGGGGTATGGTAAGGGGCACGGATGGTGATTACGCCGTTTCTCTGAATGCGGAGAGCAATAGTCTTCTTTCTCTTTTTGCTCCTGATCAAACGGTAACCCGGTTCTTTCGGCATGATATATGAGATCATACTATAATTTTTTGAAAAAGTAGACTTACCTGCTGTAAGATGATATCTTATTTCAATGAAAGCCGGCTTTTACCAGTTTGCTCCTTCCTTTGGCAGGAAAAAGGAAAATCTCGACAAGGTCCTGTCCGCGGTAAATGATGTGGACCTTGACCTTCTTGTGCTCCCCGAATTTTTTGCGACCGGTTACCAGTTTATCTCTGTTGAAGAAGTAGCCGAACTTTCCGAGCCTGTTCCAAAGGGATATACCACTGATTTTCTTTCAGCCCTTTCCAGTGAAAAAGGCATTTACATCGCCGCAGGCCTTGCAGAAGCAATGGGCGATAGATTTTATAACTCAGCGGTTCTCATGGGTCCAGGGGGACTGGTCGGTGTTTACCGCAAGACACACCTCTTCTCTGAAGAAAAACTTTATTTTACTCCCGGAGACACGGGGTTCAGGGCCTGGGATACGGATATAGGTTGTATCGGCCTTATGATATGCTTTGACTGGTTCTTTCCTGAGTCCATGAGAAGCCTCGCGTTGCTGGGTGCGGATATTGTGGCGCATCCTTCAAATCTCGTACTGCCTTACTGCCCGCAGGCAATGCCTGTCAGGTGCCTGGAAAACAGGGTCTACGCGGTGACAGCGAACAGGACCGGCACTGAAGACAGAAAAGAGCATGGTGAGCCCCTTACCTTCATAGGTCAGAGCCTTATCGTTTCTCCTGAAGGCAAGGTTTTAACAAGGGCTAGAGAGGACGAAGAAGTGCTGTCAGTAGTAGAGCTTGAACCTGAAAAAGCAAGGAATAAGTCGTTAAACATGTTTAATGATATTTTTAAGGACAGAAGACCCGGAAGTTACGGGCCGTTGTCAAAAAAGACAAAAAAATAGGGCCGGAGCGCTGTATTTAATTTGTTCTTCCAGGGGTTGTTACAAGCTTGCTTAAAGGTCTATCCAGCGCGGTCTTTTCTTTTTCCAGATAAGCTTTTTTCAGTATATTCTTTCTCAAGACCCTTATGCGGTTCTCAGGGTGCGGATGTGTGGCAAAGTAGTATCTGATACGCCCTCTTTTATCATTTTTTGACATATGTTCGAAAAAATCAGTTGCCCCGCCGACATGTCCGTATGTTTTATTCAGCAGGTCCAGAGCCCACAGGTCAGCGGCCTGCTCCTGTCTTTGCGAGAACTTCATCTCGACATTTTGCAGCGAATTCATAATAAAATTTGTAGCCGAGCTGTCTGCTCCGAGAAGTGCTGCTGAAATGGTGAGCAAAACCAGTCCCCTGCCAAGGCCGCGCAAATGGTCCCGGTTGGCAAAGTGACCCAGCTCATGCGCAAGAACAAAAGCCAGTTCGTTCTCTGAAGCGGTTTCTTCTATTAGCCGGGAAAAGACAATAATATTCCCGCCCGGTAAAGCAAGGGCGTTTGCCTGAGGGTTGAGCACTATATGAACCTTGTATTTGATCTCCGTGTCCCCGCTTGCTGCAGAGAGCCTGTCAAGGATCTTCTGAAGTTGCGCTTCAGCAGGCGTTTCATCCGTATCATCGTATATCCCCGAATAGAGCCGGCCAAGACTCTGCTCTATTGATGAAGGCAGTTTTGGCACGACAAGGTCAACAGCAAACCCGAGCGCCGCGTAGACAGCTATTAAGATGCCAAGAACACCGCCTAACAGGATGAAAAGCTCTTTTATCGGCGATGTGCGGGAAACATTAACGTTTTGCTTAAGTTCTTTTGCCCGGTATCTCATTCACTTTTTTATATGTAACAGCTGTACCGTAGGCTATGGCTTCGATACTGCCAAGAGACTGACGCCGATTCGCGCTCTGGCCGATCGAAGAGGTCTCGATCCGCAGGCTAATAATGATGTCAGCTCCTTTTGCCGCTTCTTTCATCCTGAGCACAGCTTCCCGCCGCGCTCTGTCCAGAAGAGTTTCATATGATACTAACTCGCCGCCCAGCAGATTTCTCAGGCCTGCCAGGAACCGTTTAAAGTAATCTACTGAAACCACGACGCTTCCTGATACCAGATGGGCTTTATCCACCTGCGCGTCATTGTAAAGGGCGTTTTTAATAGTGCAGGCAGGGAGACTCAGAAGCTTGTGCTCGCGGGTCTTTATGGACTTATAGTGGTTTCGCTCAGCTATGGTGCCGGCAGTGTAACCAAGGACTATAAGGGCAATAAATATAATAAGCTGTTCCATGATATACCCTTATTTACTCGACCCGTACCGCTGTTCCGTACACGTAGAGTTCAGACGCGCCCTGAGCCACTGCTGATGTGGCAAAACGTACGTTCAGGATAGCATTTGCACCAAGTTCCTTTGCCTGTTCTATCATGCGTTGTATAGACTGATCGCGGGACTCCTGCAGAAGCTCAGTGTAACCCTTGAGTTCGCCGCCTACTATATTTTTGAACGAGGCGGCGATGTCCCTTCCAATGTGCTTTGCACGGACAGTGCTTCCGGATACAAGACCGAAATGTTCAGCAATGGTCTTACCCGGGACAGACTCTACATTTGTCAGTAGCATTAAAAACCTCCTTTGTATATGGGTTAAAAATGGCCGATCGCAAATAAAAGGCCAGGAATTGAGTTCTGATATTTGATATCAAAAAGCAAATCCCGGCCAATGTCAGAAATAGCAGTTATTGCAGCTTAACTACGTTGACCGCTTTTGGGCCTTTTTCGCCCTCCTCAACATCAAAGCTGACTTTATCGCCCTCGTTGAGGGTTTTAAATCCATCACCCTGGAGGGATGAATAGTGGACAAAAACATCAGAGCCGTTTTCCTTGGATATGAAACCAAAACCCTTTGATTCATTGAACCACTTTACAGTTCCTTCAGCCATCAGTCTACCTCCCTTGTAAATTAAAGTCTCCGGATAACGTCCTCTAAAAAAAAGGCCGCAAAGCTTAAAGTCTTTGCGGCCTTAACAGATACAAAAACTCCTGAAACTTCACTTAGTAGAAATTACCATGTTTAAAAAAAATTGTCAACGACATTTGTGCGTATCCTATTTTCTCTACGGGAGACCGGGCAGGCAGCAGCTCTTTTTTTTCTAACATGTAAGATGCAGGGCGGCCACAGCGGGTTTTTTATCTGAGACCTCATTGTAAAGTTTGACAGCTTTTTGAGTGTTGTCAGAATACACTTCGATCTTTCTTGACCGGAAATATTCGATGGTCTTCTCCGGAACCAGCATTGCGCCGTAATAACCTGTGCCTACTATAAGCACCTGTAATCCTGTGCTTACAATATCTTCCAGGTCTTCTATTTGAAGAAGATGTCCTTGCTTTCTCCACCATGAAGGGTTAACGCGGTCTGGATATATAATGACGTCGGATGTGTAGGTTTTCCCGTCGATCGTGATCCTGCCGAATGAGTAATGCTCAATTTTCACAATATTACAATAAGTTAAACCGCCGTGATCAGTCAATATTCATTCATATTCATTCATCAAAAAATGGGGTCAGACATGACTATTGACTTTCCAACGATACTGACAAATTGGTTTCTGGTTAATTGATTTACAAACAACCAAATGTCAATAGTCATGTCTGACCCCACCACACAGGGCCAGAATTGCGGAATCAAAAGAATTAAATGAAATCAGGCCGCTGAAACTGAAACAGGCAGCAGTTTAATCGAATAATGCTCTATTTTCGCAATATTACAATAAGTTAAAGCGCTAATATGAATCAATATTTATTAAAGAAAACGGGAACAATTTGTCCGAGACTGACGGTCCCGGTGGGCCACAGCTAAACTCGGTTTACTTGCCTCCTTTTTTCAAAAACGTCTCAAACTCATGTTCAAAATTATCGCTCAGGACACCCTTGCCCATGTTCTCCCTGATCTCATCCATAGGCCATGCCCGGACCTCATCGATCTCATCCTGCTGGTGTTTTATTTCCCTGTCATAAACGCAGGAGTAGGTATATACGAGTTCTGTTTCATATTGATTTGAGTGGATGTATGAATAAAGGAATTCGGGTCTGACCACCGTAATGCCCAGCTCTTCTTCCATCTCGCGCTGAACAGCCTTATCAAGGGTTTCGCCTGAATTAACATGCCCGCCCACGGACGTATCCCACTTCCCCGGAGCAACGTCCTTGTTCATTGAGCGCTTCTGCAGAATCAGCTCTCCCTTGCTGTTGAACACAAGGACATGCACAACCCTGTGGATCAAAGAGGGGTTGCCGTGTATCTCAGACCTTGGAAGTGTTTTGATGATTTCCCCGTCACGTGTAACTACGTCTAGAAACTCTTCCTGTTCGTTCATTTTAATCCTTTAATAAAATAATGGTTAAAACCGCTCTCCTTTGTTTTCCTGCGAAAGCAAAACAAGGGGACGGGTGTCAAGACTAAAATCATTTGTTGAAAATATTATAAATTACTTGATATAGTCTTTGCATACCCGGGAGTACAACGTTTAACCGGGAAGTATGGGTTTATATGAAAACCGCTCTTACAATAGCAGGCTCCGACCCTACCGGAGGCGCCGGCATGCAGGCAGACCTAAGGACCTTCAGGTCGCTGGGTGTGTATGGAACCGGTGTTATCGCGGCATTAACAGCCCAGAACACCCAGGGCGTCTATGAGGTATTTGACGTGCCCCCGGTTTTTTTCTCAAGACAGTTAGATGTGCTTCTGCGTGATATATCTCCTGACGCGAGTAAAACAGGAATGCTGTACAGCGCGGAAACCATAAAGATCGTTGCTGAAAAAGTAAGGCTGTATGCAATAAAAAACTTTGTTGTTGACCCGGTAACAGTGTCCTCAGGCGGAACGCCTCTGATTGAGAACAAGGCGCTTGAGGCAATGCAAAAATACCTGTTTCCGCTGGCCAGGACAATAACACCCAATATATATGAGGCCTCTTTGTTTACAGGGATCAACATTCAGGACGATAAAGACATGAAAAAAGCGGCAATGGCGCTCAAAGAATCCGGGCCTGAATCAGTGATAATTACCGGAGGACACCTGAAGGAAAGGGCACTGGACCTGTTCTTTGACGGGAAGGAATTCCTGTCGCTTGAGAACGAGATCCTTGATGGAGAATATCACGGTACAGGATGTGTTTTTTCATCAGTTATCACTGCCTCTCTTGCTCTGGGTTTTGACATCAAAGAAGCCGTGGTCAAGGCAAAGGATTTTGTGTTAAGCGCCATGAGGAGCGCTGTCCCTATTGGTAAAGGGATGAAGATGCTCAATTTTTAGGAAGTAGAGAGTAGAAAGTAGCAAGTAGAGAGAAAAAATCTATAAATGCAGGCGAACCAGGGGTGAGCAATTATGATAATAGTTTGTTATTCCTTACATTGTGCTTGCCCGAAGGGCGACCCCGCCAAACAGACTGGCTGGCAGGCACTAATCTACAATCTTAGATCTAAAATGTTAGGTTGACACTCTCACAACTGTCTTCACATTCCCCCTGGGGTTAAAATCGCCGATCACTTCAAGGTGACGAGGTTTCAGGAGTTTCTTCAGCGCGTCAAATATCTCATTGGTTGCTGATTCGTGCGAAAGTGATCGGTCTCTGAATTTGTTTATGTAAAGTTTCAGGGACTTGAGTTCGACTATATACTTGTCAGGCACATAGCTTATTTTGATCGTGGCAAAATCGGGATAGCCTGAACGCGGGCACAGGCAGGTGAATTCCGGAACTTCAATGTCTATTGTATAGTCCCTGTCAGGGCTGGGGTTAGGCCATTTTTCAAACTTTGCTTTTGATATCTCTGACTGTCCGTATCCGGTTTTTTTCACAACTTAGCTGTTTTCTGAGCCTTTTTCAAGGAATAGTGTCTGTGTCGGGTAAGCAAACTCGATGCCGCGTTTTTCAAACTCTTCCTTAATTTTAAAATTAATCTCCTGCTGGATATTCATGTATTTGTTATAGTCGCCGCCAATGACATAATAGACAACTTCAAAGACAAGACTGAAATCCCCATAGGAGGAGAAATGTGCGCGGTCAAAGGCTGAGCCGTCAACATTTTTAATAATATTTGTGATTATTACCGGTATTTTCTGTAACTGTTGTAGAGAGGTTTGATACGTAACTCCAAGCTTGAAAACTACGCGGCGGTTGGTCATTCTTTTGTAATTCCGCAGGCGAGAATTGGTGAGGTCAGTATTGGAAAACACTAATTGTTCTCCGCCCAGACTGCGAATCTTTGTCGTTTTAATACCGATCTGCTCAATTGACCCTAAAAAATCGTCTATGATTATGAAATCACCGACCTCAAAAGGACGGTCAAAAAATATAACAAAATAACTGAACAAATCCCCTAAAATTGTCTGGGCGGCAAGGGCAATTGCTATACCGCCAATGCCTAAGCCGGCAACTACTGCAGAAATCTTAAAACCTAAATTGTCCAAAAGAAAAGTAATGCCGATGCCCCATATAATTACCTTTAATATTGGAAATATTGTTTTAACAGCACGTTCCCTGTTCGCATCTGCATCTTTTTTTGCCCAGTAGTTTTGAAGTAAATAATTAAGCAACTCTACTATGAGGCTGATACTGAAGAAGGTTAAGAGAACTATTCCGATGACGTCTATGAACTTACTCAAAGTGGGACTTAAGGTCAGGTTCTTTGCGGATAAATAAAAGACGCCGAAATACAGCATGGGAAGCAATTTCTTTTCGAATATGTGTATTAAAAAGTCATCTATGGTAGTAGCTGTTTTCTTTGTCCATTTCTTAAGCCGGTGTATTACTATACTTTTGAGAATACGCACCGCGAGCATGCCGATGACAAAGATTGCCGCAAACACCAGATAGCTCTGTACGGTGTTATTAAAAAATGACTGTTGAAGAAGTTCTTTCATGTTAGCCTCCCGGTGTCACACTCTGAGTCCCTGAATTTAGTTATACTATCAAAGCGCCTACCCCCTGTCAATTGCTGTTTTTGCTGATGGTTTGGCGGCAAATATTCAAGGGTTCAGCTTGTTATTTATATTGATAATCATTTAAATTAAAATGTATAGCGAGCGGATGTGAGCGAATGTGATAGTAATTTGTTATTCCTTACATTGTGCTTACCCAAAAGGTGACCACTAAATGTATAGCGAGCGGATGTGAGCGAATGTGATAATAACAACTCCTTACATTCGGGTTTGATGCAGTGTAGCTGCAGAGAACACTAAATATATAGCGGTATGCTGGTCAAGTGTAAAGAACAGCCTGGTCCTTAATATCTGAAAGCCCGCTGGTGTTTTGGAGAATCTATGGCTTTACTTGAGATAAAAAAATACCCTGAAAAGATACTGGCGCAAAAAACAGAGCCTGTCAAAGAGTTTACACTCGAGCTTCAGAAACTCATTGATGACATGGTCGAGACCATGTATGCCGCGCCCGGAGCGGGACTTGCCGCTAACCAGGTCAGTGTATCAAAACAGGTGTTGGTCATTGATGTAAGTATGACTGAGGAAAAAATACCGCTGATCGTGCTGATAAACCCTGAGATAGTATATATCGAGGGGGAGAGTGAGTTTGAAGAAGGCTGTCTCAGCCTTCCGGGTTATGTGACAGTCGTAAAAAGGGCTGAAAAAGTAAAAGTAAAAGGCCTTGACAGGAACGGAAAGCCGGTGGAGGTTGAGGGGACGGGACTGCTTTCAAGGGCGCTCCAGCATGAGATAGACCACCTTAACGGTATTTTGCTGATCGACAGGATAGGCCGCCTTAGAAAAGAATTTTTCAAAAAACGCTTTGCAAGAGAAAAAGTACTGAGTAAATCCCGTTAGAAGGTTTGATCTTTCTAACAGGGGGGAAAGTAAGACAAGTGAAAGGTATTTTTTGAGACTGGTTTTTTTTGGTACCCCTGAATTTGCCGTACAACCTCTTAAAGCTCTGCTGAGCTCCGGGCATGAAGTCGTTGCTGTTGTTCCCCAACCCGACAGACAGAGCGGCAGAGGCAGGCACGTGACTTTCTGTCCTGTTAAGGCTGAGGCCCTGAAACACGGGATAAAAGTGCTCCAGCCTGAAAGAGTAAAAGATACCGGATTTATAGAAGAACTGAGGGCATTGGCCCCATCAGTAATAATTACCGCGGCTTATGGACAGATACTCCCTTCAGAGATAATAAACTTACCTGAATTCGCCTGCGTAAACGTTCATGCCAGCTTACTGCCAATATACCGCGGGGCAGCGCCGATAAACCGGGCTATTATGAACGGCGATGACAGAACAGGCATTACCATAATGCTTATGGATGAGGGAATGGATACAGGCCCTGTACTGCTGAAGCAGGAGATAAAAATAACAGCGGATGACACGGCAGGTTCCCTTTCGAAGAGACTTTCTTCCCTTGGCGCAAAACTGCTGGTTAAGACACTGGAAGAACTGGGAAACGACACTTTAAAGCCCGTGCCCCAGGCTGGTGAAATATCATACGCGCCTGTCCTGAAAAAGACTGACGGACTTATAAAATGGTCAAAGCCGGCGGTTGAATTATGTAATTTCATAAGGGGAATGAACCCCTGGCCGTGTGCCTATGGTTTTATTGGTGCTGAAAGGGTTAAAATTTTAAAAGCCGCACACATGGCAGGAGGAGGGGAACCCGGCGTGATAAAAAGGGTCACAAAAAACGAACTGCTTGTCGGTACGGGCAAAGGCATGCTTTCCATACTTGAGCTGCAGCCTTCTGGCAAGCCTGCAATGACTGTCAGGGCTTTTTTGCAGGGTAGAAAATTAAAAGAAGGGGAGCGTATCTGTGAAGAATCAGATGGTTAGAGGCTTATTTTTTAAACTCGGGTATCCGCTTCTCCTTATTTTTGGGTGGGTCTTCAGGATCAGGAAGGACAAAGTACAGAGATTCCTTATCGATGTAAACAACCGTCTGGTCCGGCGGTCTAAAAGGAGTCCGGCGAAGAGACTGCTTCTGCTGCTCCCGCACTGTCTCCAGCGTAGCGAGTGCAATATTAAGATCACATTCAATATTTTTAACTGTGAAGGATGCGGCAAATGCGAAATAAAGGACTTTGTTGAGATAGCAAAGGCCCATGGACTGGACCTGTTCATCGCTACCGGCGGGACCATCGCCAGAAGAATAGTGGTTGATACAAAACCCGAGGCAATAGTGGCGGTCGCGTGCGAAAGGGACCTCTCAAGCGGGGTCATAGACACATACCCGTTGCCCCTGCTTGGCATTATAAACGAAAGGCCTCACGGGCCCTGTTTTAATACAAGAGTTGATATTGAAAAGGTAAGAGATGCACTTGCGTTTTTTGCCAGTAATGCAAAATAGCCGTATAAAATACTTTACAGTAAACATAACCCTTTGAATTTTAATAATAAAACAAGCCTATACATGCAAGTCTTGCTTTCAAAAAACCTGCAAAAGCAAAAATAGTAATTATTATAATGTTGTAAAATCAACGGGTTATGTTATTTTTTGCAATTCTGTTCTTTATACCCCCCACTCTTTAAATCAAAACTGTAAAATATAAATATTTTTGACATAAAAAAATACTTGACATTTATATTAAACAAGTTTATGCTTTTTACATATTGTATAATTGTATGCTGTAAAAGTATTTTTCAAAGAGAAAGCTTTAAGTCTGTCCGCCCACTGAGTTACAATCTGTTTTTAATTCCGCCCACATTAAAGAGTCAGAGTAAGTTTTTTTTACTCAAAGAAGATTAAGTGAAGGGAATAATTCAGAAGTAATAGACAAAGGGGGAATAGGCAGATGAAAAAAGGTTTTGTTTTAGCACTTCTAATTTCACTAATTTCAGTAGCGATAATATTCAGCATATCAAGCGTGGCACAAGCTACGCTTTTTGACAGGGGCAACGGGCTAATCTATGACGATTATTTAGATATCACGCTGATGCAGGAGATTAACTCTTCCTGGCTCCTTAACGCACCAGGTAATTGGGGCAACGGTATAATAAGCTGGCCTGGTGCAATGGCCTGGGTAGCAGGCGGCATTACCTATCAAGGCATATCTGGCTGGAGAATGCTCAGTATTGAAAACCCGGATGGCAGTCAGTGTGTAGGTTATGACTGTCCATTAAGTGAATTTGGACACATCTGGCATAATGAGCTGGGTAACAAAAACAAAACTTTAACAGAAATGGGTCCTTTTACACTTTATGGGGGTGTTTCTGCTATCTGGGCTGGTACCCCGGACCAAGGTTGGCCAGATGATCCACCATTTTATCCCTACCCGTTCTTCAACTTTGCAAATGGTTATCAGGGTTTTGCTGACTGCCACATTGCCTGGCTTGCGGTTGATGGTGATGTTACTACTGTCCCTGAGCCTTCAACAGTTATTCTATTAGGCGCTGGTCTTTTGGGTTTAGTAGCTTTCAGAAGAAAAAAGCTGGTAATAAAATAAAAAATCCAGGGCAATAGTCGCAGTTGCAGGTGAGCGCAACCATTCAACCTGAGTAATAGATAAGTACCTATGTGTTTTTGACAATAGATTTGCTATGCAAAACTTAAATAAAAATAATCCTAATTGCGCGGCATATTTACTTGATAATGATTGCGGGTTTTATGTTCAGGCTTATTTCCATGCGGCATTATCCCTCGAAATAAAAAGGGCTGAATATTCTCGAAAGCCATTCTTATTGATGATTATAAATGTTCATAACCTTTTCAGAAACAACGGAGGGAAGAGCATTTTAGAAAAAATAGCTTATTTACTGCCTTCCTGCACCAGAGATACAGATATAGCTGGCTGGTATGATTATGGTTCTGTAATGGGAGTTATCTTTACTGAGACAAATGTAGTTAATAAAGACCTTATAGGAGAAAAGATCTATAACAATCTATGTAATATTTTAGATTCAGAGCAGATAAAAAAGATTGAAATATCATATCATGCTTTTCCAGAGGAATATGATAAGCCAAAATTAGATCCCTCATGGGAATTTACCCTCAATTCGGATTGGCAGGCCCGCGCTGATTACAACCTTTCCCTGCCTGCACATAACGGCAATGTTAATTTTGTGGCTGAACCTTAGAAAAGAAGCTAATAAAAAAATCATAGGACACCTTTAACAGGTGTCCTTTTTTTATTCAAAAACTTACCTCGAAGATCTTCCTTGTAATGAAGAATAAAATATTTTAAACTTAGCTTGTGGTTAAAAATCTTGGCAGGCTTATACTGTATTTTCTGGGATTTGTCGTCCTCGGCGCTGTCGCCTCGTTCCTGGTGTTTAAGCTGGCTGGTTTTGACGAGTCTGTATCAGTACCGTCGCTGGCAGGCAGGAGCCTGTCAGAGGCAGGAGATATCCTGGCTGAAAGTGGACTCTCGCTTGAAATAGGGGGTGAAGATTATGACGAGGAAATACCGCGGGGCCATATTATAAGCCAGGACATTGCGCGGGATTCAGAGGTTAAAAAAGGCTCAGGCATTATGGTGATCGTGAGCAGGGGCAAAGAGGTGTATTCTGTGCCATATTTTGAAGGAATGGACCTTAAGGATGTAAGACTCACGCTTAGAAAACTAAACATGGAAACAGGGAAGATCACAAAGGTGCATTCTGATACAGTAGAAAAGGGCAGGGTCATTACCCAGAGGCCCTTACCCGGCCATTTCAGCGATAATAAAGTAAATCTCGTTGTAAGTTTAGGCCCGTACGATGTATTCTATAAGTGTCCGTCATTTATTGATATGACATTGAGTGAGGCAAAGGGCCTGGCTGATCAGCTCGGGATCAGGCTCATAAAGCGGGAAAGCGGCAGGGTGATAATTTTTCAGAAGCCTGAAGCAGGCGCGTCTGTGAAAAAAGGAGATTCAGTGGAGATCACACTTGGCCGAGGCAGCGGGTTCTGGTTTTAAGAATAGTCTGATAGCACAGATTTAACTACTTTGATTACGCAGATATAAATATTTGACGGGTAATCTGAGTAATCGTTTTTTGTAATCGGTGTAATCAAGTATAATTGATAATTATACTTAGGGGGGCTATGATCAAGATCGCACCGTCTATTCTGTCAGCTGATTTTTCCAGGCTCGCAGAGGAGATAAAAGCCGCTGAACAGGCCGGAGCTGATCTGGTACATGTCGATGTTATGGACGGTCATTTTGTGCCTAACATAACGATCGGTCCGCTTGTTGTTAAGGCTTTAAAAAATGTTACCGGTCTTCCTCTTGATGTTCACCTCATGATAGAAGAACCGGACAGGTATGTCGAGGAGTTCGCAAAGGCCGGCGCGGATATAATTACTGTTCACGCGGAGGCATCAATGCATCTGCACAGGAGCATAAGCTATATAAAGGATAATAACGCAAAGGCAGGGGTCTCGATTAATCCAGCGACTTCTCTGGATGTTCTCGAATACGTGCTCCCTGATGTGGATGTGGTGCTTCTGATGTCTGTTAATCCGGGCTTTGGAGGTCAGAAATTCATCCCCCGCGTTATGGACAAGATTAGGGCGCTTAAAGACATGGCGCGCGGCATGGGCAGCAAGGCAGATATAGAAGTTGACGGCGGAGTGAACGTAAATAACGCCGGAGATGTCGCAGGGGCAGGCGCGGATATTCTCGTGATGGGCAGTGCCTTTTTTGGCTCAGGTGACTATGCCGGAGTTATAAAAGCTGTCAGGGAAAAGTGCGGCTGAAAATTGAACATTACAAAAAAAGATTTCGAACAGGCTGAACAGTTCAGATCATCGGCGCAGTACAGCCGGGCTGTTGAATTATACAAAAAAGCACTCAGGGGTTATAGGCGGAAATCAGATATAACCGGAATGCTTAATTGTTTCCTGTCGATCGCCGATACATTAAGGGCCAGAGGCGATTTTGTTGAGGCAAAGACTTATTATTCCGAAGGCCTGAAGGCCGCGGACGCGCTTGATGACAGGGTTGCGGAGGCTGATGCCCTGGTCGGAACCGGCCTTTGCCTCAGGGCTCTTGGCGAGTGGAAGCAGGCACTGCTTTACATAAACAAAGCCCGCAGGATTTACAGGTCCCTTCATGACAGAGCCGGGGACGCCTTTTCTCTCTGGGCCGGCGCCGGCGCCTTCAGAATAAAAGGCGATATTGAAAAAGCGCTTAAGACCTTTCAGCTCGCGGCGGCTGAGTTTCGTTCCATCAGGGATAAATCCGGCCTTACTTATTCTTATTGCGGTCTTGGAGGATGTTCAAGGATCAACGGCAATTTCAGGGATTCTGAAAAATATTACGTAAAGGCAAACAGGAACTTTGCCGATCTTAATGACCGTTTCGGGCTCGCGTATTCTTTTTGCGGCATTGGAAACGCGAAAAGAATGACCGGCGATTACAAAGGGGCAATGCGTTTTTTTGGCAGGGCTGAATCCTTGTACAAAAAGATCGGGGACATGGTCAGCTATGCCTATACGCTCTGGGGAATGGGCACTGCCTGTAAGATGACGGGAGACTTGCAAATGGCGGAGAAGAAGTTTAAGCTGGCTGAAGTATTTTTCAGGAAAACGGGGGACCCGAGAGGGAAGATCTACTGCATGCTGGGCTATGGAGAACTTAACTGTCTCAGAGATAAACCTGTAAGGGCTAAAAGGACACTTTCAGATTCACTCAAACTTGCTGACAGATACGGATTCAGGGTTGAAAAAAGTTACGCGAAGAAACTGATCAGGGGCCTTGAACTCGGGAAAGGCTTTCCTTTTAATTTGCCTTGACAATCGGGATATGCCGCGCTTTTTTTGCGGAGAACCACTGTTTTGTCAAATAGATGCAACTCCTTGAAATAAAGCAGTTTATCTGTTAATATGAATTGATTCTAAAGCGGATTGATCTTCCCTGTGGCAAGACCACAGGGAAGATCAATGTAGTGTAAGGAAAATTTTATTATTTTGTATTCCCCGCGGGAATACGAATGTAAGGAACGAATTATTGATATATTCACTCGATAGATGCTCGTTGGGCATTCTATTCGCGCGCTTGACCCTGTGGCAAGACCACGGGAAACCTGCCTGCCCGCCACACTACAAGGCGGGTAAACCGGCAACAGGCTCGCTATTCATTTAAAAATGCACATGATAGAGGAAGACCATTCCGACAAAAAAGAACCTGGCAAGGCTAAGATCCTCGACAGGGTAATAGCCAAGGTAATAGACTTCATAATAATAGGTGTTTTGATTGAAGCAATACCAAAAGCCGGTTATTTTGCGGGGCTGGCCTATCTGCTTTTAGGTGACGGGTTATTCGAGGGCAGGAGTCTGGGAAAGCGGCTCATTAAATTAAGAGTTGTTTTTCAGGAGGGGGGCAGTGTATGCGGTTTCAGAGAGTCTATAATGAGAAATTTTCCGTTTGCAGCCGCTTATATCCTGATGGTGATACCGATCATAGGTTTTGTTTTTCCCCTGCTTGTGCTCATTTTCGAGAGCCTTCTCATGATAGGCAATGAAAGGGGTATGAGGTTCGGTGACGAGCTTGCAAAGACCCGGGTGATCGGAGAGAGTGCGGAAACTCTGAACAGTATAAGCTGACGTACCTGGCCGGCATCCGTATAAGAGAATGATATTTTAACTGTACTTACCTTAAAAAAAGGGAGGACTAAGTGTTTCAGAAGATTCTTGGGTGGTTTTCAAATGACCTTGCCGTAGACCTTGGAACAGCAAACACGCTTGTGTTTGTTAAGGACAGGGGCGTTGTGTGCAATGAACCGTCGGTTGTGGCTATTCTCAGGGATACCGGAAAGGTCATTGCGGTCGGGGCAGAGGCTCAAAGGATGCTGGGAAAGACGCCGGCTAACATAATTGCCATGAGGCCGCTCAAGGATGGCGTCATAGCGGATTTTGACAAGACCGGAGAAATGCTCAAATACTTCATCAGAAAGGTCCACAACAGGAAGAGCTTTATATCGCCCAGGATAGTAATAGGGGTCCCTTCAGGTATTACGCAGGTTGAACAGCGGGCTGTAAAGGATGCGGCCCAGGTTTCCGGCGCGAGAGAGATATATCTTATAGAAGAACCAATGGCAGCCGCGCTCGGCGTCGGCCTTCCGATCGGAGAACCGTCCGGCAACATGATAGTTGATATCGGCGGCGGTACCACTGACGTGGCCGTCATATCCCTTCACGGGGTAGTTTACAGCAAGGCTGTGAAAATTGGCGGGGACAAGATGGACGAGGCAATTGTCAGCTACATCAAGAGCAAGACCAAGGTCCTTATCGGTGACAGAACAGCGGAATATATTAAAAGATATCTTGGGTCCGCTTATAAAATCGGCAAAGCCGACAAGAGCGTGGAGGTTAAAGGCAGAGACCTTGTATCCGGAATTCCAAAGACCATCACGATCTTTGAGGATGAGATCAGGGAGGCTATAAGCGAGCCGGTGACGGTGATCATAAATACGATAAAACTTGCTCTTGAGAACACACCGCCCGAGCTTGCCGCTGATATTGTGGACAGGGGGATAGTGCTGGCGGGCGGAGGAGCGTTGTTGAGGGGCCTTGACCTGCTTCTGAAAAGTGAGACAGACCTCCCTGTGATTATTGCCGACGACCCTCTCGGCGCCGTAGTTAATGGTGTGGGGAAAGTGCTTGACGAGCTGGATATTCTAAGAAGGGTGTCGATCTAAGCTGTCCCGGAGTCCGTAGTACCGTTCCTGAAACCTTCACTCTCAGGGGGCGTGACCCTGACAAAGAGTAATCCCGGATGTTTTTGAGAAAAAGAACTTTTATATTTACAGTCATTATTCTTCTGATCTTTGCCTTGCTCACATACCAGGGTATCAAAGGCAGTTCAGATACTTATGGTTTTGACCTGATCAATTATCCTCTTGACGTTCTGGAACACGGCATATCCATATTTACCAGATCCATAGAAAATTTCTTCAACAGCTATATCTTTATCGTCGGCAAGGAGGACGAAAACCGGAGACTGAAGGAACAGATCAGAAAGATCGAGAAAGAAAGGAACGAATATCAGGAAGACAGGCTTGAGAACAGGAGGCTGAGGTCGCTGCTTGGTTTTAAGTCTCAGAGGTCCGACTATGTTGCCGCGGCAAGTGTTTTTGCCAGGGACCCTACTAACTGGTTCCAGACTCTCAGGATAGATAAGGGGCTCAGGGACGGCATTTCCAGGGACATGATAGCAGTGACCGGCCTGGGTGTGGTTGGAAGGATCGACAGGGTCCTGAATAAAACCGCCAATGTGATGCTTTTAACGGATGTAAACTCTTCGGTCGCCGCCAGGATCCAGTCATCGCGGATCGAAGGCATCCTTGAGGGCAGGGGCGGCGATAAATGTTATTTAAAATACGTGCCGCAGGATATTGATGTTTCAAAGGGAGACAGGATAATAACCTCAGGACTTGACGGCATATACCCCGTGGGATTAATGATCGGTACGGTAACTGATGTAAGCAAAGAGAGCGGGGAATTTTTTCAGATGATCGTGGTTACGCCGGCACAGAGGCTTGGCGCTGTTGAAGAGGTCATCGTTCTTAAAAGACAATGAAGGCTTTTTTCTCATATCTTTTTATCGCTCTGCTGGCCGTATCCGCTCAGGCCATGCTGTTTAATGATACCAAGCCTGATCTGGTACTTGTCCTGGTATTCTTTTACTCGCTCAGATACGGTCATGTAAGCGGAATGATCTATGCGGCTGTGACCGGCCTGCTTATTGATTCGGCAAACGGTCTTATATTCGGTCCGAAAATAGTCAGCCTGGTAATTATAAGTTATGCGGCTTCGTCGCTCAGACAAAAACTGTTCCGTTGGAACGTTATCGCGAGTACGGTGATGATAGCTTTTTTCTCTGCCCTTGATATTCTTCTCGTATATATCTGTTTTGAGATATTTACGGATGTTTCGTTCACTAGCAAACTGTTTGGGACCTCTTTGATGCAGGTCGTTTATACAATTATATTCGGTCTGCTGGCATATCCTTTTTTAAATCCTGAAGAGGAGAACAGGACACTGTATCAGGCAGGGGAAGGGGTCTAGCATGGGGAAAAGGATTCTTGTCTGGGCTTATATTGTCGGCGTTATGTTCATCGTCTTTTTTTTAAGGCTCTGGGACCTCCAGATTGTAAAAGGCGGAGAATATAAAAGGCTTGCAGAACAGAACAGGCTCAGGGTAATTGAAATACCCGCCCCCCGGGGGGTTATTTACGACAGAAATGATATCCCTCTTGTAAGAAACATCCCTTCATTTGACATATCGGTTGTAAGGGAAGACCTTCCGCAGGACCCTGAGAGTCTGGCCGCGATAGGCAGGCTTATCGGGCTTTCAGCCGCGGAGATAGAGGACAGGGTGGAAAAGGGCGGGGAAGATCCGTTCGGACCTGTAAAGCTTAAGCAGGACGTGTCTTTTGAAGAAGTTGCCAGGGTCGAGGCCCGCCGGGTTGATTTCCCGGGCCTTCAGGTAGAGGTTGTAATAAGCAGGGACTACATTTATGGAGAGCTTGCCAGTCATGTCATAGGTTATCTGGGCCGCCTTACTCTTGAGCAGGCAAGGGATCCTGACTATGCCGGCGTGCCGATGAGAGCATTTATCGGGCAGAGAGGAATCGAGAAAGTCTATGACCGGGTTTTGAGGGGCACTGCGGGGGAAAAGATCATAGAGGTCGATGCCAGGGGCAGGGTTATCAAGGTCGCCGGGATACAGCCTCCTGTCAAAGGTGAAGACCTGAAGCTTACCATTGATCTGAAGCTTCAGTCCGAAGCAGAGGACGCGCTGGGAGGCCGGGCAGGGGCGGTAGTGGCGCTTGACGCTAATTCAGGGGAGGTGCTGGTTATGGCAAGTACACCTGCCTTTGATCCTAACCTGTTCGCAAGAGGCATTAATTACAGTGATTGGAAAAGGCTTGCCAGAGATCCGAAAAAGCCGTTCCTCAACAGGGCGCTGCAGAGCCAGTACCCTCCAGGGTCCACTTTCAAGATAATCTCAGCGCTGGCAGCGCTGGAACAGGGGATAATTAAAAGCAGTACAAGGTATCAATGCAGGGGCTCAATAGATATCGGCGGCAGGGTCTTTAAGTGCTGGAAAGAGCAGGGGCATGGCAGTACTGACCTGTACAAGGCTATTGTTGAGTCATGTGATGTTTACTTCTATGAGATCGCAAAAAAGATCGGGATCGACACGCTTTCAAAGTACGCGACCGACTTTGGCCTTGGAAGCCCCACAGGGATCGAGCTGGCAGGGGAAAGGTCGGGCATTGTTCCTTCCGCAGAATGGAAGCTCCGGACAAAGAAAGAAAAATGGTTTACAGGTGAAACGCTTAATACCGTGATCGGCCAGGGTTATTTATCGACCACGCCGATACAAATGGCAAGGCTCATGTCGGCTGTTGTCAACGGAGGCAGGCTGAACAAACCGCATCTCTTGAAAGGTCAGGATGACCGCGGTAAGGCCGGATCAACCGTAAATATAAGCCCTGAGAATACACGAGTAATAAAAAAGGCGTTGATGGGTGTTGTTGCTGACAAAACCGGTACAGGCAGACGGGCAGCCTCGGATATCGTGAGCATAGGCGGAAAGACGGGAACAACACAGGTTGTAGGAGGGAAAAAATTTAGCGGGAAAGATATCCCGGAAAGATACAGGGACCATGCCTGGTTTGTGGCTTTCGCGCCTGAAGACAAACCTGAAATAGCCATAGCTGTTTTTGTTGAGCACGGCGGCCATGGAAGCACTGCCGCCGCGCCGATCGCAAAGAGAGTTATAGAGAAATATTTTAAAAAAGAGGTAGTGAGTACCGAGTAGAAAGTAGAGAGAAGAAAATATAAAAATCTATACTTTGCAATCAAAAATCTTGCTGCTCTCTACCTGCTACTTGCTACTTCAGTATCGATTATGATCGACAGAAGACTTTTAAAGAACTTTGACTGGGGCATCCTGTTCGCTGTCCTGGCTATATCCCTGATAGGGGTAATGACGATTTACAGCGCCACGCGGCCGGTGCTTGACGCGGAACAACAGACGTATTATTTGAAGCAGCTCTACTGGATCTGCCTCGGACTGATCTGTTTCTTTGTTGTTGTGAGCATTGATTATAGATGGTTCATCAAATCCGCGTATGTTTTTTTTCTGATCGGCATTGTACTTCTTATTCTTGTGCTTGTCGCGGGAAGGAAAGGTTCTGGCGCGCAGAGATGGATACCACTGGGGTTTATGTCATTCCAGCCTTCCGAGTTTTTCAAGATCTTTTTTGTCATGGCGCTTTCGCGCTATCTTTCAGGCATCTGGCGGAACGAGATCCTGGGCATGATGGAACTGACAAAGATCGTCCTGATCTTTGTCCTGCTGCCCGCGATACTTATATTGAAGCAGCCCCACCTTGGAACGGTCATGATCCTGCTTTTCATTCTGCTCTCGATGACGCTAACGGTCGGGATAAGAAAAAAGATCGTAGTCGTAGGTCTCATTATCGTGCTTATATCCCTGCCTTTTGTTGGCACCATATTGTGGGGAGAGCTTAAAACTTATCAAAAGCAGAGGATAATCGCGTTTGTAAATCCCTATGTGGATCAGCAAGGTGAGGGTTACCATATAAAGCAGTCAAAGGTCTCGATCGGTTCAGGAGGTTTCTGGGGCAAGGGCTATCTAAGGGGAACGCAGGGGCCTCTCAGGTTCCTGCCGGAGAAACATACTGACTTTATTTTTTCCGTATTTGCCGAAGAATGGGGTTTTGCGGGAAGCATCCTGTTGTTCCTGCTTTATCTCTTTGTTATGCTGAGGGGGATCGACACTGCCATGAAGGCACGGGACCCGGCCGGAAGCTTTCTTGCTCTTGGAGTTACAGCTATGCTCGCTTTTTATTTTTTTATCAATGTGGGTATGACCCTTGCCTTATTGCCTGTTGTCGGAGTTCCCATGCCCTTTATGAGTTATGGCGGCACAGCTCTTCTTTCAAACTTCATGGCCATTGGTGTTCTGGTTAATGTCAGGATGCGTAGGTATCCTCTGTTTTATTAGTGGTTCGCGCGTCCGCGGTCCTGGAAACGCTCCCATTTTAGCTACACAAAGCCCCGGCAATATCGTATAATTATTTACAATAGACCCAGGAAGGCGGAGCTTAACCATGATTGTTCGCGCTATTGAGTATATCGGATCATACATAAAGGGTCCTGTCGAGATGATAGGGCAGATCATAATGCTCTTTTTTTCCACTCTGAGAGTGATGCTGATACCCCCTTTTGACGTAAGGATCATCCTCAAGCAGATGCTTGAGGTCGGTGTCCGCTCCCTGCCGGTTGTTCTTATTACCGCGGTTTTTACAGGCATGGTGCTCGCGCTCCAGAGCTACACGGGATTTAAACGTTTTGGCGCTGAAGGACTTGTGGGCACTATTGTGGCCCTTTCAATGACAAGAGAGCTGGGCCCTGTGCTTACCGCCCTGATAGTCACCGGCCGCGCCGGCGCGGCCATGGCCGCTGAACTCGGCACCATGAGGGTTACCGAGCAGATTGACGCCCTTGAGACCCTTGCCACAAACCCGGTTAAATATCTTGTTGTTCCCAGGTTCCTGTCAGGAACAGTGATGCTGCCTTTCCTTACCGTGATCTCAGATATAGTGGGAATAATAGGCGGTTATATTGTCACTGTGACGATACTGGGCGCGAGTTCAACAACATATATGAGAACAACATGGGACTACCTTGAAATGCAGGATATATACGCGGGGTTGATCAAGGCATGTTTTTTCGGCGCGTCGATGGCGCTTATATGCTGCCATAAAGGTTTCTATACAAAAGGAGGCGCGGAAGGCGTTGGAAAGGCCACCACCGGAGCGGTCGTCCTTTCATTTATGACCATTCTTATCTCTGATTACTTCCTCTCCGTCTGGTTATTCAAATGATCGAACTTATTGACTTGCATAAGTCTTTCGGTAAACTTCAGGTACTTAAGGGTGTGGACCTTAAGATCGAAGCAGGAGAGAGCGTTGTTGTCATAGGAGGCAGCGGGTCAGGCAAGAGCGTTCTTTTGAAACATATAATCGGGCTGTTAAGGCCGGATAAGGGCTCTGTTATGGTTGACGGGCTGGACATAGCGGAAATTGATAAAAAGCATTTAAGTGACGTGCGGAAAAAATTCGGCATGCTCTTTCAGTCCGCGGCCCTGTTTGATTCCATGCCTGTATGGGAGAATGTCGGGTTCGGACTAAGGCGGCACACGCACCTGAGCGATCAGGAGATAAAAGATATATCAACTCAGAAACTCAAAATGGTCGGCCTTGTCGGTATAAATGACATCATGCCCTCTGAACTTTCCGGGGGAATGCGCAAAAGGGTAGGTCTTGCAAGGGCTATTGCCATGGAGCCTGAGATACTGCTCTATGACGAACCGACAACAGGCCTGGACCCTATAATGGCTGATGCAATTAATGACCTGATAATAGATATGCGGGAGAAACTTAATGTGACGTCAATTTCCATTACCCACGATATGGCGAGCGCTTACAAGATTGCAGATAGGATTGCCATGCTTTATAATGGGGTAATAATCGGTACAGGGACACCGGAGGAGATAAAAAACACTTCTGATCCGTTTATAAAGCAGTTTATTACAGGCAGTGCCTCAGGACCGATAACACTGGAAGGAACACAGTATGAAAACAGAGCTTAAGGTCGGACTTTTTGCCATAATTGTCATTATCCTGCTTTCCTATATGACCTTTAAGGTGAGCGGGCTTGGCGTTCCATGGAAAAAAGGCTACAGGCTCCATGTAAGGTTCGACAACATAAGCGGCCTGGATGAGAAATCAAGGGTCAAGGTTGCCGGTGTGGACACAGGAGTGGTTGAAAAGGTATCTCTCAGGGAAGGAAGGGCGGAGCTTACCCTGCTGATGGACCCGGCAGTCAGGATATACGAGGACGCGAAGGCGTCACTCAGGGTATCAGGACTTTTGGGGGACAAATATCTTGCGATCTGGTCCGGCACTTCCACGGAAGAAGCGCTTAAGGACGGTGACTGGATAGTAAACACAGAGGCTGCCATTGACATTGACGCGCTGGCAAATGAGCTGACCACCGCGACAGCGCATATAAATGACCTGGCTGAGGCGTTTATGGATATTGTCGGAGAATCCGAAAGGGACTCCCTTAAGCAGGTCATTTACAACTTTGAATCCCTTACCGCTAACCTGGACGACATCCTGCTGGAGAACAGGGAGCCCCTGAGAGAGACTATCTCTCATCTGAGGGATTTCTCAGTGTCGCTTAAGGAGAAAGGGCCCGGGCTGATAGACGATCTCAGCACGGTTGCCAGGCAATTAAGAGAGGTCATTGAAGAAAACAAATACGCCCTGAAGGAGAGCATGGAAAATTTGAGGTCAGCCTCCGAGTCAGCCGATAAGATCGCTCAGAAACTTGAGAAAGGTGAGGGTACCATAGGAAAACTTCTTCAGGATGATAAGCTGTATGATTCTGTCAGCAATATAAGTGAAGGCCTGGGCAAGGGCGTTGAGGTCCTGAACCGCCTCAGGACCTACATAGAGTTTCGCACAGAGTACCTTACGGAGGACAGCGACTGGAAAGGGTATTTTGATCTTACGCTTTATCCCCGCGAGGACTACTATTACAGATTCGGGGTCGTATCAGATTATCTTGGCTCCGGAGTGATCACCGATACCATAATTAACGGTGTGACCACGAGGAAAGAGGAAGTAAAGAGAAAGATCGAGTTTACAGCCCAGTTCGCAAAGCGTTTCAGCGACCTGGTATTGAGAGTCGGCCTTATGGAGAACACATTCGGGTTCGGCGCGGATTATTACCTTAAATTTTTTGGTGATGACAGATTGAAACTAAGAGCTGATATATGGGATTTTAACGCTGACGAGGCGCTTGCTGATAAGGCCCATCTTAGAGTAGGGCTTGATTACAGGTTCTTTAAATATTTCTTTGTGACCAGCGGCATTGACAATGTTCTTAATGATAACCGGAGAGGGATCTTCGTCGGCGCCGGATTAAAATTTGAGGACGAAGACCTCAAGTACCTGCTTGGATCATTGCCCAGTTCTTCGTTTTGATAACCCCTGTCTTCCAAGAAGTTTCCCAGGCTGAATTAATAATTTAAAAAGTATGCCTTGAAATGTTAAAATATAAAGTTAATGCATGGGAAAGATCAAATAGATGGGAACATATAAACTTTACATAAGCTTTGCTGTAGTGTCGATGGCCATTTTTGTTCTGCTGGCGACCGCGGGGATCTCTGCCGGTCAGCAGGAGACCGCGGGCAATAGCGCTGCCTCTGAATCCGGGAATCCCGTTAACTCGCTGCGTGATTCCATACTGTCATACTTTCCACCGGTCAGCGGCAGGATCGTGCAGCAGGCAGAAGGGTTTGTAAAGGTTGAGCTTCAAACCGACCGGGAACTGAAAGAGGGAATAAGGCTGACGGTTTTCAGGGAAGGCGAGCCGTTCTATCACCCTGTGACAAAAGAGTTTATCGGCAGGGCAGAGGAATTTATCGGCAGGGTTGAACTGGTTGAGACTCAGCCAAAAGCAGAGGAAGACACAAAGACATATCAGTGCCGTATTGTCGAGGGAAGCCCGGTCGCAGGCGACCTTGTAAGGATCTCGTCATCAAGGCTTAAGCTGGCTTTTTTCCAGGATAAACATGCTGAGTGGGCCCTGTCAGAAGCGTTCTACTCTTCATTAAAAGAGTCGGGCCGTTTTATCCTGCTCGAGGCTTACGCGCGTACAAATGACCCTGGGGAGTTATCCAGGCTCGCGAGTGAACTGGGCGCGGAAGCAGTGCTCTTTTTTTCAACACCAGTAAAGAATAAAAAAATATTCATAAGCGCCAGTCTGTTCTGGCCTGACAACGCAGCTGTTTTCGCGGAGACGGAAGAGCCGGTTGGGCTGGATTTTGCCAGGGAACTGACAGAGGGAGACGAGATAATATCCATGGGCCTCAAAGAAGGGGAACCGTGGGGAAGTCACGAACTGTCTGGCGGGGAGCTCCTCGCAATGGGCGATGTCGACGGCAATGATGAGCGGGAACTGGTTGTCAGTGACGGCCACGACATCAGGATCTATAACTATAAGCAGGAACCTCAGGAGATATGGCATGTAAAAGGCAGCCCCAAAGAGCAGATCATCGCCATTGATGTGCTGGACCTTAATAAAAATGGCAGGGCCGAAATATTCGTAACCGTTATAAAAACTGATGTTGATAACGTTGACCTGTCTGACAGCGAGATCCCCAAAAGCGCGAAGGCAGATGTAATGAGCTCATTTGTCATGGAATATGATCCAAAAGAAGGATACATAAAGATATGGGACAGGGCGCCTTATATTTTCAGGGTTGTTGGCAAGATGCTGATTATGCAGAAATTTACGCCGTCGCGCGGTATTACCGGCCCTGTGCGTCTGGGGGTCTGGGGAAAAGGACGTTATGAACCGGGTAAGCCCCTGGAGCTTCCTGAAGGACTGAATATATTCGGGTTTACGTTTGTTGACTGGCAGAATAGCGGTCATCCTGATGTTCTGGCGCTTAATGACAGGGGATATCTCAGCCTTTACAAAAAAGGTGAATTGATATGGCACAGTGAGGAATCCTACGGCGGATTTGACAAATCTTTTAAAAACAGGTCATATTCATCAGCTAAAAGCGGCGAGGAATGGTTTGTAAAAGGCCGCCTGGTCACTGTTGCCACGAACCGGGGTCAGGAGGTCATAGTTGTTAAAAGGATCCCGTTTGCTTCGGCTGTTCCCGGAGCGGGGTACAAAAGAACCGAGGTGTATTCTCTATGGTGGGACGGCGGGATGATGGAGGAGACCATGCTGCTTGGCGGAATCAATGCTTCTGTAACCGATTACTGGGTGGAAGGGGATAACCTGTTGCTTATCAGCAAACTGAACCTTTTTGGTTTTTTCAAAAAAATACTGTCCGGAGAATTTGTCAAAGGCAGTATACTGTATTATTTTAATCTCACCGGCAAATGAACGTTAGGCACGTTGCAATAATCATGGACGGAAACGGACGCTGGGCCGAGCTCAGGGGCCTTCCCAGAATTGAAGGCCACAGGCGGGGCGTCAAGAAAGTGCGGAGCATAATCGACGCCTCAATTGAACTGCGGCTCGAGGCCCTTACATTGTACGCGTTTTCAATGGAAAACTGGCATAGACCAAGACCTGAAGTGGAAGCCCTTATGAGCCTTCTTGATTTCTATCTCAAAAACGAGATGAAGAAACTCGCCGCGGACAATATCAGGTTCAGGGCCATCGGTGATATTGACAGGCTGCCCGCCGGAATAAAGAAACAGCTCGCGGGCTTTGAATCCATTACGGAAAAAAATACCGGCCTTTTACTGACAGGCGCCCTGAGTTACGGCGGCAGGGAGGAGATCCTCGCGGCTGTTAAACGCATAGTAAAGGCAGGATTAAAACCCGACGAGATAGACGAAAAGACATTTGAGAGCCACCTTTATACAGCGGGCCTGCCAAACCCCGATCTGATAATAAGGACAAGCGGTGAAAAGAGACTGAGCAACTTTTTGTTGTGGCAGTCCGCTTATTCAGAGCTGTATTTTACGGAAACGCTGTGGCCCGACTTCGGCAGGGATGAGTTTATATCCGCGATCACGGAATATCAAAAAAGAGAAAGAAGGTTCGGCGCTTTGCCTGAAGTCCTTAATTCCTGAAAAATTCAAAAAGGGTTCAAGAATGCACTCAAAAAGACTTGTTACCGCGGCTGTCATCCTGCCTGTCATGGTTGCCGCTATTTATTTTCTTCCGGCTTACCCTTATTTTTTAGGACTTCTTGTTGCCGTAGCCATGCTTGCAATGCGGGAATTTTACGCCATGTACAGGGTACCGCTAAAACTGTATTTGCCGGGTGTTGCAATAGGGGGGCTGTTGTTTTATATGCTCTGCCGTCATCCGGCGTATTTCATGGACGCTATTTTTATCAGTTTGTTCCTGCTGTTGGTTTTAAGGCTTATCGCTGGTAAGACGCCGTCAGGCTGCATGTCGGACATCGGGCCGCTTGGCATAGGATTTTTTTATATAGCGGGTTTTCTCAGCTTTCAGTGGTTTCTGAGGGAAGAAACCTTTGGCATGGAATATATATTTCTCCTTTACACTTCCGTGTGGCTTGCTGACAGCGCGGCTTATTATGTTGGAACTTATTTAGGCAGAAACAAGCTGTATCCTGTCGTAAGTCCCAATAAGACATTTGAAGGCGCGTTTGGAAGCGTTATGGGCGGTATTATCGGCTCGGTCACAATAAGGGGTATCTTTGATATACCGGATTTTACGGTAATGGGCGCAATAGTGATAGGCGGGCTGATCGGGGCGGCCACACTGGTCGGCGACCTGATCGAGTCCATGTTTAAGCGTGATGCCGGAGTGAAGGATTCGGGCAGCCTTATACCCGGGCATGGCGGCCTGCTTGATAAGCTTGACGGTGTTCTTATTGCCGGACCTGTTCTGTATTTTCTTTTAAGAGGGTTCTGAATGAAAAAGATCTCCATTCTGGGCTCGACCGGGTCAATAGGCAGAAATACCATGGAAGTTGTCAGCCGTTTTCCTGACAGATTCAAGGTTGTCGGACTTGCCGCGAAAAATAACATTCAGCTGCTTGAGCGCCAGATCAATGCCTGCAGTCCTGAGGTCGTAGCCGTGTTTGACGAGGCCGCGGCTGAAGAGCTTAAGAAAAAAGATCTGTCCGTGGAGATATTAACGGGCGATAGCGGACTGGGCCGGATAGCGACACTTGAAAATGCGGACATGGTTGTTTCGGCCATAGTCGGCTCTGCCTGTCTTTTGCCGACCCTTGCCGCTGTAAGGGCGGGCAAGGACATAGCCCTTGCCACTAAGGAGACCCTTGTAATGGCCGGTTCATTAATTATGGCCGAGGCTTCAAAAAGAAGGGTAAGAGTACTGCCGGTTGACAGCGAGCACAGCGCCGTCTTTCAGTGCCTTGAAGGCAGAAGAAAAGACGAGATCAAAAGGATCATATTAACAGCCTCAGGCGGCCCGTTTATCGATATGGAAGCGTCAGTGCTGGATGGTGTAACACCTGAGAAGGCATTGAAGCATCCGAACTGGGAAATGGGCAGAAAAGTTACCATTGATTCGGCGACACTTATGAACAAAGGGCTTGAAGTGATCGAGGCGCACTGGCTTTTTGGAATGCCCGCTGAAAAGATCAAGGTGCTTCTTCATCCGCAGAGCATAGTGCACTCAATGGTTGAATTTGTTGACGGAAGCATTATAGCCCAGCTTTCTGTGCCGGACATGAAGGGCCCGATAGGATACGCGCTTTCCTATCCCGGGAGATTTCAGAATGTTATGGAGCCGCTGGACCTGTCAAAGGCAGGGGAACTGACGTTCAGGGAGCCTGACAGGACCAGGTACCCCAGCCTGTCCCTGGCATACGAAGCGCTCCGGATCGGCAAAACAATGCCCTGCGTGCTGAACGCGGCGAACGAGGCCGCGGTCGAGGCTTTTCTTAACAGGAAAATAGCCTTTACTAAAATTCCGGCTGTTGTCTCGGATACAATTAAACAGCACAGCGTTTCAGACGGTTCCACTATTGAAGATATCATTGATGTTTCGAACTGGGCGACAGCAAAGGCAGGAGAAATAATAGATACATTAAGTAACTGAAATACCGCGCGGGAAGGGCGGTCGGTTGGTAACTTTTTGTAACCGTGTTCTGTTCCGTGTTGCGACTGCCGCGGTGAACTAAAAACAGGGGAGGAGTTTATAAATGACATTGCTGTGGGCATTAATTCTTTTCGGCCTGCTGATATTCTTTCATGAGCTCGGGCATTTTATTTTCGCGAAGCTCGTGGGCGTAAAGGTGCTCAAGTTCTCCCTTGGTTTCGGCCCCAGGCTGATAGGTAAAAAGATCGGCGAGACCGATTACATATTGTCAGCCATTCCGCTTGGAGGCTACGTAAAACCGCTTGGCGAGGAGCCAGGTGAAGAGATAAGCGATGAGGACAAACCAAGGGCGTTTAATTACCAGCCGGTCTGGAAAAGGGCTTTAATAATCTGCTCAGGGCCTGTGTTCAACTTCCTGCTTGCCTACATTATATTTGTGGTTTTCCTGAGTATGAATCTTTCTGTTACGATCCCTGACCTGGATAACCTGATCAATACCACTATTGAAAGCGTTGAAGCTGATTCTCCCGCTGAAAAGGCAGGGCTCAGGGAAAACGACAGGGTCATTGAGATCGACGGGAAAACCATAACGACCTGGATTGAAATGAACGAGATGTTTATAAGCAATCCGGGCAAAGAGCTGGCGCTTAAAATAAAAAGGGGCGATACGTTAGTTGATATAAGTATTGTTCCCGAGCCTGTGGAGATCAAGGATGAAACAGGCATGGGAATGGTGGTCGGAAGAGCCGGTATCTCAAAGGTCGGCAGCAGCACTATAGGTACTGTTGTGCAGGACTCTCCGGCGGAAGAAGCGGGGCTGAGAAAGGGTGATAGCATTACGTCCATTGACGGCATGCCTGTGAAAACCTGGCGTGAGATGGCTGATATCATATCCAGAAACGCGGGCAGGCAGCTGGCCCTGAAGGTGAACAGAAAAGGCGACCTGATCGATCTGACAGTTACCCCGAAACCAACATCGGTCATAGATGGACAGGGCAATGAGACCGTGATCGGCAGAATAGGTGTTTCAGGAAAACTCCCTTTTTCCTACATACAGAGCGCCAGCCTGCTGCAGGCGCCTTTAAAAGGTGTTGAAGCGGTTTACGGATGGAGCGTGCTTGTTCTTAAGTCTGTGGGCAAGCTTTTGACAGGAGCAGTTTCAGTAAAGCAGATAGGCGGCCCTATCTTAATTGTTGATGCCGCTGCCAGGTCCGCTTCTGCGGGCATGTTTGATTATTTTAATTTTATAGCCATAATAAGCATTAATCTCGCGATCCTGAATCTCCTGCCCATCCCTGTGCTGGACGGGGGACATCTGCTGTTTCTTTCGATCGAGGCAATAAGGAGAAAACCCTTGAGTGAACAGGTGATGGAGATAATGACCAGGATAGGTTTTGCTGTACTTATGATGCTGATATTGCTGGTTTTATATAACGATACAGTAAGGATCATTGTCCCGCTGGTCCAGAAGTTTTTTGGTTTGTGAAAATCGTTATTTGTAATAACTAATAACGGTTTTGTTGGAGGTTGTTTTATGAATCTTGCGCAAAAGCTGATATCTTCCCATCTTGTCACAGGCGCTATGAAGCCGGGTGAAGAGATTGCCATATCAATTGACCAGACACTGACCCAGGACGCTACCGGAACCATGGCTTATCTTGAATTCGAGGCAATGGGGATCCCAAAGGTTAAGACAAAACTGTCAGTAAGCTATGTCGACCACAACACACTTCAGACGGGTTTTGAAAACGCTGATGACCACAGGTTTTTGCAGACAATAGCCGGCAAGCGCGGGATCTACTTCTCAAAGCCGGGCAACGGTATAAGCCACCAGGTACATCTGGAAAGATTTGCCAGGCCGGGACAGACACTCCTGGGTTCAGACAGTCATACACCAAATGCCGGCGCTCTGGGGATGCTGGCTATTGGCGCGGGCGGCCTGAGCGTGGCAACCGCTATGGCCGGAGAGGCGTTCTGGATGGTAATGCCCAGGATCCTGAATGTAAAGCTTACAGGAGAGTTAAGGCCCGGCGCAGGCGCAAAGGACGTTATACTCGAAGTCCTGAGGCAATTGAGCGTCAAGGGCGGTGTGGGAAGTATCATTGAATATTCAGGAGACGGGCTTAAGCGCCTTACTGTGCCTGAGCGGGCCACGATCACAAATATGGGTGCTGAAACAGGGGCAACAACCTCGGTTTTTCCTTCAGACGAACAAACAAAGGCCTTCCTTAAGGCGCAACAGCGCGAAGCAGACTGGCAGGAGCTTGGGCCGGACCCTGACGCAGAGTATGACGATGTGATGGACATAGCGCTTGATAAGATCGAGCCTTTGATAGCAGCGCCCTCAAGCCCTGATAACATCAGGACAGTAAAGGATATGGCAGGGACGCCAGTTAAGCAGGTGTGCATTGGAAGCTGTGTCAACTCCTCATTTGCCGATATCATGCTCGCGGCAATGATACTCCGCGAGAACAGCGTACATCCTGACGTGAACCTTGCGATAAGCCCTGGTTCAAGGCAGGTACTTCTGATGATAACTGAGAACGGGGCCCTGGCCGACCTTATATCGGCAGGAGCAAGGGTGCTTGAGTGCGCGTGCGGCCCCTGCATAGGCATGGGACAGTCTCCGCCAACAGGGGCTGTGTCCCTCAGGACATTTAACAGGAACTTCCCCGGCAGAAGCGGAACGCCTGATGACAAGGTGTATCTGTGCAGCCCGGCTACTGCCGCTGTCTCAGCTATTAAGGGAGTTATAACCGACCCGCGCGAGTTTCCCGAACAGCCGGCGATCGGTCTGCCTGAAAAGTTTATGGTCGATGATTCCATGATCATTCCTCCTTCTGACGATCCTGAAAAAGTCACGGTTGAAAGAGGGCCCAACATAAAACCTCTTCCAGTGAAGGGAAAACTTGACAGATCACTTAAGGCCAGCGTTATCCTGAAGGTCCAGGACAATATAACAACCGACGATATAATGCCCGCAGGCGCCAGGATCCTTTCTCTGAGGTCGAATATACCGGCTATATCTGAATATGTTTTTTCAAGGATAGACCCGGCTTTTCCGGTCAGGGCAAAGGCCTCTGCCAGCGGCGTTATCCTTGGCGGAGCCAATTACGGCCAGGGTTCAAGCCGGGAGCACGCGGCGCTGGCCCCGATGTATCTTGGGATCAGGATCGTCCTGGCTAAATCATTCGCGCGCATTCACAGGGATAACCTTATAAATTTCGGTATCCTTCCATTAACAATAGCTCCGGAAGTATATGACGCGTTAGAGCAGGACAGCGAAATAGAGTTTCCATATATTGCAAAGGAGATAAAGGAGTTATCTGAAGTTACGTTTACGGATATCAAAACAGGCAATACTTATACGGCGGAACATAACCTGACCCCAAGGCAGAAGGATATAATCCTGGCCGGCGGTCTTTTGAACCATATAAAAAGAAAGAAAGTAGAGAGTAGCCCCCTTAGATTCTGACGAATCTGGACAAGGGGGCAGGCAGGTAGAGAGTCCCGTTAGATTCTGCACCCACAGTTTTGTGTTAGCAAAACTGGACGCGGGCGTTATAAAAAGAATCTGGACAACGGGATAGATAAAAGGCAAAGGGATGAAGGCAAAAAGCAAAAAAAAGAGAAATAATCTGTCCAACCTCTATACAGTGATAATCGCCGGAGGCTCAGGCACAAGGTTCTGGCCCCTGAGCAGGGAAGAGACGCCTAAACAGCTTCTAAGTATAGACGGTAAAGAAACACTCATTCAGGCCACTGTGAAAAGGGCCTGCTCAACAGTTCCGTTCGAGCGCACTTATATAGTGACCGGTCCGGGCCAGGCTGAATCCATAAGGCTTCAGCTTAATGCCTCCACAGGGGTTGACTGGGACAATAATTTTATAATCGAGCCGGAGGCAAAAAACACGGCGCCTGCCATAGGACTCGCGGCAATACATCTGAAACACCTTGACCCTGACGCTATAATGGTCGTCTTGCCGTCCGATCATATAATCAGGAACAAAAACAAATTCCGTGACGCTATCATGCTGGGCGCAAAGGCCGCTGAAGAAAATTATCTTGTCACTATCGGGATAAAGCCGGACAAACCTGAGACAGGCTATGGATATATAAAAAGCGGAAAGATGATCAGGCGGGGCGTCAGGAGCGTAAAGGAATTCAGGGAAAAGCCGGCAAAAGATGAGGCGATCAGGTACCTGAGGGCAGGCGGGTATTTCTGGAACAGCGGGATATTTATCTGGAGGGCTGAAGCTGTTCTTAATGAAATAAAAAAACATATGCCCGGCTTATACAAAGGGCTTATGGATATTGACAGGGCCATAGGCACGAAGAATCTCAAAAAAGCGACAAATGCCGCGTTTCCAAGGCTTAAATCAGAGTCAATTGACTACGGCGTGCTTGAAAAAGCGCGCAAGGTCGCGGTGGCGCCGTCAGCAATGAAATGGTCGGACGTTGGAAGCTGGCACGCGCTTGACAATGTACTGCGCCCTGATATTGATAAAAACATTAAGAAAGGCAACCTGATCTCCATTGACAACGAAAACTCTATCCTGTATTGCGGTAACAGGCTGGTCGCTGCCATGGGGCTTAAGGACATGATCGTGGTTGACACTGCTGACGCAACACTTATATGCCCCAAAAACAGGGCGCAGGACGTCAGGGCGGTCGTTGATGTTCTGAGGAGGCGGAAGGCCAAAGAAGGTATCACTCATACTACTGTTTTCAGGCCCTGGGGCTCGTATACTGTGCTGGAGACAGGACCCGGGTTCAAGATCAAAAAGATCGAGGTAAAACCGGGCGCGAAACTGAGCCTTCAGAGCCACCGCCGCAGAAGCGAACACTGGGTGGTTGTAGCTGGTACGGCAAAGGTAAGAAAAGGTGAGAAAGTTTACAGGGTCAAAACCAATGAAAGCACGTATATCCCTATGCGGACCAGGCACCGCCTTGAGAACACGGGCAAAAAACCGCTTAAGATCATTGAGGTGCAAAACGGCGCTTATCTTGAGGAAGACGATATAATAAGGTTTGACGATGTGTATAAAAGAAAAACCGGGAAGTAGTTGTGCTGAAGCGTTGGTATTTAGTATAATTCAGGCTGGTAGATTAGTTTGTCCCTTGAGGCAAAACCCCTAAAAGGAAGCTATACATGGAAAAGAAATTGCCCGCATTACATATAGGCGACCTGACAGTTGATCCTCCGATCATACAGGGCGGCATGGGTGTAAGAGTATCGCGCTCCAGGCTTGCCGCGGCAGTTGCCAATGAAGGCGGCGTGGGAGTGATCGCCAGTGTCGGTCTTGGGAAGTTTGAAGAAGCGCGCGGCTCAGAATTTGAAGCTGTTAATAATGAGGCCTTAAGGTCAGAGATAAGAAAAGCCAGGAGTATGAGCAAGGGCATAATCGGGGTGAACGCAATGGTGGCCCTTTCCAACTATGTATCGCTGGTAAAAACCGCCGTGGATGAAGGCATTGACCTGATCATATCCGGGGCAGGGCTTCCTTTAGAGCTTCCGAAATTTGCAGAGAAGAAAGACGTAAAACTGATCCCCATAGTTTCTTCTGCAAGGGCCTTAAAGATCATCTGCAGTAAATGGAAAAGGAATTTCAGCAGACTGCCGGACGCGGTCATTGTTGAAGGGAGCATGGCAGGCGGACATATCGGTTATGACTTTCAGGATGTTGTTGAAGGGAAAGCCCCTTCACTTGATAAACTGATCCTTGAGGTACTTGAAGTTGCAAGGTCATTTGACCCGGTGATCCCGGTAATTGCGGCCGGAGGCGTTTTTGACGGCAGGGATATCGCGCATTTTCTTAAATTGGGCGCTTCAGGCGTGCAGATGGGAACCCGCTTTGTTTGTACGGATGAATGCGATGTTCACGATGATTTCAAAAAAGTGTATATAAACGCGCGCGAAGAAGACCTTGTAATTATAAAAAGTCCTGTCGGCATGCCAGGCCGAGTGATCAGAGGTAAATTTGTCAATGCCATTCTAAGCGGTGAGACCAAGCCTATTGCCTGCAACTATCACTGTTTAAAGACATGCGACCCCAAAACCGCTCCTTACTGTATCGCAAAGGCACTGGCAAACGCGGCAGAGGGCAACCTTGATGATGGCTTTGTGTTTGCCGGAACCAACGCGTACAGGTGCAAGGAGATTATCCCGGTAAAGCAACTGATCGATGAACTGGTTTCAGAGACAAAAAAATACCTGTAACCGCTGATCATACTTCTTTCCCCTGAGCAAAAGCTGATTTTTATTTCTTTAATATGCCCCGAAGAATTGCTATAATGTTCTGTCTAAAGGCGTCAAGATTATGTTCAAGCTTGTGAGAGTCTGTTTTGATATTACCGGCAATGATTAGGGTTGGCGTTTCATTAAGCCCGTATGCCTTTGCCATATCCATTCCCTTTTGGATATCTTCGGCTTTCTTTCCGGACCTTAGGTTTTTGCTAAAATCTGAGCCGAGCCCTAATTTCTTGCCGATACTTTCTAAAACTCCGATATCCCCTATGTTTCTCTTTTGAACCATCTGCGCTTCAAAAAGGGCTTTCTTCATCTCCTCGCCCTTTCCTGTCTCCTCGGCCAGAAGATAAGCTTCTCCGGGTTTGGGTGAGCCGTGCTCTCCCCAATAAACAGGAACGGTTTTCCATTTGATTTTATTCGGGAAGTTCCCCCTAATAACCGGTATTGAGCTTTCAAAGTTATAGCAGGTGTGGCAATAGAAACTCATAAATTCTACAACCTCAACTGTCTTGCCGTCATATTTGAATTCTTCTCCCGGTATCGTATCATATACACCCGCAATACCAGGGATTGTCCCGGCCTGTGAGGACATAGATATTAATATCAATGCTAACGACATCAGAATTACAGAAATATTTTTAAAATTCATTTCATCCTCCATCCTCTCCTTTATTTTAATAATTATGCAATAACATTAACTTTAAAATTGTGAAAAAAATCATTAAGAATCAAAAAATTCAAGATAAAGTTCTGTTTGGTTTGTGCTTGTTTCCGCCTATCAGGACGACGTATCGTAGGATGTTTATCAAAATTGGGCCCTTGACAATTAGGCACTAAAGTATTATATTTGAGCAATTGAACAAATGTCAAGGGGGTGCTGCCATGCGAATAAAGAAACAAAAAGACATATGTGAAGTCAAGTCTGTAGATAAGTCCAGAGTCAAGGCAATTAAAAAAATAATGCTTTCTGACAGGGACGTAAATGGTCTGTCAGAGACATTTAGTGTATTAGCTGATCCTACCCGCATAAAAATAATTTATGCCCTGTCAAAAGAAGAACTCTGTGTATGTAACGTTGCAAGTATCCTGGGTATAAGCATATCTGCTGTTTCACATCAGTTAAGGATTTTAAGAAACATGCGCCTGGTTAAATTCAGAAAAGAGGCAAAAAGGGTCTATTACTCATTGGATGACAGGCATATTAACAGGTTATTTGATCAGGGGTTAAAACACGTAAGGGAATAGTCAAAAGACAAACCTTAATATTAATAAATTATTAAGTGTTCTATGAACAGAAGAGGGCTTATGCAAAATACAAAAACAGAACATCAGGAAGATAACAGTCGTGACGAGAAAAGCTGTTCCTGCTGTTCTGTGGACTTCTTTGAAGAAAAGATGCCTTTCTGGAAGCGGCAGAAAATAATCACCGGCATTATTTCTGCCGGATTTCTGGCTTCAGGACTGGCACTTGAGTTTTTCACATCTCTGGATATTCTCGCGCAGATTATCTTTCTATCCGTTATTGCCGTTTCGGGAAGGGACATCCTGAAGAAGGCTGGACTTTCAATACTCAAACGCCGCCTGGACATGAACTGCCTTATAAGCATAGCGGCTTTCGGCTCTTTTTTCATCGGCCATGGCGAGGAAGGCGCGGCAGTGATCTTTCTTTTTTTCATTGCTGAGTCATTGGAGGACTATGCTGCCGACAGGGCGAAACAGTCTATCAGCCAACTGTTAAAATTAGCCCCTGACACTGCAAGAGTAAAGAGGAATAATAAGGAAATTGAGCTTCACGTGCATGAAGTTCAGGTCGGAGACATAATTGTTATTCGTCCCGGAGAGAAAATTCCCTTAGACGGAGAAGTGTTAATCGGCCAGTCCTCCATTAATGAATCTCCCATAACCGGTGAGTCGCTCCCGGCGGAAAAAACAGAAGGCGATAAAGTTTACGCGGGCACAATGAATGAGGAAGGATATCTTGAGGTAAAGGTTACTAAAAAAACCGGGGATACGGTGCTTTCCAAAATCGTTAAAATGGTTGAAGAGGCGGAAAAAAAGAAATCAAAAACTGAAAAATTTATAGATAAATTCGCCAGGTACTATACGCCGGCGGTTATTGGCCTCGCATTCGTCACATTCCTTATACCGACCTTTGTCCTGGGGTATCCATGGGATGTATGGTTTTACCGCGCGCTGGTGCTTCTGGTTGTTTCATGTCCGTGCGCCCTGGCCATATCAACGCCGGTTGCCATGGTATCCGCGTTAACCAGCGCCGCAAGACACGGCATATTAATAAAGGGGGCCTCTTACCTGGAAGAGCTGAACAGGGTCAAGGCCATTGCGTTTGATAAAACAGGCACATTGACCAAAGGCAAACTGGAGGTCACTGATATTGTCGGTTTCAACAGCCATTCCTCAGAAGAGGTGCTGTCCATAGCCGCATCTCTGGAGTCGCGTTCGGAACACCCTATCGCAAAGGCCGTCCTTAAGAAGGCGCGTTCAAAAAACATTCAATTTAAAGAGATAAGCGGGTTCAGGGCAATAACAGGGAGAGGACTGGAAGCTCAAATCAACGGTAGAACATATTATGCCGGAGCGGGAAGCCTCTTTGATGATTTATCCATGGAGATTCCCAAAGAGCTGTCTCAATTCGAGATGCAGGGAAAGACCTCGATCTTTATCTCTGACAAAAACAGGGCAATCGGTGTTATCGCGTTAGGCGACATGGTAAGAGACAAAGCTCCACTGATCGTCTCTCACCTTAAGAAATTACGCATCAGAACCGAAATGATCACAGGAGATAATAAAAGGGTGGCTGAGTCATTGGCGGGAAAAATCGGCATTGATGCATACCACGCGCAGTTGCTGCCCGACGACAAGGTAAAGGTCGTTGAAGAACTTACGGGCAGATTCGGCTCGGTGGCTATGGTCGGTGACGGGGTAAACGACGCCCCTGCTCTTGCTGTAGCCAGTGTCGGAATAGCGATGGGCACTATCGGTTCCGACGTAGCAATAGAAACCGCTGACATAGCCCTTATGCACGACGACTTAAGCAAGATCGACTACCTTATGTTTCTCAGCAGAAAGACAATGCGCGTTGTAAAGCAGAATGTATCTCTTTCGATCCTCATCAAAGGGAGTTTTACAGTCCTCGCTCTGCTGGGACTGATTAATCTGTGGGTTGCCGTTGCCATTGGGGACATGGGATTAAGTCTTGCTGTTATTTTAAATGCCATGAGGTTGACGAAAGTAAAGCAGGTCAATTAATAATTATGTCGTTTAATGCCGAAGTTTCCTATCCATTAGCTTTTTTCGCGGGAGTCCTGTCTTTTCTGTCACCCTGCGTACTGCCTTTATTGCCCTCGTATGTCTCATATATAACAGGAGTTTCCTTTGAAGACCTTACAGGAAATGCGGACAGAGTCAGGGTGAGATTTCTGACTTTAACGAATTCTCTTGTCTTCATACTGGGGTTTTCTTTTGTCTTTACGCTTCTTGGCGCGTCGTCCTCTGCGGTTGGCAGCCTTTTCTTCCGGTATCAGGATTATTTAAGGATAACAGGAGGCGTGTTGATCATAATCTTCGGCCTTTTTGTGGCGGGCTTTTTAAAGTTGGATTTCCTTATGAGAGATAAAAAAGTGCGCCTGCGATTCAAACCCGCGGGCTACATCGGCACCTTTGCAGTAGGTGTGACTTTCGGAGCGGGATGGACCCCGTGCATAGGCCCCATACTCGGTTCCATTCTCATGTATGCAGGATCGGCAGGATCGGTAACTTACGGAGCCAAACTCCTTTCGGTCTATTCCCTCGGTCTTGGTATCCCTTTCCTGCTCTCATCCCTTGCATTAAATACCTTTTTGAGTCACTCAAGAAAGCTCCAGCAGCATATGAGAGTCATAATGGCAATAAGCGGATTGCTCCTTGTAGTTTTTGGCGTTTTGCTGCTTACTGATATGGTAACCAGACTGGTCGGGATGCTGCCCAGCTTTACTATACTTTAGAATTTAAGGGGAGTTGAGTTCATATTTTTTTCAGAAATGCTGACCAATGGAACAGAGCTCAATATGAAGAATAAAGTTGATCAAAAAGGTATGAGCGGAAAGATATTTTTCCTGATATTTTTGTTTCTGTTTTCAGGCTCAAATGCATCCTATGGAAGAGAAGTATCCAGAATGGAGCTTGAAAAAGTTACTGACCTCATCATGAGCCCTGGATGTAATTATGTTTATACCCTGACTAACTGTCCTTCACCACAGGCAGACCAGATGAGGGAGCTTGTAAAAGACAGGATTAAAAAAGGCGAAAGCACGGAGGAGATCCTTTCCTATTTTGAAGACGTTTATGGTCTGAAGATCCTGGCTCAGCCGTCAAAAAAGGGGTTTTATTTCATTGCGTGGTGGTTTCCTTATTTTCTGATTCTTGATGTATTTGTATTAGCGGGTATATTCCTCTTTCTGTGGCGCAAAAAATCCGGCAATAAAGATACACCGCTAAACGATATTAATCCGGAGATAGAAACGCTTTTAGAAGACGAAGTGCGGAAGTTTAGAGAAAATGAATAAGAATTCTGAACAGAAAACCGGGGTTAAGAGGTTATTAAAGATTTTATTCTGGCTGCCGGTTGTTATTTTAATCGTTGCGGTTGTTATAGGGGCATTGAGTGGAGTAGAAAAGGGGAGAAAGAGAAATCTACGACCAACAATCGGAGAGCAGGCAAGGGACTTTGCTTTCGTTGACCTTGAAGGGAATGAGATTTCTTTATCCGGTTTTTACGGGGAAAAGGTTGTATTTGTAAATATCTGGGCAACCTGGTGCCCTTCCTGTAGAGAGGAGCTGCCAACTTTGCAGAGATTATATGAGAAATTCAGGGGAGATGACTTTGAGGTGTTAGCGGTCAGCATAGACGCCGCAGGCGGTAAGGCGGTAGCGCCGTACATGAAGAAACATCGTTACACATTCCCCGCCCTGCTCGACACAGCAGGCTCTGTTCAACTGCTTTACGGTACTACGGGCGTGCCTGAATCTTTTATTATTGATAAAAAAGGCAAGGTTGCTTTTGTTGAAATAGGACCGGGCGACTGGACAGACCCTAAAAGGCAGGCATTAATAAGAGGGCTGATGGAAGAGCCGGATATGGAGACAGGAAGATGAAAAACAGACAAAAGACTGTTATCGTTGCGCTGCTTTTAATAGCAGTTTCTTTCAGTTATCTGATATTTCTCGGCATGAAGGAAGGAAGCATGTATTATCTCGAGGTCTCTGAGTTCTTTGACAGACTTGATGAGTTGGGGCAGATGAAAATCAGGGTTAATGGGGAGATAATTCCCGGCACTGTAACTTATAACCCCGCTAAGCTGAAACTCAATTTTTCCCTGAAAGATCAGGATATTAATGATTCCCGTCAACTTAACGTAGTGTATAAAGGCGCACCTCCAGACCTCCTTGAGCAGGAAGGCGCTACACTTGTGGCCGAAGGCTCGTATAACAGGCAGGAAAACCTGTTTGAAGCGACAAAACTCCTTGTTAAATGTCCTTCAAAATATGAAAAAAAAGAGGATGAAGGATGATAGATTTTGGAAGATATTCACTGCTCTTTTCTTTTGTTCTTTCACTTCTTGTTTTAACAGGGCTGACAATCGCTATCAGAAAGAGGGATGGAAGGTTTATCGATATCTCGTATAGAGGTTCTAAAGCAATCTTTTTCTTTTTAACGGTTGCAACTGCCATCCTTGTATACTCCTTTATCACGGATGATTTCAGGATCGCATACGTAGCATCCTATTCCGAGAGGAGCCTCCCGCTCTTTTATAAAATAACCGGGCTGTGGGCCGGACAAAAAGGTTCCCTGCTTTTCTGGGGATGGCTTCTTTCCCTGTTTACGTTTATAACTATTAAGCGCGATGAAAACAAGGTCAATTCTCTGTTTCTTCCATATGTGCTTCTGTTTTTAAACGGGACGCTTGTTTTTTTCCTTATTCTTATTAATTTTATGACGCCGCCTTTTGAAATGCTGGCAAGGTTCCCTGCTGACGGTAATGGTCTTAACCCTTTGCTGCAAAACCCCGGAATGGTTTTTCATCCACCTACACTTTATCTTGGATTTGTCGGCTTTACCGTACCCTTTGCTTTTGCCATGGCTGCGCTTGTAATGGAAGATCTTGGCGACTGGTGGATAAAAAAGACAAGGGCATGGATACTGTTTTCTTGGGTATTCCTGACACTCGGGATAGTCTTCGGGGGCTGGTGGGCTTACAAAGAACTGGGATGGGGAGGTGTCTGGGGATGGGACCCTGTTGAAAACTCCTCTTTTATGCCCTGGCTTACTGCAACGGCATTTCTTCATTCTGTAGTGATTCAGGAAAGGAGGGGAATGCTCAAGATATGGAATCTTTCGTTGATTCTGCTTACCTTCTCTTTAAGCATTTTCGGGACATTTATCACAAGGAGCGGTATTATCTCCTCTGTTCATGCCTTCGGACAATCACCCGTGGGGTTTGTCTTTTTAGGGTTCTTAATCCTGATTCTGGCTGTGGGTATCTATCTTATCTGGACGAGATACGATAAATTAAAGGAAAATAACCCGAGGATTGAGGCGTTTCTCTCCAGGGAAAGCTCTTTTTTGTACAATAACATTATCTTTGTCGGAATATGTTTTGCAACTTTCTGGGGCACAGTATTCCCGCTGATCTCAGAGGCTGTTAAAGGTGTAAAGATCTCGGTTGGACCGCCGTTTTTTAATACAATCAACTCACCTTTATTCCTTCTGCTTCTTGTCCTGATGGCAATATCCCCGCTTCTCGGGTGGCGTAAAACCTCTTCAAAGGGGATATTTAAAAACCTTTTAATTCCCTTTTCATTGATGCTGGCATCACTTCCTATTCTATACATTTCAGGTGTCAATGACTTTATGCCTCTCTTTTTCTATTCCTTTTCAGTCTTTGCCATAACTTCCTTGTTAAGGGAGTTTTATCTCGGCACAAGGGCCGGAGTGAAGTACAGGGGGAAAGGATGGGCCGCATCATTCTGGAGCCTTATCATAAGGAACAAGCGGAAATACGGAGGATTTACAGTTCATATCGGTATGGTTTGTATGATTTTGGGACTTGTAAGCTACGGCTATTATCAATACAAAGAAGACTTTATTTTAAAGGAAGGGCAGGAGGTTACAATAAAAAATTACCGTTTAAAATATACAGAGCTGACAAATTTTGAAAAGTGGAACTACGAAGGCGTGGGGGCTTTAATAGATGTCTATGACTCTGGAAAGTTCAGAGGCGTGCTGAGGCCTGAGAAGAGGTTTTATAAGACACAGGAGCCGTCCACAGAGGTTGCTATACTCAGTAATATATTTGAGGACCTTTATTTGATTCTTGGCGGCTGGAACAGAGACGGCTCCATTACATTAACTGTTGTGATAAACCCCCTGCTTTCATGGATATGGATAGGTACGGGAGTGGTTGTTTTTGGCACCATCTGGGCGGTTCTGCCCGGAAGAAGGAAAGAGGATGAAATTAATATCATTGAAAAAGATATTATTTTAAAGCTGAAAGACGCGGAGGACAGATAATGGTCATATCATTCTTTTTTTTAATATTATTCTCTCTTGTCTATGTACTTGTTCCCCTGTTGAAAGAGAGTTACTGGCCCTTCCTGAGAAGAGGGGTCTTTACAGAAATACAGGGGGATAAAAAAGAAGGTATCTGGGCAATATCAGACATAGATTCTGAATACGAGATGGGGAAATTAACCAGGGAAGACTATGTTTCTACCAGGGAATTTCTGAAAAGACAGGCATTCCCCATCCTGGAGAAAGAAAGGGACTTCTCAAAAAAGATTATCTTAAAGCCCAAAAAAGAGATTCCCAAAGACCTTAAAAAGGATATTACTAAAGAGGTGTTAAGGATTTGCGGAAAAAAATTCTCCTCATAACATTTTTAATCATATTAAACGCGGCTAATGCCTTTGCGCTGTCTGTAAGAGTAAGCGTAACCAACGCGACGAAAGGCGGAAAGCTGTTCAACTATCCTTTTGAATTACTTGCTGTTGAGCCGGATAAGTACGGAGGAATCAGGGTACTGAAGACATACGAATTCAGGACTGATCTTTCAGGAATATTCCAGGGAGAAATGGATGCTTCCGCGGGCAAGGCCATTATGGGTAAAATTAATTACAGGGGAGTTCTTTATTATTCTCCGCTTCTGCACATTAAAAAAGAACAGGATTATTACACTCTTGATTTCAATGTTTATGAAATAACAGACAAGGCTGATAGCGTGGAGATATCCGGGAGGTCGATAACGATTGCTCCCTATGACGATAAAACGGTCATTGTATACGATTCAATAATTGTTGAAAACAACAGCATGTTTACATATGTGGGAAAGTATAATGAGAAATTAAAGACAAATCAGACTCTGTTTATCCCGCTTCCCGCGGGATATTCATTAATGAAAGTTCAGGGTATCGATCAGCGGGAGATACATCCCCTTTCAGGGGGTATGGTATCTCAAAGTGAAATTCTGCCGGGGGAAAGCTCTATTTTCCTTAAGTATTTTGTCAAAAGCGACATAGGCGTGTTTGACCTGTCTTTGTATGGTGAAGATAACAGTCCTCCGGTAAAAAGTATCTCCCTCTTTTTTCAGAATAAGGAGAAGTGGAAGGCTGAATCCTCAGACCTTCAGCACAGAGGAGAGAGGGAATTTAAAGGGAGTGCTCCCGGCATTTTCAATGTCTGGGAGGGCAGAGAATTAAGAAGGATTAATTTTATAGTGTCAGCGCCTTCTCATCAGGCCTTTTTTAACTTGTGGCAGGCATCTGTTTTAATAGCATTGGTTATGTCGGTATCCGGACTTTTCATAATGAAAGGCAGAATCTACAGATGGAATATGAGGAGAGAGAAAACGAGACTGGAAAGGATACTCACAAGACTCAAAGTCGAGGCTGATGCAGAAGATTTAAGGGGCTATTATAAGTCATTCCTCAAGGTTCTTGAGGACAGGAGCAGAGAGATAGAAGATAGGCCTGGTTCTTGAATATTATAGAGTTAAGAGACATTAAAAAACAGTATCATGCCAAGACGGCGCTGGATGGAATAGATATAACTGTCAGAGAGGGAGATTCGGTCACAATCTTTGGATCTAATGGGGCCGGAAAGACAACCCTGCTGAAGGTTATATCAGGCATTATGTCTCCGACTGAAGGGAAGGTCTTTTATAACAATAAAGCATATTCTGAAAGTGACATAAAAAAAGAAACCTTTTACCTTGGCCATAAGACCTCTCTTTACAACGCGCTGACAGTACAGGAAAATATGCACTTTATCTGCAGGCTCTTTTCCATAAACCACAAAGGCGAGTTTGTGGATAGTATTCTGAAAGAACACGGTCTTTGGGAGAGGAGAAGTGACCCGGTAAACGAACTTTCACACGGCATGAAAAGAAGGCTTGCCCTTGCAAAGGGATTTATCATAAATCCAAAGGTCTTTGTTCTGGACGAGCCCTTTACAGGCCTTGACCTTAAATGGAGGGCATCCGTTCTGTCAAAAATAAAAGATCTCAGGGGAAAGGGGAAATTTCTTATCCTTGCGACACACCTGGTGGAAGAGGGCTATGAGCTGGCAGACTATGTAGCCTTTTTGCACAAAGGAAGATTTTTGTTCATCAGAAAGAAAGAGGAAGTGGACATTAAAGAGATCAAAGAATTTTTCCATTCACCTGGAGATGACCTGGGATGAAATTTATGGGACATGCTATCTCAATCCTGAGGAAAGATATTCTTTTAGAGATAAGAGGCAGGGAGTCTCTCAGCCTCATGCTGTTTCTTTCATTGCTCCTTCTTGTTATATTTAATTTTGCCCTGGACATAGACATAGACAATGTCTCTTCGCTGGCTTCCGGTATACTCTGGGTAATCTTTGTATTCTCGGGTATCCTGGGTATGGGCAGGACATCAATGGCTGAAAGGGATGAAGAAGCATACCTGAGTATAGTTTTTTCACCTGTATCTGCGGAAAGTTTTTATATAGGGAAGGTACTGAGCAATCTCCTGTTTCTTTTAATAATGGAATGTTTCACGTTATTGTTTTTTGCAATTTTGTTTGATTTCGAAAAGATTATAAGCCTGCTCCCGCAATTGCTTCCGGCCCTTTTTTTAGGAACGTTAGGATTTTCCCTGGTGGGAACACTATTTTCTTTTCTTACCTCTGCCTCAAGATACGGCGAGGTCCTGCTGCCTTTTCTTTACCTGCCTGTAGTGGTCCCGGTCATCCTCGGAGGTGTAACTTCTATGGATATAATTCTGAATGACAAAGTGGGTGGAGCAGATAAATGGATCCAGCTACTGGCTGTTTTTGATGTTCTTTATTTTGCTATCTCTTTAATTCTGTTTAGATATATTATAGAAGAATAATCTGAGATGAAAACTAACCGGGTCATAACTATTCTTTTCTTTTTACTTCTTGTATTGATACCTCTGGATTTCTTTTTGATATTCAAGGTAGCTCCAACTGAAAAAGTAATGGGCGATGTCCAGAGAATTTTTTATCTCCACGTATCAATAGCATCAGGGGCATTACTGGCGTTTACAGGAGTATTTTTATCGAGCATACTTTTTCTATGGACAAAAAAAATCGCGTGGGATATTGCCGCCTGTACTTCTGCCGAGATAGGGGTGCTCCTGTCCACCCTTGTTCTGATAACCGGTTCCATATGGGCAAGACCGGTCTGGAACGTCTGGTGGACGTGGGACCCGAGACTTTTGACCACGCTTATCCTCTGGTTTATCTATGTCGGGTATTTTCTTTTGAGAAGCGGTATTGCCGATAAATTCAGGAAAGCGCAATATTCGGCGGTAATAGGGATAATCGGTTTTATAGATATTCCTATTGTAAGGTACGCAACGAAGTGGTGGAAATCAATACACCCTCTTCTTACACAGAACGGCGGTGGCCTTAACCCTGTGATGAAAAAAGTCATGTTGTTCAGTATTACTACCTTTGTCGTAATCACTATATTTCTTTTCTTTTTCAGGTTCAGGCTGGCAAGGATAGAAGAAAGATTGCAGATATTGAAGAAAAAGATGGAGGACTAAAAAATGGAAAACTGGGTTTATCTTTTTGGGGCTTACACAATTGCATGGTTAGGAGTTTCATTCTATCTCTATATCAACACAAAAAAGCAGAAGGGCATCGAAAAAAGACTTGCTGATATTGAGGCTTCATTGAAGGATAAAAAGTAATTTAATCTCTGTTATTCCTTTGTTTCTTCTTCCCGGCTATTCAACACCTGTTCAACAGCGAAAACCTCTCTATTGAGGTCATCTATCACATTTTGCATCTCTGTGAACCTTGCTCTCTGCATATAAGCCTCCCGGCATTTATTTTGCCGGAAAACTCTACTTATATCATGTATACTTTTATGGAAGCTTACGTAGGGACTTAGAGCGCAAAGAGGGCAACGCGAACGAATATAATAATAAATATCCCTAACGCTCGTATTTCCGAAGGGAATACAAAATGCAGTAGCGACCGGCGCGAGCGAGTATAATAATAATGAACTCTTTACATTAAGTCCCGCAGGAATGAATAAGAGTTTGATCTTTATATAGGCACTAAGTTATGTTGCCGGAGTGGCGGAATTGGTAGACGCAAGGGACTTAAAATTCAAAAATCGAGTTTTTCGTAAGTGGGCGTCTGGCCTGAGTTTTTAGTTAATTTGTTGATTTTTAAAGCTTTTTAGCATTCTGTTGTTTGCTGTGCTTTCCTCTATATTCTGTCCATTCCGCTATATTCTGCTACAAATCTGCTACATTTTTGCTACAGTCGAAATATTAAGTTCTTCCTGTTATCAACTATTCTAAAACCTGCTATAATGATATGTATTTCAAATAGTAATCATTGATATTTAATCTGATACAACTAAGAAAACCATATAATTACTTGTAGATGCAATGAAAATACCAATAGAAATAGAAACATTTGAAGGGCCAATGCTGGCATTCAATCTTTTTGATAAGCCCAAAAGTCTAGGGGCCGGCACAAGTATTAAAGCTCCCGGCGATATTCAGGTTACGATGGGTTTAATGGTTGAACATCGTGGAGTTGATATACCCACGGTGTTAGAACTCATTATAGAAACAGCTGCAACAATAGATGTTGGCTTATTCACGGCATGGTTATATCAAAAAGTGCAAGACCCAAAAAGAACGAAAATTAAAATACGTGAAAAGGAAATAACCTTTGATGAAGGAGAAATAATAAAAGCTATAGAAAGGGAGATTGAAATTGAGCAGTAGGAAAGCATCTAACAAGGAAAATTCACTCGGATTGCAAATTCCGCTACGCTTAATTTGCAGCCGGTGATTTGCGCGTTAGATTAAATAAAATACCATGCAAAAATATATCATGAAAATGAAACAGCATTTTGATAAGAAACGCTACAACATTATTCTTCATGATAGACTTTATCTTACTGACTATGAAAAATATCAATTAATTCCTGAGCTAAAATCTAGGCTCAAAGTATTGAAGAAATACCATGAGGAAGTTGTTCAATTGTGCGATATTCAAAAGAAGCAGCCAGCATTTAACCAAAATCTTAACTCTATTATAAATCCACAGGGCATCCCAAGTCCTCCCGAGGAATCTGATCTGGGTTTATCTGACAAATATTTCAATGATGTCAAAAAACAAGCAAAAGATGGAGTCGATGATATAGACAGAATTAATGAGCTATACGAGAATATTGAAGATACTAAACAGTTAGGCATGTTTCTTAATGAAGTAAACTTTTTATGTTCGTCACTGTTGGCTGTGAATAATAGACTTTTCTTATATAAAATCAATGGATATCCAATTGTTACAAATATTCAAACGGGTCAAACCATAGCCACCCAGCCCCCACAGTTTTATTTAACTACAGAACCATTTCAATTATTAGTTAGTAATATCGTAGAAGTTGCTAGAGCAACATCAGATAGCATTCATGAATGGCATAAATATACTATGAAATTAAAGACTCAGTATCTAGATTTATACATAAACAGGATTTCCATTAGAAATACAAAAAAAATGCTATACATCCAAATATGTACTATTTTGTTGGCTATAAGCTTATCTGCTTATTTTCTTTTCGCAAATGATCCCTTTAATTTATTCAGGAAAAATCTTGAATTAAAAAAAGAAATTGTTCAATTAAAAGAGGAAACCGATCAATTAAAAAAAGAGAATAAAATATTAAAAACTAAAAAACAAAAAAATCTAACAAAATGATGGTCATAAATGTTCGACCACGGGACCCTTTTTGAGTTTTATTAGCTTGAGATATGCAAATGTCTGATTTGCATATTTATACGACTCAGGTTGAGCATCAGAGATCAGATTGTTAACTAGTTGAAATTAAAATGAAAAAATGAAACTCGTTAAATCATTAGCCTTGGCGTGTTCTTTTCTTTTGTTTTCTTGTCAGCCACTGCCAAAAGAGTCAAAGGATAATCTAGTGCTTTGTGACATAACTTATTGATAGATTATGACGTTCATGATATACTACCTCAAAAGGAGGTGGTGATGACCATGTGGACAAAAAACCCGGTTAAATTGAAACCCGAAGAGCGAAAGGAGCTAAAGCAACTCATAACCAAGGGTGCTGAAAAAGCGCGAAAGATAACCCGGGCACGAATATTGTTGCTGGCCCATGAAGGAAAAACCGATACCCATATAATA
>BDTR01000056.1 GCA_002897775.1 bacterium BMS3Bbin08 | reverse complement strand
GTTTCCTGGCTTAATATCATCACAATTGTGATGATATTAAGAAAACAGTATAATTCGGCATAATTGGCATGGCAAACCTGCATTTTTTTATAAAGGATCAAGGATGATTAAGGCGGGGATATGTTTAAAAAAAACGCGCAAGCTGAAAAAAATATCCAACAAACTTTTTTTATTAAAAATTTGGTATTATTATTATAATGAACAGCAATATTATATGCATAAAAATGATAGCGGATAAAAAACTATAGTATGGGAGGAATTTTTAATACCCCCATCTTATTTAAGCCAGTAAAGAGGAGAGACTTCCTCAAGGCCATCGCACTGGGAGTCGTGGGATGGGGAGTTGCCCCCAACGCACTGGCCCGGAATCTGAATTTCCCTTCTTCAACACCCGCCGAAACCACTGACGATTCAATCAAAGATTATATTAACAAGATGAAGTACTTCAACAGGTATCACAAAAACGATATCCTTGTCAGCAGAGAAGAATACCGGATATTTGAATCCACATTACAACGCCTGAAGCGTCTCCAGTGGTACATGGGGCATGGCTATTTTCAGAAGCTAAGCTTTAACGGCGGTATTTATATTGCCCGCAAGTACTCCGAGGTGGGTCAGTTTTCAAGGGCAGAACTGGAGTTTCTTGAAAAAATCTTCTATGAAGACGCGGCGAATTATGGTTTTTACGGTCAGAAACCTACAAAAAACCTCACGGAACGAATCAATAAAAAAGACCTGGTACGGGACCGTTCCAACGGAAGCTATCTATACAATGGCGTTCCGCTTGAAACCTTTAAAAAGATTAAGCGCATATTAGGTGATAATGTTGTTTTAACTTCCGGAGTACGGGGAATAATGAAACAATTTCTGCTGTTCCTGAACAAGGCTCACAAATATAACGGCAATCTCTCTCTTGCTTCACGTTCACTCGCTCCGCCAGGTTATTCTTTTCACGGAATTGGTGATTTTGATGTAGGGCAGGCCGGATTCGGTTCGGCAAACTTCACAGTACGCTTTACCCATTCAGAAGTATATAAAAAGCTCTGCGAACTCGGCTATTTAAAACTTCGCTACCCCCGGGAAAACCGGCTCGGAGTGCGTTTTGAACCCTGGCATATCAAGACAATTACATAGTAAAAATAAACCGATTTATGTAATTCAGGCCCGTACCATTCCACTATATCAGGCTTTATACCAAGTTCTTTAAGCTATTTTCCAGCAACCGGAGTTTTAACACGGTTACAATAAGGTCCCGAAGTGTCGGGATCTCCGCATAGCCACGCCATAGGCGGACAAGCTCCGACAGGCAAACTTAAATATTCTTTCCAGCGGCCTTTAATCCTGGTCAGGCTCTACATGAAGGGATCTGATATGAAGTTCTTTGAGCTGTTTTTCATCAACTGAAGAGGGCGCGTTACTAAGCGGGCATACTGCTTTCTGTGTCTTTGGGAACGCGATAACATCCCTTATTGACTGCGCTCCTGCCAGTATCATCACGAGCCTGTCCAGTCCCAGGGCTATCCCTCCATGCGGTGGCGCGCCGTATTCCAGGGCCTCGAGCAGGAAGCCGAACTTTGTGTCCGCCTCTTCAGGGCTGATCTTCAGCATCTCGAACATCCTGTCCTGAACAGCTTTTTTATGTATACGGATACTTCCGCCGCCTATTTCATATCCGTTCAGCACAATGTCATATGCCTGGGCCTGAATTGAAGAGAGTTTGGAGTCCGGAGTTTGGAGTTCGGAAGTGTCCATAGAAAGGAACATCTCCAAGTCCTCTTCCATGGGGCTGGTAAACGGATGATGCATTGCCTCATATCTTTTTTCTTCATCGTTCCACTCGAACAGGGGATAATCGGTTATCCACGCTAACTTATAAACATCGTCTTTAATAAGCTCAAGCCTCCCGCCAAGCTCCTGCCTGAGCCTTGCAAGCGTATCATTAACCACCTGGGGCTTATCAGCTACAAACAGCATCAGGTCTCCTTCTTCAGCCTCAAGCCTGTCCGCGACTGCTTTTAATGTCTGCTCAGGGAAAAACTTTGCTATCGGCGATTCAAACCCTTTCTTTGCCTTTATCCACGCAAGCCCTTTTGCACCGAATGACTGTACCTCTTTTGTAAGATCGTCCAGTTCCTTTCTGGAGTAGCGTGCAAGGCCTTTTGCGTTTAGGCCTTTTACTATTCCTCCGTTTGAAAGGGTATCCAGAAAGACCTTAAAGGAAGATTCCTTAACAAGTCCGCTTACGTCCTTAAGCTCAAGCGAGAACCTCAGATCAGGCTTGTCAGAGCCGAAACGTTCCATTGCCTCGCTGTATTTAAGCCTTGCAAAAGGTTCGTTCAGTTCTTTTCCTAAAACGTCTTTGAAAACCTTTTTTATCATTTCATCGATCAGGCTTATGACATCATCCCTTTTAACAAATGACATCTCAAGGTCTATCTGTGTAAATTCCGGCTGTCTGTCAGCCCTCAGGTCCTCGTCCCTGAAGCACTTTACGATCTGATAGTACTTCTCAAGGCCTGATACCATAAGGATCTGTTTAAAAAGCTGGGGCGACTGCGGAAGCGCGTAGAAATGGCCGGGGTTTGTCCTGCTTGCCACAAGATAATCCCTTGCGCCCTCAGGTGTGCTCTTTGTAAGCACCGGGGTTTCAACCTCCAGAAAACCCTGCGAGTCCAGATATTCCCGCACCGCCCTGGCCGTCTTGTGTCTTAGAATGATATTTTCCCGTATAACAGGCCTTCTAAGGTCAAGGTATCTGTGCCTGAGCCGCAGCAGTTCCGAGGCCTCGGTCTCGTCCTCGATCATAAAAGGAAGCGGTTTGCTTTCATTAAGCACATTCAGCTCTTTTACCACGACCTCGACCTGGCCGGTCGGTATGGACGGGTTTTCAGTGCCTTCGGGCCTTTTTCTTACTTCGCCTTTGACCTGAAGCACAAATTCATTTCTTATTTTATGGGCGAGCTCATGTATCTCAGCATCGACCTCCGGGCTGAAAACGATCTGCACGACCCCGCTCCTGTCCCTCAGGTCAATGAACACAAGACCTCCGTGGTCCCTCCACCGGTTGGCCCATCCTGTCAGGCTAAGGGTTGAGCCTACATCTGTTTCCCTTACATCACCGCAATATTTATCACGCATAATTCAGTTGTCGGTTGTCAGTTGCCGACCGCCTCTTTTTTGAGTTTCCTTATCTCTTCAGGAGTAAGATAACGAAAAGCGCCTGCCGGCAGTCTGCCGAGTTCCAGGCCGTTGACCTTGGTCCTTCTGAGTCTTATGACCGAATGCCCGACCCTTTCAAGCATCCTTCTGATCTGTCTCTTTTTCCCCTCGTGTATTGTGATCTCTATCCATGAATTAACGCCTGTTTTTTTTACCTTCCTGATCCTGGCCGGGGCTGTCTTCCTGCCGTCGTCAAGCTTGATCCCCCGCTCTAATTTTAATATATCTTTATCCTCAAGCACACCATTAATTTTAACGAGATATGTTTTGTCTATCTTTTTTGCCGGATGCAGAATTGAATTTGCAAGGTCCCCGTCATTGGTTAGAATAAGCAGTCCCTCCGAATTATAATCAAGCCTTCCCACAGGAAAAACACCGGCCTTTACCCCCTTTAAAAAATCCTTCACTGTGGGCCTGCCCTCAGGGTCATGCAGCGAAGTGATACATTTATCAGGCTTGTTGAGCATCAGGTAGACCTTGGGTCCGAAACCCTTAATAATAAGTTTCCCCCTTACCTTGATATGGTCCTTCTGAAAGTCAGCCTTCATGCCAATAGTGGCAATTGCACCGTTGACCGTGACCTGGCCGTCAAGAATTATCTCTTCTGCTTTTCTTCTTGAGGCAATACCGCACTTTGAAAGGATTTTCTGGAGTCTTTCCTGCATTTTTTTGACCACTTTTTGCTGATTTCGACTATTTATTGTTTACCCCGTTTGAAAATTTTTACCTTTCTATCGGGGTTTACTGTCTATTCTGTTAGAGGCATATATTAGCACAAACACTTGATTTTTTCTTATGCAACTGATAGCTTATTCAATATGTACAATGTTAGAAATTCACCTGGATCCAAATCAAATTTTTTAAATATACAGGGGGTGTTTATGAAGTCTGCCATAAAAAAAGTTTTACCGGTATTAATGGTGTTCACTGCGTTCCTTTTTGTCGGGTGTATGGAGCAGTATGCCCAGCCGACAGCAAAGGTTGACCCTGGAATTTCAGCCGAGCTTCCGCCGTATTACGGCCCGAAGGCAAGGGTAACAGTAGCAAAATTTCAGTGGAAAGCAGGCGGCGCTGGCGGAGGAACAACCACAATAAGCGGTATGGGACGGCGTGATGTTGTAATAACCCACGAAAACGCCGGCGCTATGACCGGTCTCAGGGACATGCTGACAACCGCGCTTGTCCAGAGCGGCAGATACAGGGTACTGGAAAGACAGGAGCTCAGCTCGATAAAGAGTGAGATAGCCCTTGGTGAAGAGGGTTATGCGGAAAAATCAAGTTCTGTTAAAAAAGGAAAGATCAAAGGCGCTGACCTGATGGTCATAGCGGCTATTACCGGATGGTCTCCGGGCTCATCAGGAGGGCGTGCGGGCATCGGAGGTATTGGCGGAGGCATCATCGGCGGCATAATGGGCGGTATCAGGAAGTCCTCTCTGGCCATGGACATACGGATAATAGATACTTCAACCTCAGAGGTGCTGGCGGCTACAAGGGTTGAAGGTACGGCAAGAGACGTAAATATGGGCTTTTTAGCAGGCGGTATTATTGGAGATGTCGGTCTCGGAGGCGGCCTTTCAATGTACGCGAAGACCCCGATGGAAAAGGCGATCAGGAAAGTGATAAACGAGGCCACAAAATATATTGTCTCTGCCACACCGCCTGAATATTTTAAACATTAAAATAAAAAGGGACTGCATAAGCAGTCCCTCAGCCTTTGCCCGGGTTCTTTAACCCTCATTCCAGCCTTTCCAGATAATGTTCCGGGCCGATTTCCACACTCTTCAGTTCCGGAGGGTAAGATACATTATCAGTATCAAAATATGCCCTGTACTGAAAAAACTGGTTATCCGGAACATTTGTAAGCGTTAAAAACGGAAACCCTGGTGTGCTGTTTGAAAGTTCAGAGTAAAATGTTGCCCCTGTGCCGTCAGGACCTGTCCACGATGTGCTCAGGGGCGAGACTGAACCGGTTCGTACCTGATATCTTAATCTGACAGCCCCTCTTCTGTAATGGTCCAGGATCTCGGCGGGTGATAAATCACGGTTGTAAATAACGGCCTCATCGATCATGCCATCGAAGAAACCGCTGCCGTCTCTGCCGATCAGTATGTTTTCGTCGTTTAAAAAACTGACACTGACCGGTTTTGCATCAACAAGCGCGCCGTCCATGTATAAGCTCATTGTTGTGCCGTTATATACCGCGGTTAGCAGGACCCAGCTGCCTGTGCCGCTGCTATAGTTAATTGTCTCTGCCGGGGCCATTATATCACCGTCCTCAACCGCGAACCAGTATGTTTTTTCATTGGTATGAGAATCACAGTAATTCGCGCCGTCTGCTTCACAATACCTGAAATCCATCCCCAACCCTGTTACGTCCCTTGCCCACGGGTACTGCGGGTCCTGCCATCCATCATTGTCATTCTGCGTAACCATTACTCTGGGAGTTGCATATGCAGGGCTGAATGCTGCCGGTGTCCATGAGCTGTTGCTTATGTCCGAGAATCCTGTCTGAAAAGTATCAATATCAGCGGTATTAGTGTCTATCGCAACATATCCAACGGTCTCGGATGGCTGGCCCGAAGTGCAGACATTTCCTGTTCCCTGATGCACACAGCCGATCAACGTAACTCCTGTTGTGGTCATATCATCATCTGCCCAGGTAACTGAAGCGATATTCCCCCCCTGACTATAGGTTTGGGCTGTTGTCCAGACACTGGGCGCGTTACTAAATGTCTTTCCAAAGGTCAATGAGGTACTGCTGCCGTCCGTGCTTACACTGCTTTTTGTGCCTGCGTCTATCCAGCTCAGTTGATTTGCCTTATCAACATCGAACACAAAATAATGCGCTGTTTCCTGGCTGTAGGTCGCTTCACAAGTTGATGAGCCCGCGTCAACACAAAGACTTACATCAAAACCTGTTGTATTGACCGCGCTGACTGCAGGGATGGGATAGTTATTTCCGTTGCTGTCTGTCACAGGGGTAACCAGAACAACCGGGGTATTTACATATGAGTTATTAAATACTATTGACTGAGCGCCAAAACTTGAGTCACTCAGCGTTCCTGTTTCTCCTATATTAGTGTACAGGGTAAAATTACTTGTCGTCAGCACAAAATCGTTCTTTCTGTAAATAACCGGGCCGCTGCCATCAGGCCTGATCCAGACTTCAATGGTTAATCCGCTGCCAATATCCAGACTGTCATCATCAGTTACTTCCACATAACCGTTCGTGCCGTCAAGATCCAGAGCAGTATTAAACCTGCCGGCAGCTCCGTAAGTTACTCCTCCGTATGCTGTCCCGTCATTATTATTTCCAGAGGTATCCTCTATCGTGCCGTCTGATTCGTTCATATGCATCAAGAGCACACTGCCTGTCATATTTGCATTGCCCTCGCTGTAGGCTGTTTCAGACTGGCTGTTGTCAGGCAGTTCTTTATAAAGCGGCCTCTGCGGCGTCCACATAATGCTTGCCCATGATACTGAACTGCCAGCGTCCATCACCCTTGAGGTAAAATCTCCTGAGGTCTGACCTGCCTGAAGCTCTACCCATTCGTCCACAATATTCCACTCTGTCTGATTATGGGCTCCTGCCCCAAACCCCCCAACAGTGTCATTATCGTCATCGATTTGGTCTACAAGGGTTAAGAAAGCTTTCAATGCTTTGGGAACAGACCAGTCATTCGTGCCGCAGCTTTGAAGGGAAAAGAAGAAGATCACTAAAATGACCAATTTCGTATAGATGGAAAGAAGGTGTTTATTCACTGTAACACTTGCTTTCTTTAAACGGATTTACAGCAAATTTACAACAAATCTACCATTTATACAAAGATGAAGTCAAACGGAAAAATTTATATCGAATTTAAAGGCAGGTTTTATTCCCACTCAATTGTGCTCGGAGGTTTTGAGCTTATATCAAATACTACCCTGTTAACGCCCTTCACTTCGTTAATTATTCTGTTTGAGATATTTCCAAGGACATCATAAGGGATCCTGGCCCAGTCAGCGGTCATTCCGTCCACGCTGTTCACCGCCCTGACAGCTATAACGTTCTCATAAGTTCTCTCGTCGCCCATAACCCCTACTGTCTTAATGGGAAGCAGGACCGCAAAGGCCTGCCAGATCTCATTATAAAGACCGGCTTCTTTAATTTCCTCAAGCACGATCGCGTCTGCCTCGCGTAAAATATCAGCCCTTTGAGGGGTAACCTCATCAATGATCCTTATCGCGAGCCCCGGCCCGGGGAATGGATGGCGGTTGATAATATCGTCGTGCATCCCAAGTTCTCTGCCCAGGGCCCTTACCTCGTCCTTGAACAGCTCCCGCAGGGGCTCAACAAGTTTGAGCTTCATGTTCTTTAAAAGCCCGCCGACATTGTGATGGCTCTTTATGATAGCTGACGGCCCTTTGAATGAAACACTTTCTATGACATCAGGATACAGTGTGCCCTGCGCGAGAAACTTTGCTCCTTTGATCTTTTTTGCCTGCTCCTCAAAGATCCTTATAAATTCATTGCCTATGATCTTTCTTTTCTTCTCAGGGTCTGCTATTCCCTTTAGTTTTTTCAAAAACCTTTTAGAGGCGTCAACGCATACAATATTCATGCGGAAATGCCGTCTTAACGTGGTCTCAACCTTTTTTGCTTCACCTTTTCTAAGCACTCCATTGTCAACGAAAATGCATGTCAGCTGTTTTTTTATAGCCCTGTTCATCAATACCGCGGTAACCGCGGAATCGACCCCGCCGCTTATCGCGCATATGACCTTATCTTTGCCGGCTTTTTCCTTTATGTCCTGAGTGGTTGTATCTATAAAGGACTTCATTGTCCATTTTGGTTTGCAGCCGCATACATTAAACAGGAAATTCTTCAGTATCCTGCGCCCGTGCTCTGTATGCACTACCTCCGGATGGAACTGGAGAGCGAAAAACCCCCTCTTTTTGTCAGCCATTGCCGCCACAGGAGAATTATTGGTATGGGCAATGGGCTTAAATCCCCGGGGATAGCGGAGGATCCTGTCTCCATGACTCATCCATACAACTCCCCTGGAAGGAATGCTTTTAAATATGTCCTTTTTGTCGTCAGTTACCAGTTCCGCCCTGCCGTATTCCCGCTTCCTGCTACTTGTGACCCTTCCGCCAAAGACACGCGCCATTAACTGCATGCCGTAACAAATCCCAAGGACAGGGATCCCGAGTTTAAAGATCCCATTGTCAGGCATTGGGGCTTTTTTATCATAGATACTGGAAGGCCCGCCTGAAAGGATTATCCCCTTTGGCGCGAACTCCCTGATCTCATCAAGCGTGGCGTTATAGGGAAATATTTCAGAATAAACCTTATTTTCCCTGACCCTTCTTGCTATGAGCTGGGTATATTGCGAGCCGAAATCAAGAACAAGTACTTTTTCTTTATGCATCAATTATCATCCTTCGCATCTGGCTTGGATTTTACTTGTTTGGATTACACGGCACTTCTGAAAAACAACCGCTTATTTCTACTGGTCGAGCCTGTAGTTGGGAGCCTCTTTTGTGATGATAACATCATGCACATGGCTTTCCCTCAGACCTGACGGCGTTATCCTTATGAATCTCGCCTTCTTACGCAGTTCTTCTATTGTCTTGCATCCGCAATACCCCATCCCTGACCGCAGTCCGCCGGTCAGTTGATGAATACTCACTGAAAGCGGTCCCTTATGAGGCACACGGCCCTCAACACCTTCAGGCACAAGTTTTTTATTCTCAACCCCATGCTGGGCATATCTGTCTTTGGTTCCGGATTCCATTGCTCCCAGAGACCCCATGCCCCTGTATACTTTATAGCTTCTTCCCTGGAAAAGTACTGTTTCTCCGGGGCTCTCATCTGTGCCCGCGAAAAGTCCGCCTATCATAACAGAACTCGCGCCTGCCGCAATTGCCTTTGCCACGTCTCCGGAAAATTTTATCCCTCCGTCCGCAATTACAGGAATACGTGCGGCATCCGCTACTTTCGCGCATTCCCTGATCGCTGTAAGCTGTGGAACTCCTGCGCCCGCAACGATCCTGGTAGTACAGATAGAACCAGGGCCCACGCCTATCTTTACAGCGCTGACACCGGCAGCTATAAGCTCTTTTGTTGCTGCCGCAGTTGCCACATTGCCTGCTATAAGCTCAATTTTTGGAAATTTTTTCCGCAGTTTTTTGACAGTGGAGATAACAGCTGATGAATGCCCGTGCGCGGTATCAACAACCAGCACATCCACGCCTGCTCCGGCCAGTACCTCAGCGCGTATTATAGCGTCCTCTCCAATCCCGAGCGCCGCGCCTACTCTAAGCCTGCCCAGTTTGTCCTTGCAGGCATTTGGATATTTTCTCCTTTTCTCAATATCTTTTATCGTGATCAGGCCGATGAGATTGAACTTGCTGTCAACGATCGGAAGCTTCTCGATCCTGTGCTCGTGCAGCATCTTTTGAGCTTGCGATAAAGTCGTGCCCGCGGAAGCGGTAACAAGGCCCTTTGTTGTCATGACTTCGTTTATCCTTCTCTGCATGTTTGTTTCAAATCTCAGGTCCCTGTTTGTCAGGATCCCAACAAGCTTTTTACCCTTTGTAATAGGAACCCCGGAGATCCTGTACTTCTCCATTATTCCAAGGGCCTTGGAAAGTTTCTCATTGGGCTGGAGGGTGATAGGGTCGACTATCATGCCGCTTTCAGATTTTTTCACCTTATCCACTTCAGCGGCCTGAGCCTCAGCAGGTATGGCACGGTGAATGATGCCGATCCCTCCTTCCCTTGCAATGGCAATAGCAAGGTTGGCCTCTGTTACCGTATCCATGGCCGCGCTGACTACCGGAATATTTATTTTTATGTTCTTTGTCAGGCGGGTGCCGATGTTAACGTCCCGGGGTAAAATATCGGACTTCGCCGGAAGCAAAAGCACGTCATCAAATGTAAGCCCCATTTTTACATTTTCCTCTAACATGACTTCTCTCCTTAAACTGAGAATTGAGTTCTCATTTATGATTATTTATAAGTTCATTTCTATTGAGGCCTTTTCTCTAAGCGTTTTCAGCCAGTCCTCGTATTTGGACCTGAACGCCTTCTGAAACAGGGTCTCTTTAATCCTGTTTCTGACACCTTCCGCCTCTAAGGCAGGCACCGTATCTTCCAGTTTTACTATATGAAGGCCGGCCGAACTCCAGAAAGGTCTGCTGACCTCACCCTCCTGCAGGGGTGCTATCGCATCCTGGATCTCCTTTAATAAACCTCCAAAACTCACATACCCGAGGTCGCCGCCGGAGGCCTTGTTCTCTTCAACGAACATATCTGTTACTTTTGCAAAATCTTCCCCTTTGTCTATCCTTTTTATAGCCTCTTCAGCCATAGCCTCGGTTTCGGTTTTCTGCCCGGCATCGTCCCTGTTAGCGGCAAACAACAGCTGCCTTATGCGCACTTTTTTCTCCGTGCCGTATTCTTTTTCGTTGGCTGAATAATATTCCTGAATCTCTTTATCCTTAACCAGTATCTTATCCCTTATTTCGTAGTTCACTATCTTTGCCAGGAGGATCTGTTCCTGCATCTGAGTTCTGTACTCTTCCATGGTAAGACCCTCTTTTTCCAGGGTTTTTGCCAGATCATTGTCTGTTAAATTATATTTTCTCTTAATGTCCGCGACAGCGGAATCCAGCTCTGAATCCCTTACATCAAACCCGTTCATGCGCGCCTGCTGGAGCTGCAGTTTCAGGTCGATCAGGCCTTCAAGAAAAACTTTTTCAAGTTCGCTTATTTTTTTTTCGCGCGCTTCGCCTTCAAGTCCTTTCAGCTGCTCGCCCGCGTCGAGTTCGATATTCTTTCTGAGCTCGCTCCACGTTATAACGTCGTCATTTACCACTGCGACAACCCTGTCAAGAAGAACCGCAGCGTGCGACGAACAGCAAACAGCAATAATTGAACATTGGATTAAGACTGAAATAAGTTTTCTCATCGGCTCATTCTGAATTATCAAGGATTCCTGCTTTTTCAGTTTACCCCTTCAAAAGGCTTTCGGGATAAAGGCAATTATGCCATTCTTTAAAATTTTAATCAACCTTACGACGTAAGTCGAAGGAATACTGAGCGGCATTTGTATGCTGTCGAATGTATCAACCTTTCGACTGTCCCCGCACATAAAGCTCAAATAACGGATATACGTCTGAATTCGCGTCTTTATAGAACTTTTTCAGATAAATATTTTGTGAATATCCCCTAAAAATCGCCGTTCACAGGCAGTCAGCCGGGGAATTGACATTATTTAACTAACTGGATTATGATTAAAAAGTGCGGGAGACCAGGCGTTAATGACTTCCGCGCTTTTAGCTGGACTTGAGGAGGAATAAATGGCAGATGAAAGCCCCGCAGAAGATTTGGACATTATTATGCCTGAAGAGGCAGTTACCAGAGACTTCCAGAAACTTTTCGATGAGAAAGACGCCGACCTTGTTACTGAACTGGCTAAAAAATATAACGTAAGTGAAACAGTAATGACCCTCAGATTAATAGATTTAAGCCTCGTTTAACTCTATTGGCTAAACTTTTTAAATCTTCAGCAGATTTTTCAATAAAAAAGGACTCATAAAAACCCGTAACCCCTCTTATTGGAATTGTTTTCATAAAGAATCTTGATTATCACGATGCTCGTGCTGAACCTTACAGAGAGGCCGATTCCCAAGAGAATTGACTGTTTACTCCCGAGTGCTTTCCTGGCAATTATATAGCTCCCTAATATTTTATATTATTTTATTTATGTATGTATTAATATTTCAAAATTGACAAGTGAATAATTCTGTGATATTTATTAAAAGAATATCAGCCCGATAAAACCAAACCCTCCGCGAGAAGGGGACGGAAAGCGGCGGGTGCTGAGTCTATCGAAGCATGGCCGAGCTGCCGAAGGACGAATCTTTGGTATGCCCGGCTTTTTTATTTTCAGATCCAGTAGTTGAGGTGTAATGAAGTCTCCCCGCCGCAGAGCCAGCGGGGTATTTAAAAGAATGAATTGATTACTTTATTAGTCAACATGGAGATAGTATAATGAAAATTCTTATTGTTGATGACGACATACATATCCAGCGTCTTTACAAAGAAGAACTGGAGGAAGAAGGATACGAAGTTGTTATTGCCGGCACCGGGAATAAAGCTTTCGAGTTATTTGAAAAAGAAGACCCTGATATCGTCACTCTGGACATACTTATGCCAGATATTGACGGTAAAATCCTTTTAAAAAAAATGAAGGAACAACGGCCGCAAACACCTGTTATTATATCCTCGGCATATGATTACCATGATGATTTTGCGGTCTGGGCGTCTGAATCTGATGCTTACATCGTAAAATCGTCAGATTTAAGTGAATTAACAAATAAGATTAAAAAAATAATCAGGGGTGGAAAAAAAAGAAAAGGATATGAGTAGCGAAGCCGGGAAATTTAGAGATAAGGAAAATGGAAGAGATTGTAACAGGCACATACTACAATGACGTTTATGTAAACTAACTATTGAATTCTTATACAAAAACATTAAAGCAGCCGGTACGTTGGTTTAAAATACGATAGTTTAAAAAAGGAGATATGGAACATGAATTTGGAACTTACGAATCAGGAAAAGGATATGCTTGTTATGGTGCTTGAAAACTTTATACCTGATCTCAGGGCGGAGATTGCTTCAGGCGTAAAGCACGAATGGAAAATAAAGATGCATAAAGAGGAGGACATATTAAAAGAAGTTCTTGAGAAATTGAAGGGATTGAAATAAGCCCGATATATATTAAATACTGATTTTCCGGCAAAGAGAAAAAAATATGTCTTTGGAGGAGAAGGAGAAAGAATTAAATTATTTTCACAGGGATATAACAGAGAAAGAGTTCAGCGTGGCGTGCAATGAATGTCATTCTTCAAAAGGTATACTGGATTTTAAAAAACTGGGCTATGACGATAAAAAAGCCGGATATCTGAAAGAATTGGATGTTAAAAGGCTGGAAACAGAATATGAAATATTTTTTTTCCATACATGTTTGAACGCTAATTAACTGCCTCACATATTGTGATAAGATGCAAAAGGAAGAACTAAAATGATACGCATAAACATGTAATGTAAAAGAGGGTTAAAGTCGCTTTTGAGAATAAAACCTGCGAGAGGAACTTGAAAATTTGGCAAAATATTTGTCATGACCTATTTATTACCATTACCAGAAAGAAAAATTATATCAGATGACTTTATAAATTCATTAATATTTTTTAATAGACATGTTAAGCTTTTTTATGATTTAATATCAGCAGCTATTTTCCGCGAAGTTAAACCCTTTTAAAGGAGGAGAGATGAAGAATTTAAAAAGTATATTTTTTAGTTTATTTGTCATAACTTTTTCCTTATTTTTTGTACTTATTATCAAAACTAACGCATTTTCAGTTGATACCTGTGTAGATTGCCATAAAGACGAAAAGTTCCGCGTACAGAACAAAGGACTCTTTGATTATTACCAGAATTGGAAAGGCTCTGACCATGATGAAGCAGGGATCTCATGCCAAGATTGCCATGGCGGTGATCCAAGCAAAGAAAAAAAGGAAGAAGCCCACGCGAAAAATCTCTCTTCTTATAATGAATCGAGCATGGTATTTTATAAGAATATCTCTGAAACCTGCGGCAAATGCCATAAAGAAGTATATAAATATTTTATTGAGAGCAAACATTACAAAGCCCTTAAGAAAGCCGGAAAGGGTCCTGTCTGTATAACCTGTCATGGTAATCCTCTTACGAATGTTTACCATACTTCGATAGTTTTAAGTACATGCAAAAGCTGTCATAACTTACAAACCAAAAATCATCCGGAAGTATATGGTGTTGCAGAGAATATTCTACACCGGCTAAATGTATGCAGAGGATTGCTTAAATGGACATCTCGCCATTTTGATGAAATAAATAAGCCAACGAGATTAAATAAAGTTAATGCACTGTATCAAAATATTTCAGAATCCTGGCATCAATTTGATTTTACAAACACAGATAGGGACTCCAAAGAATTATTATCTGAATTAAGAGCCATTTTTAGAGAAACGCATAAGTGGAAAAAAAAGAATAACTAAGGATGAGTATCACTATTTCCCACAAATTCAATCCTTTTTGGAGAAGGGATATGAAATATTTTAAGAATATTTTATTAAAATTTTTTGTAATAACTTCTTCTGCATTATTTTTTGTTCTTATTATCAATACTAACGCATTTTCAGTTGATACCTGTGTGGCTTGCCACAAAGACGAAAAGTTCCGTGTACAGGATAAAAAACTGCCCGAAAACCTGCGGGAAGTGCCACGAGGACGTGTATAATAATTTTATTAAGAGTAATCATTATAAAACGCTAAAAGAAGCCGGAAAAGGGCCGAATTGCGCAACCTGCCACGGCTCTCATGTTACGGATGTTTACTATACATCGTTTGTTTTAAGTACGTGTATAAGCTGTCATAACCAGCAGACAAAAAAATTATCCGGAAATTATAAGTACAGCAGA
>BDTR01000055.1 GCA_002897775.1 bacterium BMS3Bbin08 | reverse complement strand
ATAAGTGAAAGTCTGAGAAATAGCTCATAGTCCTGTGCCATGTCGAGCTTTTCATCATAGTATCCAGACATTTTAAGTAGTTTTTTTCGAAGCATGACCGAGCTGTGAACAAATCTATTTTCCGTAAGCATTTCCGCCATAATTGAGTCATGTGTTACCGGTCTTTGTAATTTTTCCAAAACATTACCATCCTCATCAATTAGCAGACTGTTGATGCCCAGCACCCCCACTGAAGAATCAGCATCCAAAAAACCAACCTGTTTTTCCAATCTTTCAGGCAGGGATATATCGTCTGCATCCATTCTTGCAATATATTCGCCCATAGCTAATGCCAGTCCTTTATTCAAAGAGCGTGTAAGACCAATATTCCCATCGTTCCTAACAAGCCTTATGCGGGGGTCACTGTATGATTCGAGGATTTCTCTGGACCTGTCTGTAGAACCATCATTGATAATTAGAAATTCGAAGTCCTTATATGTCTGATTCAAAATGCTGTCTACAGACTCACTGAGATATCTCTCATCATTATAGACCGACATAAGAACTGTTACTTTAGGACTTTTCATTCAAGTATTAGCCCCTTTTAATTCGTGAAAGCACGCCAAAAAAATTCTTTTTGATGTTCCACATCATTAATGAACATTTCGAAACACTTCCCGGGATCTTGCGAAATGGATCTCCGTTATAGTATTTATCTACTCGTTTATTGTGACCTTTCAGATACAAAACATGGTTACTGTCTTCAAATTCATACAGGTTATTCATTTTCGTGAAATCATACAATTCGCTTCCGGGAAGACCCGTATAAATGTTCATCCCGCTATAATCAGGCTTGATACGCTCAATTAACTGATAAGTTCTGTCTAATTCTTCTCTTGTTTCAGTTGGTGCGCCTACAACAAAACTGGCATATGTTTTAATTCCCACTTTGTGAGCGATATCAAAGGCTCTTATGAACTGCTCTATCTTTTCTCCCTTTTTAAAGAAATCGAGCATCCGCTGACTTCCACTTTCCACCCCAATATAAAAGGCCCTGCATCCAGCCCTGGACATTAAATTTTGGTACTCAAAATCATCCAGTTGATCCACACGTGTTTCACACATCCAGTCGATTTGTATGTTCTTCTTTAGCAGCAGCTCGCAAAATTCAACTGTTCGTTTCTTGTTCAGCGTAAAGTGGTCTTCCCTGAAATAAATACACTTTGCATTGTATTTATTCTGCATGTACTGAATATCCGCAACTACACGATCAGCAGACATAAACCGATACGTTTTGCCCCATATAGCCTTCACAGAACAAAAAGTGCAGTTAAAGGGACAGCCGCGGCTGGTATTCATTGTATAGGTTGGATAAAACGTGCCCCATGGAGCGCTCCAGTCATAGGGCAAGTTTATAAATTCCTCCCAAGCAGGCATTGGTAATTTATCCATATCCTGCACTTTCCTGCCATGGATAATCCTATCCTGCACAGTGCCATTGATGATATCCAGGATAGTTTCCTCTCCTTCACCTATTACAATATGATCAACATAGTCTGGTATTGTGTCCATGCCGACTGAAGTATGGGGCCCTCCAACAATGATCTTGCCGTTCCATTTTTTTTCAATTCGCATTTTCTGTAATTTACGAAAATACTCCAGGGTGCTCTGGTAACAGATGGTATTCGAATATATACCCACAAAATCAATTTTATTTCTGGTTAAGAAATCACTGTCTAACACATCAGACGGTTTAAGGTAATTGTCCCGGAAAAAAACCCTATGTCCCGCTTTTTTCAATACAGCCATAACAAAACCTAAACCTAGAGGAGGCCTTTTTTCAGAAGTATAAAATGGGGATATTTTAGGTTCGGCTGAAGTTATTAGAAGAATATTCATGTAGCCATTTTTTTTGCGACAAAAACTCCAAAATCCTCGTCAATCAACCTAACGTTTGAAAACAATTTTGACAATATAGCTTTTATTTCACGTTTAGAGTACTCGTAAATATGCGCATAAGTCGTGGTATTGACACCATTACCTGTAAGTGGTGTTGTTAAAATTAATGTACCTTCTTTTGTTAGCACACGATTTATTTCTTGTAACGTTTTGATAAGTTGAGTTTTCAATAAATGCTCGGCGACATCAGACAACACCACTTTAGTAAATGTACTATTAGTAAATTTTAGATTTGTAGAATTTGAGGCAACAAACTCAATAGTAGGATTTCTCTTTCTTGCTCTTTCAATTGATTCTGATGAATAATCGCACCCTCTTGTATTTGAACATCGCGACCATAGAATTGAGGTCACAATTCCCTCACCACAACCTATGTCCAAAACAATATCATTTGGATCAATTAACTCTTTAATTAGCTCTCCTCTTTTTTTAACATGATCTTGAATATTAACGGGCATTCCCTCTGATGAAGCGCTTTCCGCTTTATTGAAATCCCAAGGTCCGGAATATCTTTTTCTTTTTATAGTCGCAGGTGATCCCGCTGCGATTGAAGCCATTGGCATCGACCGTGTTAGAGTCGAATTTGCACCAATTATACTCCCTTTTCCAATTGTTACATCGTCAAGAATGACTGCATGCGCACCGATCCAGTTGTCTCCCATTAAATAGATACCTTTTCCAATGTTTTCTTGCTTTGTAATTGGCATATCGAAGCTTTCAAAGGTATGATTTTGAGCATAAAATCCACAATGAGGACCTATTACTGTCCAGTCGCCAATATATATACCGCCCTTTCCATGCAAAACAGAATAGTGATTTATAACACAGTTATTGCCAATCACAAGTTCGCCGCTCTCAGGCCGCAGCACAACACCCGCTCTAATAATAGTATTCGAACCAATTTTAATTAAACTTGGTGAATCTATAATCACATTAGGATTGATAAAGGTATTTCTCCCAACGTGAATCTGGGTTTCACGACTATATAAATCTTTACATTTACTTTTCTTAAAAAAAAACACTAGTTTACTCCTCATTAAAACCTTTGTTTTGAAATCCTGCGTCTCCTACCGCCAGCACCTCATCCACAATGAGCTGCAATTGCAAACCCAAACCTTGCAACCATACCGATAGAGTAATGCTTAACAGGTGCGTCTATAAACTCAGGGGTTCCAGGAAGTCCGCTAATATTCTCATCTAACAACCAATCTTCCGGAAGATTATATTTGTTGTATTTTAGAATATCGTGAACTCGTGGATTTCCGTTCAAATATTTTCTCCTCATGTATTCTAATTTGAAAGTCTCTATTACCTTTTTCATAAGATCACGTTTGTCTATGAAAAATTCAGTCACCTATTTCATACAACAAATTTAAAAAATTTCTCCCCGTCGAATGGTCAACCCCTTTAAACTCGACTGGAATTCGCCACCAGAACAAAAGATTGGTTCTGTCTTTTGCCCATATAGCAATGCCAATCTTTGCGACAGCATTGTTTATTCTTATGTCTTTAATTGTTATTTTCAAACTATGGATCCCTTTTTTTATGTCTATTCTTTGGTTATATGCCTTATTGTTCGCCTGAAAATATAAGGATGAATCACCACCACAATAAATTCCCACATCAATTTCTGTGTCACTGTAATCTACAGATGCCTCATATTTGGCAGAAAAAACAAACGACTCCCCGGGCTTGAATATTCTTCTATCTATTGCAACATCAAAAAATTTAATTCCATCAGTGCCGTTACAGACCTTTTCTATATCCGAATCTTGCTTGTCAATAAATATATTGGTGTATTCTTTAATAGCGTCAACAACAGAATCAAAATAGGTAGCTCTGCTGTTATTAAGAACAAGCGCATTTATTGTAAAAGCTGAAATTATATGCATATTATGCGAGACTAATATAGTCGTAACACCTTTTTTTCTGAGTTCACCTACTTTGTTAAAGCATTTATTTTGAAAACCCACGTCCCCAACAGCCAGCACTTCATCCACTAATAGAATATCTGGTTCACAATGCACTGCAATCGCAAAGCCGAGCCTCACAACCATACCGCTTGAGTAATGCTTAACAGGCGCGTCTATAAATTCACCGATGTCGGCAAAGTCAACTATCTCATCAAATTTCTTGTCAATTTCCTTCTTGCTCATACCAAGAATAGCGCCGTTGACATAAATATTTTCCCTTCCGTTAAGCATGGGGTGAAATCCTGCGCCGACCTCGATCAAGGCGCCAACCCTGCCCTTGATTTCTATTCGCCCCTTATCCGGCATAAAAATGCCGTTGATCAATTTGAGCATTGTGCTTTTGCCTGAGCCGTTAGGGCCTATAATACCGAGCGTCTCTCCTCTTTTTACTTCAAATGAGACATCATCCACTGCCCAGAACTCACCGTCGCGGAGCCGTTCCGACTGCGAGCTCAACCCTAAGGTGTTTCTTGCAATATCATGCACACCATAGAGCATTACATGCTTCAGGCTTCGGCAGTATTTTTTTGATACATTCTCAGCTTTTATAACTGTATTTTCCATGGGAAAATGTTAAGTTGTTGAGTCGTTAAGTTGTTGAGTCGTTCAGTAGTTCCAACTTAACCACTCTACCATTTAACTACTTGACTATTTGTCCATTCGGCCACTCAACCAATTCAATTATCCCCCCAGTTAGACATTCAATTTTCTTGACTCCAGATACTTTATATACCCGTTAAGCTTCCTGATTATTACAAAAACTTTCTCTTTGAAATCATCAAATGCAATATTTTCAATGTAGCCTTCATCAAGAGCTACGGTTAGATGGTCAATTGTTTCGTAAAGGCTCCCTCTGGACTGGCGGCAGAACTGAATGTTCTCCTGAAAATGATACCGTCCATATCCTTCCGCGATATTAGCAGTTACAGATCTCGATGCTCGTATCATTTGATCGCTTAGCCTGTATTTTTCTTCGGACGGAAAGGTCTTAACAAGAGTCGATATCTCCCTTCTCAATTTCCTGGCCAACTGCCAAATTTCCAAATCCTCAAATGTAGATTTTGTGTCACTCATTCTTCCTCCCTTAATGCGTTAAACTGTTCGGTTGTTAAGTAGTTTAGGCGTTAAGTAATTCAGTTGGAACTACTCAACAACTCAACCAATCGACTTCTTGACTATTCGTCCACTCAACCATTTAACCACTTAACCACTTAACCATTTCACCATTCACGATTCTCGGCCTTTAGTTATCTTTTACTATTCTCTATTCTCGATTCTCCATTCTCGGTCTCTAAACTCTCTCCGCTATCTTCGGCTCGACTATCTGGAAAAATCTCCAGAAGAATAAAAACACGACCAATGAGAACAAGCAGGAACCAAAATAACCTGCCGGGCTTGAGAGTTTTCCAAGAAATACCAGGTCTCTGAAACCCACTATGAGATGGCTTAACGGATTAAAAGCATTAACCGCGGCAAACAGTCCTGAGTCGGGTATTGGATAAAGAACAGGCACAAGGAACAGAAGAAAGGTCGTGAAAAGAACAACAACATGGACAGTATCCCTGAAAATACCGGTCAGAAGCGCGAGGAAGAATCCCATTCCTAATGTCAGCAGGAACACAGGAATAGCGGCTAACGGAAGCAAGACTGCTGTCCATGCCGGAACAATACCGTATATCACAAAGACTATGATCGTAAGACATAGACGTACCATGAATTCAACAACTGCCTGCCCCATTGACGCTATAACAAGGCTTGATTTCGGGAAATTTATCTTGGTTACCATGGCGCCGGCTGCGACAATACTGTTACTGCTGACTGTAAGACCGGTGGCAAACAGCGCCCATACTGTAAGCCCGACAAGCGCGAACGCCGGATAAGGAACATCTATAGAACCGATATTGAACACTCCGGACTTATTTAGAAAAACAAAGATCCCTACAGTGATCAAAGGATTAAGGACCGCCCATAAAACCCCTAAGAGGGACTGCCTGTATTTGGCGCTGAAATCCCGGAGGAAAAGCCTCCATATAAGCTCTCTGCTCTTTAACAGGCTGAGAAACAGTTCTTTCCACACTGCGACCAGTCCTATTTTCAAGATCCTGTCAGGACTGTAAACAGTTACATTTTCTGTTTTCATCTCTTTACTCAACACCTGACACCTCATAAATCGTCTGAATTTTTACACCCGGGACCCCGTTCGACAATAACTCCTTATACACGAGGTCTCTCATCAGGTATGTAGTTATGATTATGCTGTCGTATTTAAGGCTGGTGATCTCATTAACAGGCCTAACCTCTGTCCTGAAGAAGTCCTTACCCTGTCTCGCGTTATCAACAACACCTTTAAGCTCTATATCCACTTCCTGAAGGGAAAGATACGCGATCTCAGCCACTTCATCAGCGCCCGCGAACACAACGCTCGCTACGCCGTCCTTATGAAGCTTTGTGAACAACTGCTTGAAATTCCTTCTTGCTTCGCGGAATATCCTGTTGTAGTCATGAAGAAGATGGTAGGTAAGTCTGCTCTTTTCAGCAAAACCTTTAGGAGTGAGGTAATAGGCGTATCTTTTGGATGGGATGTTCTTTATTGTGACATAGCCTTTTGAGATAAGGTTCTTTATGTAAGAATTGACAAGGCCAAGGGCAAGATTTAATTTTTTACTGAGGTCTCTCTGTGAAAGATCCTGGCCTTTAGATATCTCATCAAGAAGCAGTAGAGACTTGTAACCACCCAGATTTTCAGCCTTTTCCCCGTTCAGCTTTCGAACGTTCATAATTTGAACATAGCACGTTTCGTCGATCTTGTCAAGAGAAATTTTCAGCTATTGAATGAGAAAAGATTACGGTTTATGAAGGGAAAAAACCTGCTTAGGGTAATCCACAGTAAGAATGAAATTGTCTAAAAATAAATTTACGCCTAATAATACACAATCCAGGCCCTCTGCAAAATCAATCGGGGTATCAGGAATAATATAAACAACATCATTCCCCTTTTGCCGGGCATCACGAATTTTAATCGAAGTTGTATGTGTATAAGCTATCGCTTTTCCTCCTGCAGTGCCAATTTCCTTCTTAACACCTCTGGCTAAATTATGCCCCAGTTCCCAGGCCATAAATGCGGGAACAGTACATTCATCCGCACCCGTATCAATTAATCCGAATGACGATAATTTTTTGCCTGTATGAGGATTAGTTATTGTCACCTGAAGCCAGGGACGCGGAAAATTGTCCGGAGTTAACGTCAGAAAAGGAAAGTTTCGAATGGGCATTTAATAAATATGCACCGCTCCTTTTTTAGGAACATAAAAAATAACAGGATCTTTTGCTCCTTTTCCTTTCGCAATGCTTAGGACCTTTGAAGGATCAGAGCCGGAACTTAATACTTCTGTGTTCTTAAAAGAGCGGATAGCAACATACTTGCCACTGTAATTTTTTGCGCCTTTCTTTAAAACAGCTTTTGACATCAACACCTCCTTCTTGATCATATTATTAATCAGAATATAAAAAAAATCAAATGAAGACTCCCCGCCGCAGAGACATCCGCCAACCAAAAAGGGGACGGTTCTATTTTTTATCTTTATTGGCCTTTTTGGGTCTCCCAAGGCGTCTAATTATCGGCTTAACTTTATATTCATTCTCTATTTTGCCTGAAAATGCCTCTGAACCATATACAACCCGCCTATCCATCTTCCCCTTCATCATATCTTCATCTTCTAACATCCCAGCTATGAATTCCCGGTATTTTTCCTGCCTTTCTTCTGTCGTGTTTCCAAAATCTTCATATATCGGATGTTGGTCAACTATTTCGTTTCTGTATCCATAGGCGTACACTTTATAACTGCTCCACCTGTAATCCCCGGGTTTTTCAACCAGCCCTGCCCTTATTGGATTCAACTCCACGTAGCTCCCACAAGCTAACAAATAATCGTCCTTTGAGATCAGTATGCTTTTGTATCTGTCCTGCCAGAAATGCCCGGTATGTTCATATCTTCTCTTATAGTGCAAAGCATAAGACAGGTTAATCCCTTTCATGATCTCTGAGAGCTCTCCGCCTTCTTGAGTAACTTCAAGAACAAGGTGAATATGGTTTGGCATTAGCGCATAATGATAGAGATAGAATTCAAGGGATTTTTTGTATTTCCCTGTAATTTCCAGATATCTCTGCCTGTCGCCATCATCTCCAAATATTGCCTGCTTATTATTGCCTCTGCAAAGAATGTGATAAATACATTCCCTGGGAGCTATTCTTGCTGTTCTTGGCATAAATCAAAGATATCAATGCGATCATTGAATGTCAAGAAAATAGAACCGTCCCCTTTTTTAGTCTGAAACCCCAGCACCTAATATATATTTAAATGAAAAAAAGTCAATCAGCCGGTTATCAATGACAATGATTCCCTGAGTACGCGATCATCGCCTTAAGGGGTCACTTACGACAAAGACCTGAGGAAAATACTTAATGCCACGCTGAATGAAATTGTCCTGGCAACAATTGACCTTCACGAATACATGAACATAAACTGGAAGAATATACAGTACTTGCGCTCAAAAGGATTGAATATCGTAGAAAGATATCTGAAAGAAGCAGAGGAATTTCTGAATTATGACGGCCTGCCAATTTTCAGACTTATTTATCAGCAGGATAGAGAAATTTCTTCTTATCAAGAAGCTCCAGCACCAGCCTGGTTGAACTTTCAACATCATTTTTTTCTGTGTCAATAACAAGCTCCGGATTTTCAGGCTCTTCGTAAGGATCCGAAACTCCGGTATAGTTCTTGATGATCCCAGCCCTGGCTTTTTTATTGCGAAGGTTTTCTTTTCTGTCTTCAGGACTAAAGCCGAGGTTGACATTAAGGCCGTGCCTGACATTATCACCGTCAAGGGTGTATATCTGCACCCCGCGCTTAAAAAGTGCCTGTTCAACATTATGAGCGATCGTTGATTTGCCAGCCGCGGAAAGACCGGTAAACCATATAACACAGCTTTTATGCCTGTTGAAGCGATTTCTGTCAGACCTCTGTACATATTTATCGTGCCAAACTACATGATTTTTTTTAGCGCTCATATCACTCTCTCTTTAGATTTATACTTTATATTATATATTTCAATCTCTAAAGCGGACAATACCGCATAAAGGACTTAAGATCACTGAAATAACTGATTGCAAATTCATCATATATTGGGACCGGTCAGATATTCTTTTAAAGCCTCTTTCCAGTGCCTTGGCTCAGATATGCCTTCATGCTGAAGCCTTGTACTTGCAAGGGCTGAAAATCCTGGTCTTTTAGCGGGCCTGGCCAGTTTCCCGGATGTTACCGGATTAACCCGCGCTTTAATGCCCTTTATCCTAACGATCTCAAGGGCAAGCTCATACCGGGTGCAGTAAGAACTATTAGTTATGTGATAAACGCCAAAGCCTTTTCCTGGAAGTTCTTTCAGCCTGGATGCAAGGTCCTGAGTATAGGTAGGACTGCCTGTCTGGTCATTTACGACATCGATCTCTTTATTGCCTGAAAGACCCTGTAATATTGAGTCTACGAAATTTTTTCCGCCTTTACCATAAAGCCATGAGGTACGCACAATGTAAAACCTGCTGCTTAGCATTGAAACAAAGTACTCACCAATAAGCTTTGAGAGTCCGTACTTATTAACAGGGTCAGGATGCTCCCCTTCGCTATACGGGGTCTTTTCCCTGCCGTCAAACACGTAGTCAGTGCTGATATAAAGAACAGGACAATTGATCGGTTCGCATGCTATTACTACGTTCCTGGCGCCTACGCTGTTGACCAGATAAGCCTTTTCAGGGTCAGCTTCGCATCCGTCCACATCTGTGAACGCGGCCGCGTGGATAAGAAAGTCAGGCTTGATATCTCTGATCGCGGTTCGAGTGCTGTCAGGATCGGTGATATCAAAGTCATTGCGGGTAAGAGCTATCAGCTCTTTGTCTGTAAATACCTGCTTGATCGCGGTCCCCAGCATGCCTGATGAACCTGTTACAGCAATTTTCAAGACTTCAGCCTCTCTTCATGCTGGTAATTAGCCACAGACTTTCACTGACTAAAAAACTCTGCGCTTAAATTCCATTCTTTCACCAAAATTTACCAATAAGCCAACTTTTATGCCTGTCGCCTTTAGATAATTTATTAATTGATCATGAACCTTATAAAAACAGCCGATAATTCTCTTCGATAAATCTTCATATAAAAATCCGTTATCTGCTTTCATCCGTGATAACATATTTTTAGGTCTGTGTGAGTCGGCGGCTAAATAGATTCTCCATACTGGGTTCTGTAATACTCCGCGTATTCTCCGGAAACGATCCTTTGCCACCACTTCTCATTTGAAAGATACCACTGGACAGTTTCGGATACTCCTTTGTCAAAATCCTTCTCAGGCAGCCACTTTAAATTTCCCTCGATCATGGAAGGGTCTATGGCATATCTTTTATCGTGTCCGGGCCTGTCTTTGACAAATGTTATCAGTCCTGTCAGTTCCTGCTCGTCAATGCCAAGCTGTTCAGAGGTCTTTTTCAGCAGGAGCCTGACCGCTTCGATGTTCGTTCTTTCGCACCTGGCGCCGATGTTATAAACATCCCCTGCCCTGCCTTTATGAAGCACCGCGTCAAGCGCCCTGCAGTGGTCATTAACATGTATCCAGTCCCTTACGTTCATTCCGTCGCCATATACAGGGATCGGTTTTCTGTTAAGGGCATTCAGAATAACCAGGGGGAAAAGCTTTTCAGGAAACTGATAAGGTCCGTAGTTGTTCGAACATCTGGTTATTATCGCCATAACATCGTGGGTCTCCACATAAGACCTGACAAGCATGTCGGACGCGGCCTTGCTTGCGGCATACGGGCTGTTCGGCAAAAGCCGGGAGTCTTCATTGAAAAACCCCCTGTCAATAGAGCCGTACACCTCATCAGTTGATACATGCAGGAAAATGCACGCTTTTTGCCTCGCAGTTTCAAGGAGATTATAGGTGCCTATTACATTTGTCTTCAGGAAAGGTGTCGCATCGAGAATGCTCCGGTCAACATGGCTTTCCGCGGCAAAGTTCACGATCGCGTCAATTTCCATTTTGTCAAAGATGTGACTGTCGCCAATATCCCCTTTGACAAAAGTATAATTTGGAAATTTATCTATATCCTGCAGGTTTTCGAGATTACCGGCGTATGTGAGTTTGTCAAGATTGATTATTCTGTAGTCAGGATATGCTGACAGCATATGCCTTATAAAATTGGAGCCTATGAACCCGGCTCCGCCTGTGACTAATAATTTCATAGCTGATAGCTCATAGCTGATAGTTCATAGATAAAATAACCGTTATACGTTAATAGTTATTCGTTAATCGTAAGCAATTCCATAAATGGAAATCATAGCTCATTGTTTGTTGCACCAAGCTCTATTCATATTTTTTAAATTATTTTTTGCAATTCTCCATTCACTATTCTCAATTCACGGTAGTTTAGATTTCAGTGACCTCAGTGGTTAATTGTTAATTATCTGTTGTCCTTCGTTACCATTCTCCATTCACTATTCTCAATTCACGATCTTAAACGGCGAATCAGGATCGTTCTCATGACGTATCTCATCCACCTCTTCTTTTTTCCCCTGGCCCCTGTAAAGCCTGTCCGGCAGGTTTATGACAAACCCGTTAGCCGGATCGATATTTTTATACGCGTGCACAATGCCCGGCGGTATGACAGCAACGGTCGGGACGCCTGAAGTCTCAACTGTCCTGTGCTCCCGGAAAGTCGCGGAGTCCTTTCTGTTGTCCCACAGGTAAAGCCTGAACCTGCCCAGAAAACACATGTAATCCGTCTGCGACCTGTGCTCATGCGGTCCCCGGCCGACGTCAGGCCTTGTCATGGACACATAGGCCATGAGCGGCTTTAATGACGTTTCGTCGACCCGCATGAGCTCTGCGAGCCAGCCCCTCTGGTCCTCGTGGACCTGAAGTTCTTTTATCTCAAAACCTTTCATAATAACTTCGTGAATAGTGAATCGAGAATAGTGAATTGTAACAACCTTCTATTCACAGTCTTTAGTTATCCTTTTCCATTCTCGTTTCACGATTCACTATTCCCGGCTTTTCTTCGCCCATTTAATAAGACCTGCTAACATTTGAGCGACATTCCCTATTTTAGTGTCCAGTGTTTTTCTCTTATCATTACTCACATACCCCAGTTTAAAAGAGATTTCCAATTGGGTATCTAATTCACTTAAAGAACCGCCAGCTACGTTAAGAAATTGCGTGAACTCTTTCTTGCCTGAGCGGGCAGCACCTTCAGCAATATTACTGCCTACAGACACAGCAGCACGTCGCATTTGACTGGTAATGCCGTACAGTTCTGACTTTGGAAAGTCATCAGTAACCTTATAAATGTCAGCTGCTAATACGATTGCTTCTTTCCATACATCCAACTTTTTATGCGCCCTAAATGTTGAGTCCTTTTTCTCTTTCATTTCATTCTTTTCCTTCCACGATTCATGTTCCTTGTTAATCGTTTCTCTTTTCTCGATTTTCACCCCGTTGTCCAGATTCGTTAGAATTTAATGGGGCTCCATTCTCAGCCTCTAAACTTCCACTACTGAGTCATCCCCCAGCATAAGCTTAAGCGCCTTATGCCGGCTGTTTTTTGAAACCCTTACCCTGCGGCCTATAAGGCATTCATCCATCCTTTCGATATCCGTTAATTCGCTCTCACTCATTATCACGGAATGCTCGACCGAGGACCTTGCTATCTTTACATTATCTCCGATACTTGAGTGCGGCCCTATAAAAGAATCCTCTATCAGGGTATTTTCACCTATTACAACAGGGCCGCGTACAGTGCTGGCCTTTATCACACTTCCTTTTCCAATGGACACGCGTCCAAGCACCCTGCTCTGTTTGTCCACTTTTCCTTTGATATCCCCTTTGAGCCACTCATCAAGCACAACGGCATTGGCTGAAAGAATGTCATCTTTCTTCCCTGTATCAAGCCACCACGAATCAATAATAAAACTCTCCACCCTTCCGCCGGTCTCAATAAGCCGCTGGACGGCGTCGGTTATCTCAAGCTCTCCTCTTTTAGAGGGCTTTATCCTGTCAATAGCCCGGTGTATCTTTGCTGAAAAGATATAGATGCCGACAAGCGCCAGGTTTGAAGGAGGAACCTCAGGCTTTTCGACCAGGCGGACGACCTTGCCGTCCTTTGAAACCTCGGCAACACCGAACTGCCTGGGGTCATCAACCTCTTTAAGCAGTATAAGCGCGTCAGGCCTTTTATTATTGAATTCATCAATAAAACGGTTGATATCATCGCCGATCAGGTTATCTCCGAGATACATTACAAAGGGTGAATCAGCAAGAAATGTCCTGGCGGTCTTTATGGCGTGCGCAAGCCCTCCGGGTGTTTCCTGAATAATATGCTCCACCTGAACACCCCAGCGGCTTCCGTCTCCAACGGCGTCCTTTATCTCCTGACCTGTTTCAGGTGATATTATAATACCGACCTCTTTTATGCCTGCCCCGGCGATATTATCGATGCAGTAAAAAAGGACCGGCTTGTTGGCCACAGGCACCAGCTGTTTCGCGCCTGAATACGTGAGGGGCCTGAGGCGCGTGCCTTTGCCGCCGCTAAGGATCAATGCCTTCATTGTTTTTTATGATAGCCGAAAAAAAAGATAAGTTCAAACTGCTGTACCGTGAAACGTGAATAGTGAATGGTGAATTGCAGCGACAGGCTGCGCACTACACACAACCGACGGCCTACCCCGTTGTCCAGATTCATAAGAATCTAAACGGGGCAAAAAAGAGGGGTTCCCGGCAAACCGGGAACCCCTCTGCTCATTAATTAATCAGCAAATTACTTGTTATGGCATGTTCTGCAAAGCATACTGCCAGCGTTGGAAATCCTAAGGAATGGCTGAAGCGTGTTGTCGTGAACATTATGACAGCTCGCGCACTCTACAGTATACGGATCAGCTGCACCATAAAGCTGCAGTGTATTGCCGTACTGCACAACCGTAGCGCCTGTGTTGGTCTGCAGGTCTGTGTCCAGATCATCCCGGTAAGTTATGCTTATCGGGTGGTCATTGCTAAGGTCAGTACCGAGCAGGGCAAAACCGCCTATTAACTTACCCCCTGCGTCAATGTTCGCGCTTGGATAAGTAACGCCAGTTGTAGACCAGTTCGAGGGCGTATTTCCAATAGCATCAATTGCCGTTGTACCGTCATGACAACCAAGACAAGCCAGAGAAATATCAGCAGGCTGGCCTACGCTTCCGTCAAGGGTCGCTGACGTGTTGTACACAGCAAAAGAACTTGCCTGTGACGGATCGTGGTTCCACAGAGGTATAGCAGGACTGGCGCCGTGAGGAGTATGACAGAATACGCAGATCTCTGTATTCGCTTGACCTGTCATATGAGTTTGCATGTTATGCTTTGAGTTCGCAACGTTTGACGCGTAAACGATCAGAGAAGCTCCAATCGCCAGCAGGATTATTACCCCCATTGTCAGTGTCTTTTTCATGTTTTCACCTCCCTTCATTTTGAATTTTTTTTATTTGTTTACAATCCTATATATTTAGATAGCAAATTAAATGCCACCATGGATTTTTATTAAGATATAGTTAAATTATCCTTTAAAATCAAACCGATAGCTCTTTTTCTTGCTCCCTGCATCATTGTTCAGCTCTTGAGCGGCTGCCTTACCCCCTGTGCAATAACGCACAATTCAGGGTTATTTGACACAACGCTTACTGTTCTGCCTCTTCTGCCTGTTCAAGGCTTTTCCTGTACTTTTCCCCCATATACTGGAATATATTAATCCTTCTGTTATACTGGTCAGCCACGTATATTTTATCATTTTCATCTATGAACATTCCGGCAGGCAGCCAGAACCCGCCCGGACCGGTTCCCATTTCACCGAAGAATAACAGAAGTTGACCCTCACTGTCAAATATCTGGACATTATTAAATGCCGCGTCTACAACATATATATGTCCTTCTGAATCAACCGCGACCCCTTTGGGCCTGGCGAACTGGCTCGGCGCGTCTCCAAGACTGCCGAACTTGCTGAGAAAGTTGCCGTCCGCGTCAAACATCTGGACCCTGAAGTTCATGCTGTCAGACACATAGACCTTGCCCTCATTATCAATAAATATATTTATCGGGAAATTGAACTCTCCGTCCTCAGGGCCTCTTTTGCCGAACTGAAACAGATACTGCCCCTGCCTGTTGAACACCTGCACGTGGTGTCGTTTAATGTCAACCACATATATCCTGTTAAGAGTATCATTAACAGCAATGCCGCCGGGCTGCTCGAACTGGTCTTTTTCTCCAAGCGCGTGAGAGAACGTGCCGTTATGTTCATATACAATGGCCCTGTCCTGGTTGGTGTCAGTAACATAAATATAGCCGGCCGCGTCAGTCGCAATACCGATAGGCTTGCTCAAGACTCCTGCCCCTGACGTCCCAAGATAAAAAAACTTCTTCTTAGCCAGGTCAAATACGGCGACCTTGCCGGCCAGTGTGTCAGATACATATATCCTGCCGTCACGCGCATGGACCCCGTATGGTTTTTTCAGCCTGGTGAATCTGGATTCCTCGCCAAGAACGGCCTTGAGGAACTTCTCGCCGGCTGTTTCTTCCCTTACGTCCTGCTCTCCCCTTATCCAGCCGACCCACTTTATACGCGGCTCGTCAGGAGGCAGAGGCCAGTAAAGCTCAACGTCTTTCGCGGATTTCCCGGCGCATCCGGAGATAAGGATAGACACAAGAAAGAGAACAGCGCTCTGATACAATATCAACTTTTTAATCATTATCCCTGCTACAGCGTGAATTGAATCTTGAGATGTTTACGTCTTTCTTAATATTATAAGAAGTACGGTTTATTTTTACAACTTTTAACGCGCTGATCATATTTATACAGTGATTAACAAGGCTTATAATATAAATTGATCACACCGTCATCTCCCGCATTTTTTCAGTTCATACTTCTTTATTTTCCCTGTAGCTGTTTTTGGGAACTCGTCGATAAAAACAAACCTTCGGGGTATCTTAAACTGAGCGATCCGTTTTTTAAGGTAGTCCCTTAGCTCTTTCTCCTCAAGCACAGCGCCTTCTTTCTTCTTTAAAAAAAGCTGCGCGAGCTCAGCGCCCTTGCCATGGGGCATGCCGACCATCGCGCACTCCTCAACCGCGGGGTGTTTTAAGACAGAGTTCTCTACCTCGCCCGGATAGATGTTCATACCGTCCACAATGATAATATCCTTTTTTCTGTCGACAATATAAATATATCCGTCTCCGTCTATCTTTGCCATATCACCGGTATGGAGCCAGCCGTCCCTTAAAACCTGTTTTGTCTCGTCATCTTTATTGAAATATCCTTTCATTACATTCGGCCCTCTGACTATAAGCTCTCCGGGCCCGCCTGACGCGGTTTTTTCGCCGTTGTCTTTTATAAGCGCCGCCTCAACTCCGGGCACAGGCGGACCTACCGAACCGGGCTTGCGCGTGCCGGACAGAGGGTTTACAGCAACCACAGGTGAAGCCTCTGTAAGCCCGTATCCTTCAAGGAGCGGGATATTAAAGAGTTTTTCAAAGGCGCGTATCGTATCCCCGGGCAGTGCCGACGCCCCGGATACACATGCTCTTATTTTCAGGACCAGTTTAAGTACATGTTTTAAAAAAAGCGGGATCTTCTTCCTTGCCAGTAAGTTATACACTGTCGGAACCGCGACAAACAGCGTGATCCTGTCCTTTACAAGGCTTTTCAATACCCGGGAAAAGGGCTTTACCGATCCCAGCAGGACAATTCTCGCGCCGGCATATATGGGCAGCAGAACACACACTGTAAAACTGAAGGCATGAAACATCGGGAGAAAAAGCAATACCCTGTCCTTACGGGTAAAACGCATGACCTTTACGCATGCCTCGACATTGGAGAGAAGGTTCAGATGGGTAATCACAGCCCCTTTGGGAAAGCCTGTGGTGCCTGAGGTATATAACAGCGCCGCCGTATCATCAGGACTGCCCGCGTAAGGCACCGCCTCTGTCCGGGGTATATCATCGAACATTACTGCTTTTATTCCGGGGAACTTTTTTTCTATTTCCCTGACGACCTGCCTGAACCTGCTGGTGAAGATAAGGAGCCCGCATCCGGCGTCGCCGAGGATATACGCGATCTCATCAGCGACAAGAAACGTATTTAAAGGCACCACTATGCCGCCGGCGCGCAGTATCGCAAAGTAAGAGACCATATACCCGGGGCAATTATCCATAAGTATCGCGGCCCTGTCCCTGACATTCAGTCCAAGGCCCTGAAGACCGCCTGACGCCTGACTGACCATGGCGTCTATCCGGGCGTAGCTAAGTTTTTCCCCCTCGAAACTGATGCATGTCCTGCGCGGAACCGCCTTCGCGCTTTCTGACAGCGCTTCGCTGAGGGTCATATTGTTGTGCCTGTCATGTCCCATTTGGACCTGCGTCATCAGAATATCCTGACCCTTATTATAAACCATATATGTTAACCGTTAAACGTTAATCGTTTTCTGCTTCCATTCTCAATTCTCTATTCTCGGTTGTTGATAAATTCAGTGTTTTCAGTGCCTGCCCGCCAGTCTGTTTGGTGGGTTGCAATTCACTATTCTCAATTCTCTATTCACGGTAGTTGATAAATTCAGTGATTTCAGTGTTTTCAGTGCCTGCCCGCCAGTCTGTTTGGTGGGTTACAATTCACTATTCTCAATTCTCTATTCACGGTAGTTTAGATTTTACCGGATGGCGCCGGGCAAAAATATTCCTGTTATTATATATTAGAATATACCCTGTGAGAAGAGCTTTGCTTTTCTAATGGGGACTCGTAAACCGGGCATTTAGCGCGAGAACACTCTAAAAGGAGTTTGTCATTATCGCCTGCTGACGACAGCAGGGCTTTCTAACTGGTTCAATGGACGTAAGGGCATATCTAAGACAAAAGCAGGCGCTTGTTGACAATTTCCTGAAAGAATACCTTTCATCAAACAATAATGAAAGCTCCTGCCTTGATAAACTGCATAAGGCAATGGCCTATTCATTAATGGCTGGCGGAAAACGTCTGCGCCCTATCCTTGCCATTGCCGGCTATGAGGCCGCGGGCCGCAGATCAAAGAGTATTGTGCCTGCAGCAGCATCCCTTGAACTGATCCACACCTACTCCCTGATACACGATGACCTTCCTGCAATGGATGATGACGATTACAGAAGAAATAAGCCTACGAACCATAAAGTGTTCGGCGAGGCTGTAGCTATCCTTTCAGGCGACGCCCTGCTCACTGACGCCTTTGGCATCATCACAAGCATACGGTCTAAACCGGAGATACTGGTTGATGTAATAAAAGAACTTACGCTGGCCTGCGGCTCTGAAGGCATGGTCGCCGGACAAACAGCGGATATAATCTTTGAGGACAGAAAGATCAGCAAAAAAGACCTGTTCTACATCCACACCCACAAAACCGGCGCCCTTATAAGGGCGTCGGTCAGGATCGGCGCGATAATGGCTGAGGCCCCGCCGGCCATGCTCCGCTCATTATCACGGTACGGTGAAAACGTGGGTCTGGCCTTTCAGATCGTTGACGACATTCTTGATGTTATCGGCACAAAAGAGGAACTGGGGAAATCCACCGGAGCAGACTCCACGCGCGGCAAGAACACGTACCCGTCTGTATTCGGCCTTGAACAGTCAAAGAAAAAGGCTGAAATCCTCATTGAGGACGCGCTCAGGTCCATTGAAAAGCTTGACGCGAAAGCGGAACCCCTGAGAAAGATCGCGGAATACATTATTAAAAGAAGGAGTTAGGTTGATAATTGTCAATTGATGATTGTCGATTGACTAAGAACTATGTATTTACCCCGCAGTTTTAGGTTCGCCCTTTTTAAGAAGAACCTTGCGGGGAGCTATGAGCTATGAACTATGAGCTATGAGCTATAAGTAAGGAGTTGAAGCATGCTGCTTGAAAAGATCAAAGGTCCGAAAGACCTGAAAAAGCTGGAGGTCCGCGAGCTGAAGGAGCTGGCCGGGGAATTAAGGGAGACGATCATTGAAAGGGTCGCTTTAAACGGAGGCCATCTGGCGTCAAATCTCGGAGTGATCGACCTGACTATCGCGCTTCATTATGTGTTTAACTCGCCTGAGGACAAGATCATCTGGGACGTGGGGCATCAGTCCTACGCGCATAAGCTGCTCACCGGAAGAGTTGACGCCTTTTCCACTCTCAGACAATACAGGGGCATGTCCGGGTTCCCAAAAATGGATGAGAGCGCTCACGACGCCTTTGGAACAGGCCACAGCTCGACGTCGATCTCAGCCGCCCTTGGAATTCTTGAGGCCAGGGACCAGAAAAAGGAGAAGTTCAAGGTAATAGCCGTTATAGGAGACGGCGCCATGACAGCGGGTCTGGCGTTTGAAGGTTTAAATCACGCGGGACATCTTAAAAAAGACCTCATTGTTATCTTAAATGATAATGATATGTCCATCTCGCCGAATGTCGGCGCTCTTTCCGCTTATCTGAGAAGAATAATGATAGGCGATCTATATACAAAGCTTAAAAAAGAAACAAAATCCATTTTGGAGCGTATCCCCAAAGTTGGAGAGCCCGTCCTTAGAATAGCTCAAAGGGCGGAAGACACTGTCAAGGGACTTTTTGTCCCGGGAATGCTGTTCGAAGAACTGGGGTTCGAATATGTAGGTCCGATAGACGGTCACAATATCGAAGCGCTCATAGAGAATCTGAACAGGTTCAAAAACTTTCCAGGACCCGTTCTGATCCACACAATCACAAAAAAAGGCAAAGGTTATACGCCCGCGGAAAAAAGTCCCTGGATCTTCCACGGCATCGGCCCTTTTGATATTGAAACAGGAAACATTAATTCCGGCAATAAGCTCAGCTACAGTGAAGTGTTCGGCCTCCATCTGGTCAATCTCGCGAAAAAGGACAACCGTATTGTTGCCATAACAGCCGCGATGACCGAAGGAACCGGACTGGCTGAATTCGCAAGGACGTTTCCAAAGAGATTCTATGACGTAGGGATCGCGGAGCCGCATGCCGCTACCTTTGCGGCCGGGCTTGCCAGCCAGGGGCTCAGGCCGGTCATTGCTATTTATTCCACTTTTCTGCAGCGCTCTTATGACGAGATCGCACATGACGTCTGCCTGCAGAATCTTCCAGTCATATTTGCTATTGATCGCGCGGGCATTGTTGGAGACGACGGCCCAACACATAATGGCGCGTTTGACCTCTCCTATCTCAGGCATATACCGAATATCGTTGTAATGGCGCCAAAAGATGAAAATGAGCTCGGCTCCATGCTGAAAACCGCAATTGCTCATGACGGGCCGTCGGCAATACGGTATCCGCGTGGAACCGTATTAAACGCGCCAGGGGATGTTGAACCTGAAAAATTACAGATCGGACAGGCAGAGGTCCTCAGGAACGGGAGCAGCATTCTTATTGTTGCTGTCGGCAGTTCGGTCATGCCCTCACTGGATGCCGCCCGGCTGCTTGAAGAAGCGGGAATTGATGCCTGTGTAATTAACGCCCGGTTCATAAAACCCCTGGACATTGGCCTGATCGGAAGCCTGGCAAAAGAGATCAAATGCGTCTTAACTGTAGAGGAAAACTCCATAATCGGGGGGTTCGGCAGTGCCGTATTGGAACATTTGTCAGAGCTTGGCATTCACGGCCTGAGCATAAAAAGGCTCGGCATACCTGATAAATTCATAGAGCACGGGCATCAAAGCCTTCTCAGGAAAAAATTGGGCCTTGACGCGGAGGGCATAGCTCGGGAGGCCCTGCAACTGGCCGGAAATAGTTCGACAGGCCTGCCTACCGGCAGGCAGGCTCACCATAGAGAATAGCTCATAGTACAAACACATAAAAAAGCTGATAGCTCATAGTTCATAATAAAAAAACAAAACAGTTCATAATTGATAGCATAGTCTGTTCGCTACGAGCCATGAGCTGTCTGTTATAGTCTGTTCGCTATGAACCTTTCCCCAAAAAAAACACGCCTTGACAACCTTATCGTCAGCCTGGGTCTTATTGAAAGCAGGGAAAAGGCCCGCGCGCTTATTCTGGCCGGCGAGGTCCTGGTAAACGGCACACGGGTTAGCAAGGCGGGCACATTTATACGGGCTGACGCAAAAATTGAGGTATTGCAGAAAAATCCCTATGTCGGCCGCGGCGGACTGAAACTGGAGGGCGCCATCATAGATCTAAAGATCGATGTAAAAGGCAGGACCGCCATGGACGTAGGCGCGTCAACCGGAGGTTTTACCGACTGCCTGCTGCAGCACGGCGCAAAAAAAGTGTACGCGATCGATGTGGGCTACGGCCAGATCGCTTTAAAGCTCAGGCATGACCCCAGGGTGGTATTAATGGAGAAAACAAACATAAGGCATCTTGAACAAAACGCGGTCAGGCATAAAATCGACCTCGTCACTATTGATGTATCATTCATCTCCCTGGCAAAGGTACTGCCGAAAGCCCTTGAGTTCCTGGCGCCTGATGGTGAAATAATCGCCCTGATAAAGCCGCAGTTTGAAGCAGCGCGAAAGGACGTCGGCAAGGGCGGAGTCGTCAGGGACGAGGCCAGGAGGCTTGAGGTCATAGAGAGAGTAAAAAAAGACGCGGCGCGCATTGGACTTGAGACAAAAGGGTTGGTGAAGTCAGGGCTTAAAGGCCCAAAGGGTAACGTGGAATACTTTATCCGCCTGCGCCGTCCTCTTGACCCCTGAATACAATCACAGTATTATTAAGAGAGCCATGGAAGAACGCAAGTTAATAACCCTGGATCTCGCGACGCTGTCAGAAGACGTCATCGATGTTCTTCTGATGGACAGTACTGCTGAAGACTCCCTGTTTGACGAACTCGCCCGGAAAAACACGCACAGGCCGGAGGTCCTTCGCCTCATACTTAAGAACGAGAAGACCCCGAACGCCGTAAAACAGTTCGCGGCAAAGGCGCTTAACGAACCTCTGGCAGAGGCAGACATGGCCGTGCCTGTGACCGAAGCACCCGGGACTGAAGCAGAGACCTATGAAGAGCATGAGTTCAGGGTGCAGACCCTGTTCCAGAGAGTTCAGCAAATGAAAGTAGGAGAAAAGATCCAGCTTGCCCTGCGCGGCAGCCGGGATATCAGGTCGATCCTCCTGCGCGACACGAACAAGGAAGTTATGATAACAGTCCTTGACAACCCCAAACTCACGGATAGTGAGATCGAGCTCATGGCAAAGCAGAGGACCACCCCTGATGATATATTGAGGAAAATCGCGAAAAACAGGGAATGGCTCAGAAACTACCCAATAGTACACGCCCTTATTTCCAACCCCAAGACGCCGATACCTATCGCAATAAAGAACCTTGTCAAGATCAAACAAAAAGACCTGGCATTGCTTGAAAAGAACAGGAACATCCCTGAAACTGTCAGGGCAGCCATAAAAAGGAGAATGTCGGGCAAGAGACGCTGACAGTAAGTTGGAGAACTACTATAAAATACTTGGGGTCCGACCGGAAGCAAGGGACAGTGATATAAAGAAGGCCTACCGCTTATTAGCAAAAAAATACCATCCTGACACCTCCGGCGGCGTGAATGTCCCCGGAGCCAAAGAAAAGTTCAAGCGCCTGAATGAGGCCTATAACACGCTGAGAAATAAAGAACGGAGAAAAAAGTATGATGAATACGTGTTGAAGAAGGTTTCTCCCTCATCAGAATCAGACGAAGAACGCCGCGCCAGAAAAGCTTTCCAGCGTTACAAACAGGGACGAACTCACTACAGGGACAAAAATTATCAGCTTGCATCCAGGGAGTTTCAGACCGCTGCAAACCTTGACAGCGGTAATGCCCTGTACTGCTCATGGCTTGGTTTGTCACTTGGCAATCTGCCCCGCCGGCGCCTTTATGAAGAATTTCATGGGCCGGGGAAAAAAGTAATGCCGCCGAGTCAGGCCCGGCTATTGCAAATTTCAGCCGGATAGTATTAAATAAGTCCTCTTTTTTGTTATCAGGACATTAAATATGATGACACGATTAAGGTGATATCACAGTGCTTCGAAATTTTAAGGTCGGAAAAATACATACCGAACTGGTAACAAAGCCCACCCTGTTCAAGGCCCTTAAGTACGCGAACAAAAAAACAATAAAAACACCCTTACTCCTTATGGACAGGGAAAAGATCAGGGAAAAGGCCTCTATCATAGGCAAAAACATAAATAATTCAAAGGTATTTTATGCTGTCAAGGCAAATCCCGACGAGAAAGTCATAAAACTTATCAATAAATTGAACCTTGGCTTTGAGATAGCTTCCGAGGGAGAATTAAAGATCCTCTCGGCATTGGGAGTCAGCCCTGAACGGATCATATCGAGCAACCCGGTAAAATCACTCAGCTTTCTAAAGATGGCTTCATCCTATGGCGTAAATTATTTCGCGTTTGACTCCGCGGAGGAAGTGGACAAGCTTGCGAGGTTCGCGCCCGGCTGCAATGTATATGTCAGGATCGCCGTACCAAATGAGGACAGTGAATGGCCGTTAAGTAAAAAATTCGGGGTCGAGCTTGACGACGCCGCCGGCCTGCTGTCTTACGCCGGGAACAAAGGGCTCAAACCCTGCGGCATTACATTCCACGTAGGTTCGCAGTGCACCAATATTTACAGCTGGAACACCGCTCTCGATAAGACAAAGGCCCTGTGGGACCTGGCGGAGAAAAAGGGGCTCAGGCTGGATACCCTGAACATCGGAGGGGGCTACCCGATAAACTATACAAAAAATGTAGTGAAGGTCGAGGCCATAGAAAAAAACGTCAACAGCCTGATCTATGACAAATTCCCTAAAGACACAAAAGTGCTCATTGAGCCGGGAAGAGCAGTGGTCGGCGACGCCGGCATATTTGTCGCGTCGGTTATAGGGAAGGCCCGAAGGGGTAGCGGAAACTGGCTTTATCTGGACGTCGGCGTCTTTAACGGACTGATGGAAAGCGTGGGCGGCATAAAATATACCTATCTGGCGGAAAGCCTCCAGCAGACAAAAAAAATAAAGTGGACGATCACAGGGCCCAGTTGTGACAGCTTTGACATAATAGACCGGGACGTTGCTCTTCCGGAGCCTGAGGTAGGAAACCTGGTTCTTATACTTTCAAGCGGCGCTTACACAACCTCTTACGCCTCAGAATTCAACGGTTTCCCATTGCCCGGAACAATTTTAATTTAAACGGGGAGATAAAAAAATGGCAAAAAAGTTTTCTGAAGCAGCGCCTTTTGTGCCTATCGAGTATCGTTACGAGGTCCAAAAAGTTCTTTATAAAGGAAAAAGCAAATTTCAGAAGATAATGGTATTTGAAAATCCGTATTTCGGCAGAATGCTCATACTTGACGACGTTGTCCAGCTGACCGAAAGGGATGAGTTCTTTTATCATGAGATGCTGACCCATGTTCTGATGCACGCGCATCCCGATCCGCGGAAGGTCGTTGTGATAGGAGGAGGCGACGGAGGATCTGTTCGGGAGGTACTAAAACATAAATGCGTAGAAAAGGTTTATTTCGTGGAAATAGACAAAAAGGTCATCGATATTTCCAAAAAGTTCTTTCCTTCAGTGATCTGCGATCTTAAAGACCCGCGCCTGGAGATCAGGAATATGGATGGCGCTGAGTTCGTGCGCAACCGTCCCTCGGACATAGATATAGTAATAGTTGACTCCACAGATCCCGTAGGTTTTGCAACCACCCTTTTTACGAAAAAGTTCTTTGCGTCCGTAAAAAAGAGCCTCAGGCCGAACGGCATGTTCGTTACCCACTCTGAATCACTGTCTCTGCATGTCGATATAGTCGCGGAAGTGCAAAAGACCCTTAAAAAGGTCTTTCCCGTTGTTGACCTGTTTACCGCTCCGATCGCGACCTACCCCGGCAACTGGTGGACTTTTTCTGTGGCGTCAATGAAACTTGATCCCAGAAAGATGCGGCGGAAATTCGGGATCAGGACAAAGTATTACAGCCCTGAGATACATCAGCACGCCTTCGTGCCAAAAGGCCTGTATAAAAAACTGATGTCAAAGAAACTTAAGTGGTAAAAATCGTGAATGGTGAGCCTGTCGAACCATTCACGATTTTTACCCCGTAGTTTTAGGTTCGCCCTTTCAAGAAGAACCTTACGGGGTACGATTTTATATCTTTTTCCATTTACAATTCTCTATTCACGATTCACTGCTTTTAAAGATTGAACTCCATAAGGTCTTCGGCAAGCACAACATCTCCGTCAAAGACCACGCGGCACTCGTTAATTCTTTCAGAGTCGGGATATGACGGAATGGCGTGAAGATGAGAAAGAACCAGTTTCGCGGCCCCTGCTTTTTTTGCAACAAGTCCGCACTCCTCAGGGGTCATGTGGCCCCTGGATTTCATGGATCCCGGAAAAGAACAGTCGGCGATCAAAAGGCCGCAGTTTTCCGACAGCGCAATTATTCCCTGGTCATAATCAGCGTCCCCCGTTATAACAAGTGATCTGCCGTTATGTTCAAACCTGTACGCGATACTGTTTTCAGAATGGACCGTTTGCGCGGCAATCACGCTTAATGGGGGGTAATCAAGCCTGTCCTCAATGTCGATAATATTGATGGAAAATGTCTTTGGCGCGCCCATAATAGAAGCGACACATGACTTATAATAGTCCCTGAAACCATTTGGCCCGACAAAGAGCAGGTCTTTTTCCCGGGCAAACATGGGCGTGGCAAGCAGGGCCTGAACAAAGGGTACGACCCCTGCAACGTGGTCAGGGTGGGGATGGGTTATAAAAACAGCGTCTATATCCTTGTAACTCCTGCCCAGTTTTTCAAGCTGTAAAACAGTGCCGGACCCGCAATCGATTAATATCTGCCTGCCATCAGCTTCAAGAAAATATGCCGGCGCGCTTCTCTTCAGGGACGGTACGCATGTTCCACTGCCCAGTATAGTAAGCTTCATCCGATAATACTCCTTAGAGGAACTCTCCCACAAATAAATTCTCCTCTTTTTCTCTTTTTATGGTAGTGTCCGGCCCGTGGCCGCAAAAAACAGCGGTATCCTCCGGAAGCGATAACAGCCGCTTAAAAGACTCCTTGAGCTTTGTTATATCTCCTCCGTGAAAGTCGGTCCGACCGACCGAACCCTGGAAAAGAGTGTCTCCTGTAATAACAATGCCCTCGCCGTAAAGGCATATTCCGCCCGGGCTGTGGCCGGGAGTAGAGATGACCTTAAAACTTAGACTGCCGATGTTCACAGAGTCTCCCTCCGCGAGACAGCCGTCAGGATCAGGCATGTCATCAACCTCATATCCCCAGATCGCGGCCTGCTCTCTCGCACTTTTATATAGCTCCATATCATTCTCGTTTATCAGGACTTTCGCGCCGGTTGCCTTTTTTATATCTCCTACAGCGCCAATATGATCGAAATGCGCGTGAGTGCACACTATCGCGGTTATCTTATAGCCCGCTTCTTTTATCAGGTCTGTAATGCTGTCAGGCTCGTCACCCGGATCTATGACCATTGCTTCCTTTGATACTTCATCCGCTATTATGTAGCAGTTCACCCCAAGAGGCCCTACCATAAGTTTTTTGATCTCCATGCTCCTCCCCTGTTGACCCTATGATTTTTTCTTCCTTAGTTTTATCAGATACGACAGCTCTTCACTTTTTATAAGATATGACACAAGGATATATACCGCGACACACAGTGCGATTGAAGCCGCGAGTATTCCCGCTTTTTCGCCGAGCTTTCCGGACCGGGTCCACGTGAACTGACCCACAATGATCATACCGACGGTCCCCATTATGAGTGACGCCGCGAATGTCTTAATGAACGATTTTATGATCTTTACTCCGTCTATCCGTCCAAGCTTTGACCTGAGCAGAAAAAAAAGGGCGCTGAAATTTACCGCCGCCGCGATAGCGTTGGCAAGGGCGAGCCCCCCATGTTTCAGCGGGCCCATAAGCATTAAGCTGAAGATCACATTTACTACGACAGACAGCACGGCTATCTTAAGGGGGGTCCTTGTATCCTGCAATGAATAGAACGCCATCCTGACAGGCCTCAGGCCGGCAAAAGCCCAGATGCCGGTTGCGTAGAACAACAGGGCATTGGCCGCCCCTATGGTTCCTTCATACGTAAATTCACCCCGCTGGAAAAGAGTGTTCATGATCGGCTCTGCCATGACCATCAGACCGGCCATGGCAGGAATAGTAATGAAGAACACGATCCTCAGAGAAAAGGAAAAGGTATCCCTGAATGATGACAGGTCGTTCCTTGCGGCCTGCTCAGACAGCGAAGGAAGCAGCGCGGTAGCCATCGCTATCGCGAAAAGGCCGATCGGCAGATGTGTGAGACGCCAGCCATAGTACAAATAGGTAGCGCTTCCCTCCGCAAGATATGTCGCGAACAGATTGCTTATAAGCACATTAAGCTGGGTAACTCCCATAGCGGCAACAACAGGAAGAACGAGCTTAATGATCTTCTTAAGTCCCGGGTGTGAAAAAGAGAACACCGGTCTGGGGCTGAACCCCTGTTTGGCAAGGGCGGCCGCCTGAACGCCATACTGTATCGCGCCTCCGATGGTAACCCCGATCCCCGCGGCCAGGATCGGCACGGCGAACCGCTGAGCCATAAAAAGAACCGATGCTATCAGCGCCAGATTAAAAAATGCCGGCGCTAACGCCGGTACAAAAAAAGATTTGAGAGAGTTCAGCGTTCCCATCGCGAGTGCCGCAAGACTGATAAAAAGAAGGAACGGGAACATGATCCTGATAAGTTTTATGGTAAGCTCGAATTTCGCGGGGTCGGACATAAAGCCGCGGGCAACCACTGATGCTATGTAAGGAGCGAGAAGTATCCCCAGCAAACATATGACAATAAGCACACAGAGCAGGAAAGCAAACACAACACCCGCGAGTTTTTTTGCCTCATCTTTTCCCTCTTTTGTCAGTTGCTCTATGAATACAGGCACAAACCCCGCTGAGACAGAACCCTCTGCGAAAAGTTCCCTGAGGAGATTAGGAATACGAAAAGCAACAAAATAGGCGTCTGTGACCCAGGTGGTGCCATAAACCGCTGCCAGCACGATGTCCCGCGCAAAACCTGCTACACGGCTTATAAGCGTACCCAATGAGACTTTTCCCGCTGCTTTTGTTACTTTTTTCTTCTCATCCATAATGCTGTTGATAGCCACGCCAGAGGCGGACAAGCTCATGGCTCATAGTTGATAGCTCATAGTACAAATACATAAAATAATTAATAGTTAATAGTTAATAGTTATCGATTCACTGTTCTCGATTCTCTATTCACGGCCTTGGTGCTTGACTTTCACCCGCGGTTAATGTTAAAAAATATGGCGTTTCGGGTATGTAAAAACCGGACTTATTTAAGAAGAACCACGGTCCACGGACCGCGAAATCAAAAGGAGATAATACTTTGCCAGCAAAAGCGCCGCCACAAAAAAGTAAATCAGCAAAGAAAAGGGTCAGGCAGTCCAGGAAATTAACTCCAAGAAACCGCGCGGTAAAAAATATACTTAAAACCCTTGGCAAAAAGGTCGAGCAGGCAGTTGAGAGTAAAAACATTGACGGAGCAAAAACCGCTTTAAATAAATTCGTCAGTGCCGTGGACAAGGCCGAGGTCAAAGGCGTGATCCACAGGAACACCGCGTCAAGGAAGATCTCACAGTTTGTCCGGCGCGTCAATTCCTTGTCCCGGTCTGGAGCAGCTTAATCAGCAGTATCTCCAGCACAAGCGCGGGTGTTCCCGATGATTTTATCCCGAGGTCCGCTTCATGCAGATATTGGAATATCGCGCTGAAATTTTCCAGCCTGAATGCGGGGAGGTATTTCACCAGCGCTCCGTAAGTAGAAGTTCTCATCTTTGGCGGTCGTTTTCCCCTGTTTTCCCACAACGAGTAAAACTGCCGGTAATGCCAGTTCAACGGGCCCAGAACGGATGCGGCGTCAAAGGACTTTCCCTCAATAAGCGATCTCAGGATCCTGAATGCCCTTGTTCTCTGTCCTGCTATCAGGGCGTCTATCAGATTAAAAGAGGTGTACTCTCTCATCATACCGGTAGTCGCGATAATATCTTCGGCCTTCACTGCTTTAAGCCCTGAAAGCGAAAGTTTTTCTATCTCGGCAGCAAGAAGGCCGATGTCCGGCCCAACAAATTCCATTAAACAGTCAACAGCGCTCTCACGCATTTTTATCCCCTTTTGAGCGGCCTTACGCTTCAGCCATACGGGAATATCGCTTTCCCTGATGCGTAAAGGGTATATTTTCCATGACGCCTCGATCTTCGATTTTGGCTCTTTTTGTGAAAGTATGACCATGCACGTTGTTTCACAGGGCTCCTTCAGATAGGGTGCGAAAGCCTTAATGTGGGCCGCTGAGAACTGATGAAAATCCTTAAGCACAACAAGCCGTCTCCCGGCTAAAAAAGGAGCAGTGTACGCGGCGCCCAGGACCCCCGGTATGTCGGATGACGGATAAAACACATCATAGTTAAAATCCTTTTGACCGGGATCAACGACCTTGACAACCACTTTTGACAGGGCCTCCTCCAGAAAATAACTCTCTCTGCTCCAGAGAAAGTAAAGGAAATGGGGCAGGCCTTTTTCGATCTCTCTGTCAAGCTTGTCACTCAGCATATCTTATAATGATCCTGCTTATGATCTCCCGGGCTATCTCACTGCTCGCTTTGTCTATTGATCTCTCTTTTAGAATAACACTATCGGTAACAGACCCCGAGGCCTGGAACGTGATCCGTATCGGGGATTGCATCGACACAAACTCTATAATATTCCCATCGTCTATCACCTTTATATCGACGGTGAATACTACTTCCTGTTCCTGCACCCTGTCCTCAACAGACGCGATCGGACTGAGCTTAAAGGCCGTTATTGTTGATTCCAGAGTAATGTCGCCGCCTATGTGCCTCACCTTGATCCCCTGCGCGATGAACTCTCTGGAAAGCGCGCGGTGCAGTCTCTCCTCAAGCCTGGGCTCATATGTCATGTTACGGACCGGTTTTATCGTTACCGAGTTAAAAGGCAAAGGTTTTGAGCCGACCATGCGGTACCCGCAGGAAAAGAAAGAAACCGGGACAAGTATTAATGCCAAAAAAACAGCGCCTTTAATTATTTGACCTTTCACTCTGCACCTTTCACTCTGAACTTCAAACCACTATATTAACAAGTTTGCCTTTAACTACCACTACCTTTTTAATGGTCTTCCCCTTCATAAGCCCGGCTATCTTCGGGTCATTAAAGGCTCTTTCTTTTACGGTATCGTCATCAAGTCCGGCGTGGATCATGACCCTGCTTCTAAGCTTTCCATTTATCTGGATAACAAGCTCGATCTCATCCTCCATGGTTAATTTTTCATCCCACACGGGCCAGGCCTCATGAAGAATACTTCTGTCGTGACCGAGGGCGCTCCATAGTTCTTCCGCTATGTGGGGCGCCAAAGGGGAAAGCAGCAGAACGCACTGCCTGATACTGAATCTCAACAATTTTGTATCATCAGCCTCAGAAGGCGTACAGGCCGAGATCTCGTTCACCAGCTCCATCAGGGAGGCAATAGCGGTGTTAAAGTGATAGTTCCGTTCGATATCATTCGTGACCCTTTTTATGGTCTGATGGGTCTTGCGCAGTAATCCGGAAGCACGCGAAGACATCTGTGAAAAAATATTCTGTGTATCTTCCCTCCCGCTCAATAAAGCGTGATGCCTGTGGACCAGTGTCCATACACGGCTTAAGAACCGGCTTGCACCCTCGACGCCCTGATCAGACCAGTCAAGGTCCTTCTCAGGAGGCGCCGCGAAAAGACAGAACAGCCTCACAGTGTCAACTCCGTATTTGGTGATCAGATAATCCGGGTCAACGACATTGCCCTTTGATTTTGACATCTTTGCCCCATCCTTGATGACCATTCCCTGAGTTAAAAGCCTTTTAAACGGTTCTCCATATGCAATAATCCCTATTTCCTTAAGCACCTTTGTAAAAAACCTGGAATAAAGCAGGTGGAGAACAGCATGTTCAATACCGCCAATATACTGATCGACCGGCATCCAGTAGCTGACAGCCTCCGGATCGACCGGTCTGTCTCCTGTTTTCGGGGAACAGTACCTTAAGAAATACCATGATGAATCAACGAATGTATCCATTGTATCTGTTTCCCGTCTGGCTGTTCCACCGCAGGAGGGACACCTTGTGCCGGTAAAGTCCTTTATTTCCGAAAGAGAAGGGATCCCCGTGCCTGTGACCGGAACTTTTGTTGGAAGGATGACCGGGAGTTCATCTTCAGGCACTGGAACAATGCCGCAGGAATCACAATATACAACAGGGATCGGAGTTCCCCAGTATCTCTGCCTTGATATCCCCCAGTCCCTGAGCTTGTAATTGACAACTCTCCTGCCAAGGGCTTCCTTTTCAAGAAATTCAGCGATCCTGCTCCTTGCCTCATCACTGCGAAGACCTGAGAACCGGGCGGAATTCACGAGAACGCCGTCGTCCTCATATGCCTTCGTAATTGCCTGCCCCCGTATCCCCCCACTGCTTCGCTTTGCGAAGCAAAGCGGTGGGGGCGCTATAACAACTTTGACCGGCAAACCATATGTGCTTGCGAATTCAAAGTCCCTCTGATCATGAGCAGGTACCGCCATAATAGCGCCAGTGCCGTATTCCATGAGAACAAAATTAGACGCCCAGACAGGAAGCCGCTCCCCGTTAAGAGGATTAACAGCGTAACTGCCCGTAAAAACACCTTCTTTCCCACCAGGATCCTCTGAAAGAGCTTCTATCCGCGCCATGATCTTTTTATCGTTCACCAGCTTGCGTACGAGAGGATGCTTTCTGGCGATACTGACAAAAGTCGCTCCGTACAGGGTGTCCTGTCTTGTGGTGAAAACCTTTATTGCCTCGTCCGCGCCCTCTACCTTAAACTCGACCTCAACTCCCTCGCTTCTTCCTATCCAGTTCCTCTGCATGGTAACGACCCTCTCGGGCCAACCGCTCAGGGAATCACAGTCTTTCAGCAGTTCATCGGCAAATGAAGTTATCTTGAAGAACCACTGATCAAATTCCTTTTGGGTTACAGTTGTATCACACCTCCAGCACAACCCGCTTATCACCTGCTCATTCGCCAGAACGGTTTCACATGAAGGGCACCAGTTGACAAAAGATGACTTTTTGTACGCAAGCCCCTTTTTAAGCATTTTCAGGAAAAACCACTGGTTCCATCTGTAGTATTCAGGATCGCTCGTTGCGATCTCCCTGTCCCAGTCATAGCTTAATCCTATTTTCTTTATTTGGGCCTTCATGAGACTGATATTATCGTAAGTCCAGTCAGCCGGCTGAACCCCGTGTTTTATGGCAGCATTCTCAGCGGGCATGCCAAAGGCGTCCCAACCCATGGGATGCAGAACATTGAAGCCCTGCATTTTTTTATATCTTGCTATTACGTCACCGATCACATAATTCCGCGTGTGCCCCATATGGATCCTGCCCGAAGGATAAGGAAACATCTCAAGACAATAAAATTTAGGAAGAGAGGGGTCTGTACTGACCTTAAAAAGGGCTTCCTGCTCCCAGTGTTCCTGCCACTTCTTTTCTATCTGCTGAGGATCGTATCTATCGTTCAAGTAATGCCTCCGGTTTTAATAACTCCTTATTTCTACAAAACAAATATTAAATATTTATTAGTTACCACCTGTACTGAATTCGGTATTTTACCATAATTAACCGCCCTGCACCATCCGGTGCAGGGCGCGGCCCTGGTCCTGAACCACTGAGAACCCCGTACCACAGAGGGTACAGGGCAGGCACTGAAGGCACTGAAATCCAAACTACCGAGACACGATGGACGATTCACGATTCATAGCAGTTAGCTGATAGCTCCCCGTAAGGTTCTTCTTAAAAGGGCGAACCTGAAACTTCGGGGTAAATACATGGCTCATAGTATAAATACACAAGTTCATAGTTCATAGCTCATTGCTCATTGCTCATAGATAAAATAACCGTTATACGTTAATAGTTATTCGTCAATCCAACAATCAACAATCAACAATAGTCCCCGTAAATCCTGATGAATTAAGACGCCAGCGGCTTCGCCGCGAGGCGGGCAGGCTCATAGTTCATAGCTCATAGCGAACAGACTATAACAGAAAGCTCTTAGCTAATAGGCTATACTATCAACTATGAACTTTTTTATATGTTTTTACTATGAGCTATGAGCTATGAACTATTCTCGCCGGACGGTACAGCAGGGTTAAATAAATTAGGATAAACATATATTTAAATGCTATACTAGCTGGTAATTTTTCTTTTGGAGGTGGTTCCCGTGCACAGCAAAAACAGGTTCGTTTATAGCAGGATCTCCGTTTCAATTATCTTCATATTGTTTCTGTTGGCGTCCATTGCAAACAGCCCCTTAGTCTCTGCTGAAGAAGCCCCCATCATCAAGCTTGTTGACATCAAAGGCAATAAAAGGATCGGAACAGAGTCTATTGAGTCAAAGATCATGAGCCGCGCCGGCACGCCGTTTTCCCAGAAAACGGTCCAAAACGATATTCAGACGTTGTACGGCCTTGGATACTTTGATGACATCAGGGTGGAGATCGAGCCTTTTGAAGGTGGAATTAAGCTGATAATTCTCCTGAAGGAAAAGCCGACCATAATCAGTGTGGACTTCGCCGGCAACGAAAAGCTGGAAAGCGATGATCTCGCCGGGCAGATAACGATCACGCCGGGAGCTATCGCCAACCAGGCTCTCATTCTTCGCAATGTTGACAGGCTTGTCTCGTACTACCAGTCAGAGGGATACTGGCATGTCAGCGTTCTGCCCATTCTTAAGGAGGTATCAGCCGAGACGACGGCTGTTACTTTTCAGATCGAGGAAGGGCCGAAAGTTAAAATAAAAAAAGTGACGATCGAGGGCAACAGGGCAATATCTTCAGGAAAGATCAAAAAAGCAATGCGTACCGGGAAATGGTGGCTGTTCTCATTCCTGTCAGGCTCCGGCTACTATAAAAAGGAAGAAATGAAAATGGACATTGAACGTATAAGGAAACTCTACCATAGTAATGGATATATCCAGGTAGTGATCTCAGAGCCTGAAATAACGATGAACCCAAAAAAAACCGGAATTTACATAAAGATATCCCTGTCCGAGGGAGATCAGTACAAAGTCGGGGAAGTCTCGTTCAGCGGCAATACGGTTTTTGAAAGCAGCAGGTTTTATGAAAAGATCGATACAGCCCCGGGGAAAATATTTAACCGCGGCGCCCTGCGAAATGATATAGACAGAATTCTTTCGATGTACACGGAAAGGGGATACGCGACCGCCGACATAAACCCGTTGATAGACGTCAATGAGGAGGGAAAAACTGTAAGCCTTGAGCTTGCCGTTACAGAGGGGGAGATCTTCAGGATCGGAAGAGTGGAGATATTCGGCAACGAGAAAACGCGCGACAAGGTGATCAGAAGGGAAGTCAGGTTTGACGAGGGTGACATATATAATAGCAAACTGCTCCGAAGAAGTTATCAGAGGATAACAAACCTTGATTTTTTTGAATCAGTGGAATTAAATCCCAAACCCCGCCTACAGGAAAGGCTTATCGATATCGATGTTACAGTAAAGGAGAAACTTACCGGGATGATGACGATCGGCGGCGGATACAGTTCTGTGGATGAATTCATTGCAATGGGAGAGATAACCCAGAGGAACCTGTTCGGGAAGGGCCTGACCCTCAAACTGAAGGCTGACATCAGCGGCCGCAGGACCAATTATAACATCACCCTTATCAATCCGTGGTTCATGGACAGACCCATTTCAGCGTCGGTCAACGTGTATAATGAAACCTTTAAATATGACGTCTACGACAAGAAAACGATCGGCGGCTCACTGGGTTTCGGCAAGGAACTGTCAGAATATGTAAGGGGCAGTATCACTTACAGCTTTGAGCAGATCCGCGTCACAAATATCAGTGAGAACGCGTCCGACTTTATAAAAGATCAGGAAGGAATAAAAATAACCAGTAGTATACATCCCTCTATCTGGAGGGACACAAGGGATAATTACATTGACCCTGCCAGAGGCTCAAAAAATTCTGTTTACGTGACTGTCGCGGGCCTTGGCGGGGACAACTACTTTGTTAAAACCGTGGGTGATTCCGCGTGGTTTTTCCCGGTCATATGGGATACCACCTTCATGATGAGGGGCCGGCTGGGATACGCGTCAGGATGGAACGGTAAGGAACTTCCCATATACGAGAGGTTTTATATCGGCGGCATTGATACTGTAAGGGGCCTGGATTTTGGAGAAGGCGGGCCGAGGGATTCAGCCGGAGTGGTAATAGGCGGCAGCAGGGAACTGATCTTTAATGTCGAGTATATCTTCCCAATAGAAAGAAGCCTGCGTCTCAAGGGACTCGTGTTCTTCGACGCTGGAAAGGCTGAAGACGACTTCAAAGAACTGTTAGACCTGAGAACCACGGCAGGTTTCGGAGTGAGGTGGATCTCTCCTTTCGGGCCGATCAGGATCGAATGGGGATTCAACCTGGATCCTAAAGCTGATGAGACCGACAGCAAGATAGAGTTCGCGATGGGCGGAAGCTTTTAATAAAAGATGTAGAGAGTAGCAAGTAGAGAGATTTTAGATTTTTAGATTTAACCAAAGTATGCATACCTGCGGCGATTAAACCGGCAAACGGGGGGGGGTAGAGAGTAAAGAACAAAAAACAGATTTAAACAAAAGATACAAACTGAAAAAATAACACACCTGGAGGAGACATGAAAAAAGTTTTTTTACTGGCATTTATTTTTGCTTTTGGGATATTCAGCGCTCACGCGGCTGACCTGAAGATCGGATATCTGGATTTCCATAAAGCCCTTAATGAGTCCAATGAGGGAAAAAAAGCGTCAAAGGTACTGGAAGATATGATAAGTAAAAAGGAAAAGATCTTTAACGGAAAGAAAGAAGAGATCAAAAAACTTGATGAAGAGTTAAAGAAGCAGGCCTCCGTGCTGACGCCCGAGACCACGAATGACAAACAAGAAAACCTCAGTAAGCTTTACAGGGATTACCAGAGAATGGTAAAGGACTTCCAGGAAGAGCTTAAGAAAAAAGAAGCTGACCTCAGACAGGTGATAGAGAAAGACCTGTTTAAGATCATTATCGACATTGGCAAGGAAGACGGCTACGCGTACATCTTTGAGGTCAATGCCGGCGGCCTTCTTTATTACCAGGAAAAATTCGACATTACTGGAAAAACGATAAAACTGTACAATAAAGCGGCAAAAAACAAAAAATGAAGCTGAAGGAAATAGCTGTCAGGATCGGGGGGGCAGTGGTCGGAGACCCGGAAGTCGTTATAACCGGGGTATCCGGTCTGAAGGACGCCCGAAAGGGTCATATATCTTTTCTGGCCGGCAGGAAAAATCTTCGGGACGCGCGCGACACCAACGCGTCAGCCATACTGACAAAAGAAGAGATAAAAGAGACCGGTGCAAGCCTGGTTATTGTTGAAAACCCTCATCTGGCTTTCGCCCGGGTTCTTGAGATCTTTCACAATAAGCCCTTTAAGCCTCTGGGGGTCAGTAAAGAGGCCTTTATAGGCAGGAATGTCGATATAGGCAATGATGTCTCGGTTTACCCTGCGGCGTTCATCCACGATAATGTGATGATCGGGGACAGGGTCGCTGTATACCCCGGAGTATATATCGGCGAGAACGTATCAATAGGCGAGGATTCGATCATCTATCCAAATGTTACTGTACTCGAAAATGTAAAGATAGGCAAAAAAACGATCATACACTCCGGCACGGTTATCGGCTCTGATGGTTTTGGATATGTTCCGGACGGTGAAAAGCATTATAAAATACCCCAGGTAGGCGGTGTAGTGATAGAAGATAATGTGGAGATAGGAGCGAATGTTACAATTGACCGCGCCACTATCGGAAACACAGTGATCGGAAGCGGTACAAAGATAGACAATCTGACACAGATAGCACACAATGTCAGGGTCGGCAGGAACTGCCTTTTGATCGCTCAGGCAGGGATAGCGGGCAGCACCGAACTTGGGAACAACGTGGTGCTGGGCGGTCAGGCAGGTGTGGCAGATCACAGGAAAATTGCCGACAGGGTGCTGGTAGGCGCCAAATCAGGCGTAGGCAACGATCTCAAACAGGGGGCATACTCCGGCATCCCGGCCATACCTCATAGGGTCTGGCTGAGAGCTCAAAGCATTTACTCAAAACTGCCTGAGCTTCTAAAGCGCCTGAAAGAGCTGGAAAAAAAATGTAATAAGGAGGAGAAGTAAGATGATGAATAACCTTGATATTCAAAATCTGATACCACACAGATATCCTTTCCTCATGATAGACCGGATCATTGAGATAGAGCCTTATAAAAAAGCCGTAGGGGTCAAAAACGTAACGATAAACGAACCTTTTTTCCAGGGCCATTTCCCCGGGCTGCCGATAATGCCGGGGGTTTTGATAGTTGAGGCCATGGCGCAGGTCGCCGGTGTGCTCGCGTTTAAATCAGGAGTGGACGGCGACACGGTATATTTTATGAGCATCGAGAAGGCAAAATTCAGGAAACCGGTCGTCCCCGGAGACCGGTTAAGACTTGAGATAAAAACACTGAAGCGCCGCAACAATGTATGGAAATTTCATGGAGAGGCGTTTGTGGACAGCACACTTGTGGCCGAGGCTGAGTTCACCGCAATGGTCTCGTGGAAGGAATCATAAAAATGGGCAAGCCAAAAGTTCACAGAACAGCTGTGGTCGATCCCGGCGCGAAATTCTCGGACGGCGTTGTCGTAGGGCCGTACTGCACAGTCGGCAAGAGGGTCAAGCTCGACACGAACACAAAGCTCGTGTCACATGTGGTCATTGAAGAGACCGAGATGGGCAGAGACTGTGTCGTACACCCGTTCACAACGATCGGCTGGCCTCCCCAGGACGTCAAATATAAAGGGGAGAGAACACAGGTAAAGATCGGGGACAGGAACATTATAAGGGAATATGTGACAATTCACCGCGCGTCGGTCGGGGGTGACGGGCTGACAGAGATCGGAAACGATAATTTTTTAATGGCATATGCCCATCTCGCGCATGACTGCAGGCTCGGCAATTCAATTTCAATGGCAAACGCGGCGACGCTCGCGGGGCACGCGGTCGTCGAGGACTTTGCGGTTGTCGGCGGCCTTACGGCGATTCACCAGTACACAAGAATAGGCGCCTATTCCATGATCGGCGGGTTCAGCGGTGTGGGACAGGACATCCCCCCTTACACAACAGCATCAGGCAGCAGGGCCAAACTGTACGGTTTGAACCTGCATGGCCTGAAAAGACACGGATTTGACGAAGCCACTATCAAGGACCTCAAACAGGCATATAAGATCCTGTTCCGCAGTAAGCTCACCCTTAAAGAGGCGATCGAAAAGGTCAAAACCGATGTAAGGCAGTCCAGGCATGTCAAACATTTGATCAACTTCCTCAAGCAGAACAAAAGAGGGATATGCCGTTAAGGTCCGCCTCATCGCTCACTGAGACAAACGGATCTCGTTCACACCGGAAAAACCTGGGACTTATTGCCGGAAAAGGCGATCTGCCCAGGGCCATCGCTGTTGAGGCAAAAAAAATGGGCTACAGGGTGGTCGCGATCGCCCTTCAGCCTCCTGCTGACGAGTCCCTCAAGCCCCATGTCGATGATTTTCACAAGATCCACATCGGCCGCTTTGGTGAAATGATAAAGATACTGAAGAGATCGTCCGTTACGCAGATAGTAATGGCCGGGAAAGTACCCAAGTCCCTTTTATATCAGAACAAAAAAAGCCTTGTGCCGGATCTGAAGGCGTTGAAATTTCTGTTTTCTCTAAAAGACCGTTCGGACAACACACTTATGCAGGCTGTAAATAATGAACTGCGGAAAGAGGGAATAACACTGCTCAACGCGACAAAATTTACAAAGAACCTGCTGACGCCCGAAGGACCGATTACGAAAAAAAAGCCGAAAAAAAGTCAGTGGAAAGATATTGAACTGGGCTGGAAGATAGCAAGGGAAATAGGACGTCTTGATATAGGCCAGACCATTGTTATGAAAGGCGGAGCTGTAATGGCTGTCGAGGCCATTGAGGGAACTGACGAGGCTATTCTCAGGGGCGGCGCCCTTGCAAAGGACAACGCCGTGGTCATCAAAGTGAGCAGACCCCAACAGGACATGAAGCTCGACGTGCCTGTTGTCGGACATAATACCCTTCAAATAATGATAAAGGCTAACGCGGGCGTGCTTGCCATAGAAGCTAAAAGAAGCATTATAGTTGATAAGGAAAGTTTTATAAAAGAGGCTGACAGAGCAGGTATAGCGGTAATCGGTATAAGCAAAGATACAGTTCAATGAGCGGCGCGCGGCGTAATTTTTTAAATGCTCCATGCTCTTCCAGAGCCTGACGCGGGAATATATATAAAAAATGAGCGGAAAGAAGATAAAGGTAGCGGTTATAGGCATTGGCTCGATAGGCGTCCATCACGCGAGAATATTCTCTGAACTCAACAACGCCGAACTGGTCGGTGTTGTTGACCCGGACATCAAAAAAGCAAAAAGGATCGCGTCGAAATTCGGCTGTCGGGCCTTTAAAGACCATTCAGAGGTCCTTAATTTGATCGACGCGGCAACCATTGCCGTTCCCACTACTCTGCACTATCAGATAGCGAACGACTGTCTGAAGAGATCCCGGGACATTCTCGTTGAAAAGCCGATGACGTCGACGGTAAAGGAGGCTGACAAACTTATCGCCGCTGCCGGAAGAAAGAAATGCCTGCTTCAGGTAGGGCATCTGGAGAGGTTTAACGCCGGACTTTCCCTGATAAGCGGTATGATAAAAAAACCCCGCCTGATAGAGTCCATGAGGCTGTCCCCTTTTCCTGGAAGGGGCGCTGACGTGGACGTAACCCTTGACTTAATGATACACGACATAGATATAATACTGGGCCTTGTCGGATCAGAAATCGTCGATCTGAGGGCGACCGGCGCGAAGGTGCTGACCGGCAACATTGACATTGCCTACGCGTGGATTGAATTCAGGAACGGATGTATCGCGGAAGTTATAGCAAGCAGGATAGCCGCTGAAAAAACAAGACAGCTGAAGGTCTTTCAGCATAACGCTCATATGACGTTAAATTATCAGACCCAGGAAGTATCATGGCAGAAAAAAACAGGCGGGCAGCTTCGAAAAAAAACCATCAGGCCCGCTAAAAAGGAACCATTGAAAGAACAGCTGGCCTCTTTTATAAAATGCGTAAAGAACAGAACTCAGCCTGTAGTATCAGGCGTTGAAGGCAGGGAGGCCCTGAAAGTAGCGCTGAAAATTTCGGAGATGATAAATGCCCATCCAGCAAAGAAAAGAAAATAAAACGGAACAAGAGACCCCGCCGGTACAGATGCTTGACCTTAGGGCGCAGTACGAAAGCCTCAGGCAGGAGATCGACGCGGTCTTAAGTGAGATCCTGTCGAGCGGTCACTTTGTCCTGGGGCGGCATGTAGAGTCTCTTGAAAGGGAAGTTGCCGAATATCACGGAGTCAAATATGCCGTGGGGCTCGCGTCCTGCACAGACGCGCTGCATCTCAGTCTCAGGGCGCTCGGCATAAAAGAAGGGGATGAAGTTATTACGACCCCGTTCACCTTTATAGCTGCCGCCGAAGCTATCGCCTATGTCGGCGCAACGCCGGTTTTTACAGACATCGACCCGAAGACGCTCAATATCGACCCCTCAGGGATCAAAAAGCGGGTAACAGCACGGACCAAAGCCATCATACCGGTGCACCTTTTCGGCCAGCCTGCTGATATGGACGAGATCATGGACATCGCGCGGCAGCATGGCCTGAAGGTCGTGGAAGACTGCGCTCAGGCGTTCGGCGCAAAGTATAAGAACAGGCATGTGGCGGGTATCGGCGACGCGGGCTGTTACAGCTTTTATCCGAGTAAGAACCTGGGCGGCTACGGTGACGGCGGCATGATGATAACAAATGATCCTGAGATATTTAAAAAGGTCAGGCTCCTGCGCAACCACGGGACAACAGGGCCGTATAAACACAGCTTTATCGGATATAACAGCAGGCTGGATGAGATCCAGGCGGCCATCCTGAGGATAAAGTTAAAACATATTGATACTTATAATCAAAACCGGCGGACGCTGGCAGAACTGTATACTTCAATTATCGGAAACTCTGTCCAGTGCCCCGTGGAAATGCCTGACAGGTCGCATGTGTTCCATCAGTATACCATCAGGTCTCCACAGAGGGAAAAGATCAGGGAGTCCCTTAAAAAAAGCTCCATATCATCTGTGGTGTATTACCCGGTTCCTCTGCATCTGCAGGAAGCGTTTAAAAACCTCGGCTACAGGAAAGGCGACCTTGTTGAAAGTGAAACCGCCGCGCGGGAAGTTTTGTCACTTCCGGTTTATCCTGAGCTCGATCCGGAAAAAGTAAGGTTCATTGCCGAAGCCGTTGTAAAGGCGCTTAACGAATAGGATCGGAATCTACCGGAAGCCCCCCTCAAAAAGATCGTTCAGCAGGCTTCAGCACACTCCTGGACCTTTAAAAACTGACCAACATACAGTCGCGTGGTCCTAAGGTTATTCATGCGCTGAAGGGTCTTGGTGTCAGTATTGAATTTTTGGGCGATCAGCCAGAGGGAATCTCCCCTCTTGATGCGGTATTTCCCGCCGGGAAGAAGCTTAGCGCTTGACGCGAATATCTTGCCTGACGCGCCGCCCTTCAGAGGCACTTTGAGCCTCTGGCCGACCCGTATAAGACGCGCTTTCCTGATCTTATTCGCCCTGACAATGGCCCGGACGCTTGTGCGGTATTTCCGCGCGATATGAGATAGTGTTTCTCCTTTTCTCACGCGGTGATAAGCGTAAGCGCGTTCAGGCGGAGAGTACTTTGGTATTTTATCGATCTTCGCAAGCAGAACGTCACCTTTTCCATTCGGAACCTTCACTGAATATTCAACGGCAGGCGTGACCTGAAGACGCAGTTCAGGGTTCAGCTCCTTCAGTTCGGACAGTGAGATATCAAGTGTTTTCGCCACTTCCTTCAAATGAACGCGTTTTTTAATCTTAACGCTTTCATAGAGAAGCGGTTCATAAGGGTCTTCCAGCTTAAACCCGTATTTGGCCGGGTCATCAAGAATATGCAGAACGGCAAGAAATCTTGGAACATACCTTGCTGTTTCTCTCGGGAGTCTTTCATACAGGTCCCAGAAGTCATCCAGGTAATTGACCTTCTGGTCGCGTATCACCCTGAGCACCCTTCCCTCTCCGCAGTTATAAGCCGCCAGGACAGTTGTCCAGTCTCCGAATATATTGTGCAGTTCTGTTAAGTAGTCGATGGCGGCGGCGGTCGCTTTTTCAGGGTCGAGCCTCTCGTCTATCCAGCTGTCCCTGTTCAAACCGAACTTGTAGCCTGTTGAAGGAATAAACTGCCAGAGACCCAGCGCGCGCGCGCGGGACAACGCCCTGACCTTGAACCCGCTCTCTATCAGGGGAAGCCAGGAAAGCTCTTCCGGAAGACCGGCCTCTTTTAGCGACTTAACGATCATTCCCATATATTTCCCCGACCGCGCGTAGGACTCCAGAAAAAATTTACGTTCGCGCCCCTGAAACAGTTTGATCTCTTTTTGCACATGTTCATTCATGATCAGCGGTATCGCGTTATGATTTCCATTGACAGCGGTATAACGGGAGGCATAGATCTCAAGTATGCGTTTGGATATTACAAACCTCAGGTCGTCCTTTTGCTGGATAAGGTTCGGGTTTTTTTCAGTATCGACCTGCAGTACGAACACATAGGCCTGGTCAAGGGTCGTAATGGCTTCTTCAAGCCTGCCTTTTGACCACAGCCCCTGGGATGTCTCGGTCAGGTCAAGGGCTGAATCAAGCAGGTCCTGGTCTGTTACTCTGCGCCTTTCCTCGACCGGAGATGAAACAACTCTTTTTCCCTCGATCGCGGGGGAACGGGATACGTCCCGCAACTTTTTGGCCTGCTCACTGACATGAGCGCTATTGGTAGAAGCGCAGCCGAGGATCAAAAAAAGGGGCAAGAGTAGCGTAAGAAATATGACTTTCTTTGTGACGCCAATATGTCTTTGCAACATATATATGTTCACCCTCTAATATTTTACCTTTTCCCCGCATTGTAAAGCCAGAACTAAATGCAGTAGTGAGCTTCCAGCGAACGAATCTAACAGTAGAAGTTATTCCTTACATTGTGCTTACCCGAAGGGTGACCACTAAATGCAGTAGTGAGCTTCCAGCGAGCGAATCTAATAATAGTGAGTCCGCACATTAGATTTCCGAAGGGAAGATTAAATGCATAGCGAGGCGAAGGTGAGCGAATGTATAGCCTGCCGGCCGGCGAGTGTGATCATGATCACACTCCTTACATTGAATTAAACATCAAATAATGATATTTTATCAGGGTGTTAAAAAGAGTGATGATCAGCGCCGGTGAAGCTTCGGGAGAGCTTTATGGCGCGTTGTTGAGTCGAGAGATAAAAAAGATATGGCCTGACGCCGATATAATGGGTATTGGCGGAAGCCGGATGAAAAAAGAAGGTGTGCGTCTTATAGCCTCGACTTCAAGCGCCATCGGGATCACTGAGGTCATTATGCACCTGAAAGAGATAATAAAAACCTATAGGATAGCAAAGAACGCGCTTGTAGATCAGAAGCCTGACGTGCTTGTTCTGATAGATTACCCTGACTTCAACCTTACATTGGCAAAAAAGGCTAAAAGAGCCGGGGTCCCGATACTTTACTACGTCAGTCCCCAGGTCTGGGCATGGCGCGCGGGCAGGGTGAAAAAGATCGCGGCGCTTGTTAATAAAATGGCTGTTCTTTTCCCTTTTGAGGTTGAGTTGTACAGGGATGCCGGGCTCGCATGTGAATTCGTCGGCCATCCTGTCGCGGAAAGCATTAATATCAGCTCATCCAGTGAGGAATTAAAGAAAGAACTCGGCCTTGACCCCGCTAAAAAGGTGATCGCGGTCCTTCCGGGAAGCAGGCCGGCTGAAATAAAGAACCACCAGTCCCTTGTTAAAGACATCTCTGAAATGATCCATAAAGAGTTCCATGATGTCCAGATACTTGTTCCTCTGGTGTCTGGAACAGGCTTTACGATTGATATCCCTTCCTATGTCCATGTGATCTATGACAGGACAAGAGAGGTAGTTGCCTGTTCCGAGGCGGCCGCGGCCGCCTCGGGCACGGTTACGCTTGAAACAGCTCTTCTGGGGACTCCAATGGTTGTATTTTATAAAGTCTCGGCAATTACATTCTTTCTTGCCCGGATACTGGTCAGTGTCAAGTTCGCTTCCCTTGTCAACCTCCTTTCTGACAGAGAGGTTGTCCGGGAGTACATACAAAAAAACGCCACCGCTGAAAATATATTCAGGGAAATAAAGAAAATCATTTCTGACAATGATTACAGGCAGGCAATGAAGACAGAGCTTCAGAAGGTAAGTGAAATCATGAAGGATAAAACAGCCTCCCCCAGGGTGGCCTCAATAGTTGGAGAAATGGCAGGATGGAATCCTATAAACGCCTGAGTGCGTACCTAAGGCCTTACTGGTGGATCATCATAATAGCTACGCTGTTCAGTCTTGTCACCTCCGGGCTGTCCGGCGCCATAGCGTGGTTTGTAAAACCCGTGCTGGACGGCACACTTAACAAGGAAACCGGAACGATAAAAATATTCCTTCTGGTCTATATATCTTTTCTTCTGCTCAAGTCTTTGTCCGCTTTTGCCGGGTCGTACCTTATGCGCGCGGTCGGCGCCAAAGTAGTCAGGGATGTAAGAGAGCAGCTGTTTAATAAACTTATATACCTTCCCATGAACTTCTTCATTAACAAGCCGTCAGGAGACGTGATATCGAGAGTAATTAATGACGCCAATGTCCTGCAGGGTGTTCTCGGCTATGTCGCAAAAGACATTCTGGTTGAAATACCCACTTTCATCGCGCTTCTGGCTGTCGCGTTTATCAGGGGATGGGACATAGCGTTGATGGCCTGCTTTGTGCTTCCGTTCTCGTTCTATGTTATAGGAAGGTTCGGCAAAAAAATGAAAGTCATCGGCAGGAAGACACAGGAGCAGATTTCCGGTCTTACTGTCAGGTTGACCGAAAGTATATCCGGCATCAAGATGATCAAGGCATTTGTCCGCCAGAAGCTTCATCTTGATAAATTCGACAAGGAAAACAGAAAGTATTACTGGATAGCTATGAAGGGCGCGCGCACGATTGAATATTCAAAGCTCGCGCAGGAGATCATCGGCGGCATCGGACTTACCCTGATATTGTTCTACGGACTTAACCTGATCGTCAGCGGCAGGATGTCCGAGGGCGATCTCATGTCATGTTTCACAGCTCTTGCGTTAATGTATACGCCTGTCCGCAGGCTCGGCAGCGCGAACAACAGTCTTCAGCAGGCGCGTGCCGCGGCGGAAAGAATATTTTATATGCTTGACCAGGAGCCTGAAGAAGACGGTACAAAGGAACTTCCGGTCATCCGGGACAATATTGAATTCAGCAATTTCAGTTTTATCTATCCCGGCACGGACAAAAAGGTCATTGACAATATAAACCTGAAAGTCAGAAAAGGCGAGCTTACGGCCATAGTAGGCAAAAGCGGGGCAGGCAAGACCACCCTTGTTGACATGATCCCGAGGTTCTACCGCCCCACAGAAGGAAAACTTCTTATCGACGGCACGGACATAAATGAAGCAACCCACAAATCTCTGCGAATAAATATTGGGATCGTCAGTCAGGATGTAATATTGTTCAACGAATCGGTAAGAGATAACATTGCCCTCGGAAAACTGGACGCGTCAGATGAAGAGATCGCGGATGCGGCAAAGGCGGCATATGCCCATGATTTCATTAAAGACATGCCCAAAGGTTACAATACTTTGATCGGTGAAAGAGGCGTCAGACTGTCCGGCGGCCAGAAACAGAGAATATCCATTGCCAGGGCATTGCTGAAGAACCCGCCCATTCTCATACTTGACGAGGCCACATCCTCGCTTGATACCGCATCCGAGTTGATCGTTCAGAAGGCGCTAGATAATCTGATGACAAACAGGACTACATTTGTCATAGCTCACAGGCTGTCTACAATTCAAAAGGCTGACAGGATACTGGTCATTGACAAAGGCAAAATAATTGAGACAGGTACTCACGAAGAGCTGCTTAATAAAGGAGGCGCTTACAAAGTGCTGTACCACTCACAATTCGACAGACCCCGTTAGAAGACCCATAGTTTCCTGCGGGCTCACTATAAAAAACGTAGATAATATCAATGTCGCAAAAAAAATAAAATATTTTCATCCCTGTCTACTGCCTGTCGGCAGACGGGGCAGACAGGCCTGTAGCCTGCCACAGGTCTTTCTAACGGGGTAGAGATGATTCTAATATATAACCTTGTTTCATTCATCGCGCTTATTGTGTACTCACCCTGGCTTTTTTTTAAAAAGGGGCCGGAAAGCAAAGTAACGTTCCTGGACGAGAGACTCGGAAGATCAGAATACAAAAAAACAGACATCTGGGTCCACGCCGTATCAGTCGGTGAAGTTATCGCGGCCCTGCCCTTTTTAAGGTCACTGAAAAAAGAATTCCCCGAAGCTAAAATAACACTGTCAACCATTACGTACACCGGACAAAAGATAGCCCGGGAAGAATTCCCGGAAGCTGACCGGATAATGTACATGCCATGGGATACCGGGCTGTGCATAAGAAAGGCCGTCAGATCATTAAGTCCCAGAGTTTTCATAACCGTGGAAACAGAGCTGTGGCCCATGCTTTTTATGACCTTAAAGAACGCGGGATCTAAAGTCCTTCTTCTCAACGGCCGGCTGTCACAGAAGTCCTTCAAAGGGTACAGGCTGATACGTCCGTTCATGCGAAAGGCCCTGTCCAATGTTGATTATTTCTATATGCAGGGGCACGGTGATGCCGAAAGGATCAGGGCGCTTGGCGCTAAACCGGGGCTCGTAGGCTTTATGGGCAACTTCAAGTTTGACGCGTTCTCTCATAAAACCGCTGAGCCATTGGCATGGGCAAATTTGATCGAGGGACGTGTCCTCGTTGCCGGCAGTACGCATAAAGGTGAAGAAGAGATCATTCTTGACGCTTACAAAAAGATAAAAAAAGATTTCTCTGATCTCAGGCTGATCATTGCGCCCAGGCACCCGGAAAGATTTAAAGAGGTAGAGGATATACTGAAAAAAGGAAAATTCGATTTTATCAGGCGTTCTGAAATAAAAAGTGAGTCAGTAGTCCCCGTAAATCCTGACAAGCCAGGACGCGGGGCCCCGAAGGGTCGGGATTTCCGCTTCGCTACAACAGGCAGTGGTCAGTTGTCAGTCGAAACGACTCGAAGGAGTGGAGACTCGTATCGAGTTGCAACAGACAACAAACAACAAACAACGGACTGTAAAGTCCCGGACATTATACTTCTGGATACAATTGGCGAGTTATCACGGCTCTACTCACGCGCTGACGTCGCTTTCATAGGAGGCAGTCTCCAGCCGTTCGGCGGACATAATATCCTGGAGCCCGCCTTCTGGAGCAAGCCGATCATTATCGGCCCGCACATGGACAATTTCCCCATAGCCTCCGTGTTCGTAGAGTCAGGGGCCGCCTATGTTGTAAAGGACCCGGGTGAATTCGCGGAGGCAGTAGAACGTTTACTTGGAAACAGTGAAAAAGCGAGACAGGCCGGCCTTACGGCAAGGTCAATAGTAGACAATAATACAGGCTCTGTTGAGAAGGCGCTTGGGCTCGTGAGGAGCTACCTGCCCAAAACTCAATAACAATTTTGGGCAGAATTGTAAATTGAAAAAAGTAAAATGACGGTCAGTCATGTTTTATCGAACAAACGCGATACATTCTTTATTTCGCCAGTCTCGCCGAGGTCTGTAAAAGGCGGACATTTTACACTGATTTGTCAAAGGTTAATATGGGACCGCTTAGCGCTGTTTACAGAATGGTTTTATCCGGCAGGGGTCTACTCTATAAGACCGGCTTAAAAAAAACCCGCAAATTGCCTGTCAGGGTTATAAGCATAGGCAACCTTACCCTGGGCGGAACAGGCAAGACCCCGGCTGTGATCGCCCTGGCACAGGAGGCAAAAAAACGAGGGTTTAACCCGTGCATACTGACCAGGGGCTACAAGGGTAAGGCTAAAGGGCCGTGTTTTGCGGGCATGGGTGAAGGGCCTGTTCTTAACGCCTATGAGGCCGGGGATGAACCTGTTCTCATGGCAGAGAGGCTGACCGGAATACCCATAGTAATGGGCAGGAACAGATACCAGTCCGGGATGTTCGCTATTAACAATGTCCCTGCCCCGTTATCAATAGACATGTTCATCCTGGATGACGGGTTTCAGCACATCGCGCTTGACAGGGATACTGATGTCCTGCTGATCAACGCGTCTAACCCGTTCGGCAACGGAAAGCTCTTTCCTGAAGGTATCCTGCGCGAACCGATGAGCGCCATGAGGCGCGGGGATATTATAGTTCTTTCCAATTCCAACCTGGCAGGCAAGGAAGCTATTATGTCGCTTACCAATGAGATCAAAGGGCTCTGTCCTGGATCTGCCGTGTACAGGGCGTCACATATGCCGACTGCAGTTGTCAGCCTGACAGGAGAGACAGAAAGTCCTGACATACTCTCCGGGGCAAAAGTATCTGCCTTTTCAGGTATTGCGAACCCGGATCACTTCAGACCGGCACTGGCCTCAAGAGGGGCTGACGTGGTAAAGTTAATGTCCTTCAGGGACCATTTCCACTATCACCAGCGGGACATAGACAAGATCGTGGAAAATTCGGCCGGTCTCAGGATCATCACCACTGAAAAAGACCTTGTCAAGCTCCGGGAGCTTGAACTGCCTGATGACATTTCCGCCCTCAGGATAGATTTTTCAATTGAAAAAGAATTTTATGATCACGTATTTAACATCATGGATGTTTGATTTCACAGATAAAAAACAGAGATTACGCAGATATGAGAAAAGAAGAGAGTAGAGAGAGAATCTGTGTAATCAGGAATAATGAAAATTATTCCAGGAGGTATTTAATGATAAAAAGCCTCAATGTTAAAACAGCGTCAAGAAGTGAGTTTGTGGATATTACTTCGGAAATACAGCAGCTTGTTGATGAGTCCGGGATAAAAGAAGGGATATGTTATGTGTATGTGCCTCATACCACTGCCGGAGTAACAATAAATGAAGGGGCTGACCCGTCAGTTGTTGATGACATACTGAAGACCCTTAATAAACTTATACCTCACAATGCCGGCTATTCCCATATAGAGGAAAATTCTGACTCTCACATAAAAACCGCCATGGTCGGAACTTCACAGAGCATTATCATAGACAAGGGAAAGCTCCAGCTTGGGACCTGGCAGTCCATTTTCTTCTGCGAGTTCGACGGGCCGAGGAGCAGGAAGGTCATTGTAAAGTTCATCCCTGACAATTAATTTTAAATAACAATATTGAAGAAATATCCGGCGTTCTTAATTTTTTATTTCTTCTTCTTTGTTATCTTTGAGGACTTCTTTTTTCTTTTCTTCCTGTTTGCTTTCCATTGCTCATGTTCATCGATCATCTCCTGCAAGTTGAGGTCCTTTCCGGGTGAACTGACAATGTCAGCGTAATCTTTTTTGTGGAGCTTTATGACCTCAATATCTTTATTGATGAGCTGCTGGATATCCTCAAGAAGTCCTTTTTCTTCTTTGCTGCAGAATGAGATCGCTTCACCCAGGTTGATGCCGCGACCGGTCCTTCCAACCCTGTGCACATAATTCTCTGGTTTGTCCGGAAGATCATAGTTAATTACGTAATTGACATCAGGCACGTCAATCCCGCGGGCGCTGACGTCCGTGGCGATCA
>BDTR01000054.1 GCA_002897775.1 bacterium BMS3Bbin08 | reverse complement strand
GTTTCAATAGTTTTCGTCATTTTTGTCATTCCGGCTTGTCCGGAATCTATCTTTGATACAGGAAGATTCCGGACAAGCCGGAATGACAGACTTGATACCTCGCAGCTTGCTGCGGGGTAGTTCATTAGCCATTGTCATTAATTAAGGAAAAAGACAAGGGGTCAAGCCCCCGTAAATCCCGAAGTTTCGGTACACGGGACAGGGAGGACAATGATTGAAAGGAGTTTAAAATGTATAACTATGAATTGAGAACCAAGACCCCGCCTTTGGCGAGGCTCGCTCGTCATGTCGGCAAAACTGAACTGGCTTATAGCAGCTTTAAACTGATTACAGCAATATTCTGTCTACTGTTTTCAACATGCTTATTTGCTAATAGTGTTTTTGCTGAATCAATAGACGACATTCGCGTCATAGGGATAGGCCTCACAATCGACCCGGAACAGTGTTATTTTGATTGACGCAAAAGAGAGATTTCAATGGTAGATGCTAAAGAAATAGCAAAACTCCTGCTAAAGAAGTATCCAGACCCCAAAGTCGCGCTTAGTTACTCCAGTCCCTTTCAGCTTGTGATCGCGACCATTCTCTCTGCCCAGTGTACGGATGTGAGGGTCAATGAAGTTACGACAAGCCTGTTTAAGAAGTACATGTCTGTAAATGATTTTGCGCGGGCTGACCTCAGAGGGCTTGAGAGGGATATAAGGCCGACGGGTTTTTATAAGAACAAGGCAAAGGCGATCAGGGAGAGCTGCCGCATGATAGTCAAAGAGTTCAATGGCAAAGTGCCGGATTCGATGGAAGAACTCAGAACCCTGCCCGGCGTGGGCAGGAAGACCGCGAATGTAATTCTCGGGAGCGCGTTTGGAAAGCAGACAATCGCGGTTGATACCCATGTCTTAAGAGTTTCTAACAGACTGGGTATCGCGCATTCCAAAAATCCTGATAAAGTGGAAGCAGAGCTGGTCAGACAGCTTCCTCATGGGATATTGAGGTCGTTTAATCTTGCCTTGATCCTTCATGGCAGGGAGACCTGTAAGGCGAGAAAACCACAATGTTCTGAATGTGTGCTTTATAGTGAATGTGAATGGGAGGGCAAAGTCAGTTAATCGTTATTAGTTATTCGTTATTTGTTTAAAGCTAACTGCTGAAAAAAGAAATATATATGAGCGGAAGAATTATTCCTGATATACTCACAAAAGAAAAGATCAAGGCCCGGTTCAAAGGGGGTGTGATAGGAAAGGACATTATATTTTATGAAGCAGCAACATCAACCAGCGAAAAGGCCATGGAAATGGGCTCGCGGCGGAAGGGAGAAAGGCTGGAAGGCACTGTTATTGTTGCTGACGCCCAAACGCGTGGCAAGGGAAGGTTTGGAAGGGAATGGATATCTCCTCCAGGGTCGAACCTCTACTTTACTGTCCTGCTGGAGCCTTGTTTTCCTGCGGCAGAGACACCCATAATTACTCTAATGGCCGCGGTCGCTGTTGTATCAGCGATAAGGGAACACACCGGCCTGGATGCGTCGATCAAATGGCCGAATGATGTGCTGGTTGACGGTAAAAAGGCAGGCGGCATACTCACGGACATGAGATCTGACAGTAAAGGCATAGACTTTGTGGCAGTGGGTATAGGTATAAACGTTAATATGCCGCTGAATGTACTGCCGGAGGAATTAAGGCCTGTTACAACGTCTTTAAAAGCGGAAAAAGGAGAGACCATAGACAGGGCGGAACTTTTAGGTGACATCCTTTATAAACTTGACCTCTGGTACCAGCGTCTTTTAACGGGGGAGAAAAAGGCCCTGCTCGATGAATGGCTCAGTCTTAACTCTACTATAGGAAACAGGGTTCAGGTTAAGACAGAGGACAGGATCATATCAGGTCTTGCTCAGGGCATAGGCGATGACGGAGAGCTGATAGTACGGCTTTCCTCAGGTGACGTTGAAAAATTCTGTTCAGGAGAAGTTACAATAATCAGGAATAATAAATAGTTCAAACTGTTTAAACTGTTCAAATGGTTCAAGCAGTTAAAGGCCATTACTGCAGTTGAGAATAACCATTAACAGTTCACCATTAACGAATAACGGTCTTTAAAATGCTTTTACTCATTGACATAGGCAATACGAGCACAACTATTGGGATTTATGATAATGGCGTTATGAACACCCTGCGGCTTGACTCCCATATAAAAATCAGGGACGCAAGCGGGTATTCCTCGATCATTCGGAATTTTGTCGGTCAGGGTCATGAGGGGAAACCCGCTGGAGCGGTTATGTGCTCTGTTGTTCCCGGGCTTACCCCTTTGTTCATGGAGGCTGTGAGGACAAGTTATGGGATCGAGCCGTTAAATGTGGATCACAGTTTAAAGACAGGCCTGAAATTCTCCGTAAAAGATCCGGAAGAACTGGGCGCGGACAGGATAGCCAGCGCGGTGGCTGGCCGCAATCTTTATACAGGAGACCTGATAGTGGTGGATTTCGGGACTGCGACCACTTTTTGCGTGATCACTGCTGATAATGAGTACAAGGGCGGCTCCATAATGCCGGGCCTTGGCATTTCAGCTGATGTGCTTGCTGAAAAGACCGCGAAACTGCCCAGGGTTGAACTTAAGGCGCCGGACAAGGTGCCGGGAGATACTCCTGAGAGTAATTTACTCTCAGGAATAATATTGGGCCATGCAGGCGCTGTGGAGCGGATCATCAAGGAAATAAAAAAGGAGCTGTTTTCAGAAAAGACAGAAAGAGCAGGGCAGTCTGCGGAAATAAGCGTGATAGCCACTGGAGGTTACGCAGACCTGGTAGTGCCGTACATAGAGGGGGTAAAGGAGATAAATCGATTTTTGACCCTTGAAGGGTTAAGGATTATTTATGAACTCAATATATGAGATATATGATAAAATACACGATATTGGCGCCGTCTGTGTTATCCGGCATCAGGGGAAAGGGTTTTATTAATACATTTCCGGACAGGAGATAAAATATCTTAAGGAGGGTTTTTTATTATGAAAGTAGAAAAAATACTTTTTCCTACGGACTTTTCCGAGGGCGCGCACCATGCCCTGCCTTATGCTGTGGACCTTGCAAAACATTATAACGCAAAGCTTTATATCCTCCATATAGTACACGATGTTTTTAAGGCCACTGATTCTCATATTCCCCATGTGTCGTCGGATGAACTATACAGGGAGATGTCTTTATGGGCGGAAAAAGAGATCGACACCTGCTGCCTTGAAGAGGTAAGAGAACTGCCTGATGTGGAGAAAACCGTTGTAAGAGGGGTTCCTTACGAGGAGATAGTAAACTTCGCTGAAAAAGAGAAGATAGACATGATAGTTATCGGGACTCATGGAAGGGTCGGGCTTGAGAGGTTTATCTTCGGCAGTACCGCCGAAAGAGTGGTCAGGAGAGCGCCATGTCCAGTGATGTCCGTAAGAGTGCCGGAACACAGGGGAGACTAAAGAAAAAGCGAAAAGAAAGCATGAGGATATATCTCTCCGGAGACGCCCTCATGTCCCTCCTGATAAGCAGTGCAGAGGTCTTTAAAAGAGAGTCCCTGGGTTATTTGCTCGGCTATCGCCTGGAAGACCGCTTTATTATTGAGCATGCCTTTAGTCTGCAGACTGCCCGGAGAAAGAGGAGGGGTGTTGTACTGACTCACAGGGACCAGAAGAGGATCGAGCCCATACTGTCAAGGTTTGAGAAACTCCAGATAGTCGGTGACTTCCATTCCCATACGTCCTATGGAGAAACAAAGGGGCTGCCGATACCGAGTAAAATAGACGTTGACGGCATGGAACCCGGTAATCTTTACGTTATTATTGCCGTTAATGAAAAGCAGCGCAGCAGTGCCTGGCGGGAGAACAGGAACGGCACTATATCAGGCAGCATAGAGAATTTATTTTTTACGATCTCAGCATATCTTTGTGCCGGGGCAAAGGACGGCTGCAAACCTCTGAAGACCCCTATATACTGTTCTTTCCCTCCGGGATTAAGAGCGGGGTGAGGTTTTAATAATAACTCTGGCCGTGATGTTCTGAGTTTTTGTTATTCGTTTCTGCTGCCGGGAGGAATGACCTGTTTTGCAATCTCTGGGACTAAAATTAAACAATTATATAGCTGTATCAATTCTGCTTCATATTCTTTTGCTCGGTGTTTTTGTAAATCTCAGGCCTGAAGTAAATTACCGGTCATTCCCTGTGTTTGATGTTGATATTGTCGGTCCGATAGAAGAGGCAAGGGTCCCTGAGGCAATAAGGCTCCCTGCCTCGCCTCCTCCGGCTGTGATTGAAAGGCCGGAGCAGAGCGACATAGCTCCCAAAACTATGTTCGACGGCGGAGCAGGTCCTGGGCCGTCCCGGTCAGGCGATCAGGAAATGGCCCTGGTTCCGGGCGAGGACAGTGAAAAGGCTCTGGACAGCGAAGAGCCTCCTGCTTATGGAAAAAGTGTTCTTCCTGAAGCTGAACAAGGCCTTGCCCTGGAGCCAGGATCGTATCTTTTTGATAAAGGCACCATTGAAAAGTATGCCAGAATGGGGACCACAAAGGACAAGGGCCTGACCTTTGACGTGCCTGAGTTTCACTACCGGGGATACATGAGAAGACTAAAAGGCAAGATAGAAAATATCTGGAAATTCCCTAAAGGTGTCGGAAGGGTCGGCAACATTGTTGACCTCTATATAAAGTTTTCCATAAACAGGGACGGAAGCCTGGGCGAGGTTGTGCTGATGAGGACATCCGGATACTGGGAGTTTGATAAGGCGGCCCTGCAGGCGCTAAGGGATGCCGGGCCTTACTGGCCCCTGCCTGAGGACTGGAGAGAAGACGATCTTACGATCAACGGGCATTTTATCTATATATTGGGCAGGTCTTACATAATGTAAGCTCCGCCAAAGGCGGACAAGCCTGTTTTTATGAAACCTGCTATAATAATAGCGGTTTGTTGGTGGTGCGGGCCCCCCCTTTTTCTGAAATATTTAACGAGGATATTTAGATGGAGATCCTTAAACACCTGAGATGGCAGGACGTCCTTGACATACTGCTGATAGCCATCATACTTTACAGACTGCTTTTGATAATCAAGGGTACCAAGGCCGTGCGTATCCTTATCGGCCTTATAGTACTGCTTGTCGCGTTCCTGTTTTCCGGTTACATAGGTTTGTATACAATGGACTGGCTTATCCAGAGTCTCTGGGCGCAGATAGTCCTGGCCATTGTCATATTGTTTCAGCCCGAGATCCGCAGGGCCTTGGCGCAGATGGGAGAGGCGCGTTTCTTCCCTTCATTCACAAGTGCGGAGGAATTGAAATCTCTGGAGGAAATCGTAAAGGCGTCTGTCGCCCTTTCTAACAGAAAGATAGGCGCACTGATAGTTATTGAGAGGAACACCAGCCTGAAGGATTTTGTCGAAATAGGCTCACCGCTTGATGCCAGGGTCTCAAGGGAGCTGATCTTAAGTATCTTTCATCCAACGTCTCCGATCCATGACGGCGCGCTGGTTATCAGGGGAAACCGTATTGTCGCGGCAGGGTGCTTTCTCCCCCTGACACTCAGTGCGGTGCTCTCAAAGGCCTACGGAACAAGACACAGGGCAGGTATAGGCCTGTCAGAGGAGACAGACGCAATTGTTATAATCATCTCTGAGGAAACCGGCGGCATTGCCGCAGCCGTAGGCGGCAGACTTGAGCAGAACTTTGATATGGGCACGCTCAGGGACTTTCTTGCCGACGTGTTTACCGCGTCAAAAAAGAGGAAAAATGAAAAAGGGTAAATTCAATAAATTTATTACTACAAATCCATGGCTGAAGCTGATCTCCCTGGTCCTGGCAATTGTCCTGTGGTTGTTTGTGGTCTCCAAAGGACGCACAGTGGTTATTATGGATGTCCCTGTCGGACTCAGAAATATGCCTGCCGGCCTTGAGCTTGTGGAAGGCCCTGAAACAATAAGCGTTTATGTTGAAGGACGGGAAAGACTGCTGAAGAAACTTGGAAAAGGAGATATCCGCTTTGTGATCGACCTCAATGACGTTAAAGAGGGGGATAATTTATTTTCAGTATCTGACGCTGATATAGAACTTCCCAAAGTGTTTGCTGTTAAAAAGATATTACCCGGGACCATAAAGCTGACAGTTGAGGAAAAGGCCGTAAAGAATGTCCCTGTCAGGCCCATAATTGTCGGTTTACCGGCTAATGGTTATGTTGTAGGGGGCATAAGGGTCAGCCCTGGAAAGATAAGGATAAACGGGCCAAAAAGCGTTATCGCAAAGGTATATTCCATCAAGACAGAGCCAATCGATATAACAGGCACCACAGAGAGTTTCAGGGTCAGTGCCGCCCTGAACATAAGCAGGGAGAACGTAATGACCGACGTGTCGGAGGTCGAAGTCAGGATAACACTTGGGAGGGCGCGATGAAGGCTAAACAGGTGCGACGGTCCGGAGAGAAAAAAAGGCTTAAGCTTTTTGGAACAGACGGAATAAGGGGCAAAGCCAATTATCCTCCAATGACAGGAGAGATAGCCTTTGAGGTAGGCAGGGCCGCTGCCTATGTGCTCAAGAAAAAGCACGGCCGTGAGATGATCCTTATAGGCAAAGACACAAGGCTTTCAGGTTATATGCTCGAGAGCGCGCTTACCTCGGGTATATGCTCCATGGGCATGAACGTTGTCCTTGTAGGCCCTATGCCTACTCCGGGTATAGCGTTTGTCACGCGGAGCCTCAGGGTCGACGCAGGGATCGTCATATCCGCGTCGCATAACCCTTATGACGATAACGGCATAAAGTTTTTCTCTTCAGACGGTTTTAAACTTCCTGACAGCATTGAAAAAGAGATAGAGGACGCGGTTTTCTCAGAGGAGCTGGAAAAGATCAGGCCCCATGGTGAAGGCATAGGAAAGGCCTTTCGGGTGGATGACGCGTACGGCAGATACATTGAATATGTTAAATCAACATTTCCAAAAGGCAGGACACTTGAAGGCATAAAAATAGTGGTTGACTGCGCCAACGGCTCTACCTATAAGATCACCCCCTGGGTGCTCAGTGAACTGGGAGCTGAAGTAATAGCGATCAACGATAAACCCGATGGCCTGAACATAAACGCCGGTTGCGGCTGTACGCATCCGGAGGCAGTACAAAAGGCCGTGCTGGAGCACAGGGCGGATATCGGCATTGCCCATGACGGCGACGGAGACAGGACCCTCCTGTGCGATGAAAAGGGCGGGATGGTTGACGGGGACAGGATAATGGCGATGTGCGCCCTTGACATGAAAAAAGACAAAAGGCTCAAAAACAACACTGTTGTAGCAACTGTAATGAGCAATATCGGGTTTGAACTGTTCCTGAAGAAGTCAGGCATAAAGGTGATAAGGACCAGTGTCGGAGACAGGTATGTTGTTGAGGAGATGGTCAGGAAAGACTGTAATCTCGGAGGCGAGCAGTCGGGACATATAATCTTTATGGACCATAACACAACAGGGGACGGCGCCATAACAGCGCTTCAGGTGCTTGCGATAATGGAAAAAACAAAAAAGCCGCTTTCAAAGCTTGCGTCAGTTGTGCCTATATATCCGCAGATCCTTGTGAATGTTCCGGTGAAGCGGCCTAAAAAGATCGAGAAGTTTCCCTCTGTTGTGGAGGCAATAGAAAAGGCCGGGAAAAAACTCAAAAGCGGCAGGATCCTGGTCAGGCCTTCCGGGACAGAACCAAAGATAAGGGTAATGGTAGAGGGCGACAACATGAACAGGATCACCTCTATAGCAGATGAGATCGCTGACGTAATAAGATCAACAATGGCATGATCGGTTTTGCCGTTTCCTTTATAATCGGCATTGCTGCGTTTAACTTCTTCCCGTTTTTCCCCGCGACGATCATCACAACAGGAATTATCATTGCACTGTTCTTGCTTCTTAAATACAGAAAGAACAGTGTAAAACTCCTTATAATCCCGGCGGTTGTTTTTGGACTTGTCTATAGCCTTATAAGGCATGACCCTGGTTCTGAGCTCAGAATGCCGGATGGAGAATCACTTATTCAAGGCACTGTAATTGATGTGCCTGAAATGTCGCGGGGAATGATCCGTTTTACCATTGACGATGTCTCTATTGGAGAAAGTGATATCAAGGACGGCGCCATGTACCAGACGGTACACGGCGGCGCCGTGAATCGCATGGTTCATGGTATGGTCAGGCTATATATGTTAGATACAGGTCTGGAGTATCCAGCGCTTTCGCCTGGCGACAGGATCAGGGCCTGGTCAAGATTAAAAGAACCTCATATGTTTCATAACCCCGGGGTTTATTCATATGACCTTAAAAAGCAGGGTATTGTCGCGATCGGTTTTTTAAAGCAGGTGAGGGTTATTGGTACTGAGAACGGGTTTTTTGCCCGCGTTTATAAAACCCGCCAGAAAATCGGAGAGATCATGGATAACAGTCTCTCTCCGGAGAACGCGTCACTTCATAAGGCAATAATCCCCGGTCTTAAACGGGGTATTGGCAGGGAAATGAGGCAGGCATTCAGCGCCACAGGGCTTGCGCATATTCTAAGCATATCAGGCACGCACTTCGGGCTTCTCGCGTTCATCATTTTCAAGCTTTTTAAAATGCTTGTTAAGCTCCTTCCAAACAGGGTGCTTGTAAGAATGACCCTGTATATAACGCCGACACAGATCGCAGTTGTTGGGACCCTGCCTTTGCTGGTCCTGTATGCCCTGATATCAGGGGCGAGCACACCAACAATACGGGCGCTTGTAATGGTATTTATTTACATGCTCGCCCTGTTTCTTGGAAGAAGGGGGCAGTGGCTTAATTCGCTCTCAATTGCAGCTGTCTTAATTCTATTGTGGCAGCCGATGGCGCTTTTTGAGCTGTCATTTCTGCTTTCGTTTATCGCGGTACTTTCAATAGGCCTGGTGCTTGAGAAAAAAGACCCTGTACTATTCGGTACAGGGCGGAGCCATGAACCGAATGGTTCATGGCAGGCTCCCCCGCACAGCCCTCCAGAGGCGGACAGGCTTCGCACGGGGCAGGCTGAACACAGACCAATGCTTGCAAAAGCTCTTGGAAAACTTAAAACCGCAATGCTAATAACAGTGGCCGCGGTTCTGGGCACAGCGCCGTTTGTCGCTCTTTATTTCAAGCAATTCCCCCTGATCTCGCCGGTCACAAACCTGATAGTCACGCCTCTTATCTGTTTTGTAATACTACCGCTTGGTTTTTTCGCGGTCTTTGGCGCCCTGCTTTTTAATATGCCGGTCATGCCTTTGAACGCTCTGATCGATAAGATCACTCATGTCGCATTAAGTCTCGTAAAGGCCTTTTCCGAGGTTCCTTACGCGAATATCCATATCCACAATCCTTCGTTTGTTATGGTTGCGCTTTACTTTCTTTCTTTGCTGTTTATTGTTAAAACCAGAGTCAGGTGGAGGTTCCTGCCTTTTGTATTTGTAATAGGCTGTTATTCGGTCAGCCCTTATATATCTTCAAATGATCTCAGGGTCACATTCCTGGATGTAGGGCAGGGCGAGTCATCTGTTATAGAACTGCCTGATGAAAAAATAATGCTTATTGACGGAGGCACCGGCAGTCCTGACATGGGACGCATGGTCATTGCGCCTTATTTATGGTCTAAAGGCATAAAACATATTGATTATCTTGTGTTAAGCCATGCCCATCCTGACCATTACGGAGGACTCATTTATGTAATGGATAACTTTAAGATAGGAGAGATATGGTTTAACGGCAGGTCTATTCCTGAGGCAGGAGAGTTCTTCCGAAAAATAAAAGAACGCGAAATTCCCAAAATAGTATTGAAAAGAGGGGATGTGCTTGAGGCAGAGGAATATAAGGTTTTGGTGCTTCACCCATATGACGAGTTTTTCGCCGGCTCTTCAAGAGGTGAGTTCTCAGACCAGAACAGCGATTCCCTGGTCCTCAAGATCGAGTCAGATGACCTTTCAGTGCTTTTCACCGGAGATATTGAAAAAGAGGCAGAAGAAAACCTTGTTCATCTTTCTAAATGGCTCAAAAGCGATATCATAAAGGTCCCGCATCACGGAGGAAGGACGTCAAGCTCCAGCGCTTTTGTTAAGGCGGTCGGTCCGGAGACCGCGGTTGTAAGCGTTGGAAAGAACAATCTGTTTAACCACCCCCACGCAGAGACCATTAAAAGATATACGGATTCAGGAGCAAAGATGTACAGGACAGACGCGCACGGCGCGGTTATTGTAACCGCTGAGAACGGATCGTACGAGATCAGGACCTATGAGGATCACGCGTTTAGCAAAGTCAACTCGTGGAAGGATGAACTAAAAAACCTCATGCTCTTAATTCATTAATAAAGCGCTCTATCTTTTCTTTTATCTCATCCCTTGCCCTTCTGAACTCATTAAGGGTCTGTTCCTCTGTTCCCATAAACCCTACAGGGTCGTCAATAGGCCAGTGTATTCTTCTGATCCTCTGGGGTGTTGCCGGGCAGGTTTTTTCCGCGTGCCCGCAAAGAGATATTATAATATCCATTTTTCTTAGTTCTTCCTCATCAATGGCGTCTGATGTCTGGTTTGTTATATCAATGCCTGTTTCTTTCATTACCTGTATTGCCATGGGCTGGACATAATGGGCGAACAGCCCGGCGCTGTAAATCTCCAGAATATCACCGCCCAGGCGACGGGCCAGTCCTTCCGCCATCTGGCTTCTGCAGGAATTGGCAGTGCACAGGAACATTACTTTTATTTTTTTCTTTTCCGTCATATGAAGATTTCTTTATATATGATACATCATATATAGAATATACAAAAAAATAACCTTCTCAAACACCATGATTTTTGATAATATGGGGTTATGCAGCAGCACGCGTTCAAGCAGATGGTGCCGGTCATTCAGGATGCTGACCTTAGTGGCAAGGTGGTGCTGGTCAGGTTTGACCACAATGTCGTGAAAAAGGGCGTTATCAGGGACCCCTATCGCATTGACAAGACCCTGGGCACCCTTTACAACATTGTTGAAAGAGGCGGCAGGCCCATACTCATGACGCATATAGGAAGGCCGAAAAATAAAAAGACCGGAAAAATTGAATGCACTCCTGAGAATTCCGTAGGCCCGGTCGTTGAGTATCTAAGGAACAAACTCCATACGAATTTATATGTTCCTGAATTCACCATTGATGGTGATAACGGCATAGTTGGAATTAATGAATCTGTAAATGCCGCGGTTGACGACCTGAGGAACAGAAAGATCGGCGGTATCTACCTTCCTAACACCCGCTGGTTCCGGGGCGAAGAGGGCGAGGGTTTTTTCAGGGACAGCTTCGCTGTTCAGCTTGCGGGACTCGCGGATGTGTATATCAATGACGCGTTCGGCTCGTGGCAGCCCCATGTATCCACCTATGACATCACAAAATACATTCCATCTTACGCGGGATTTCTCATACAGCAGGAAATTGAGAACCTGAACAATGTCATAAACCCTGTAAGGCCCTTTGTCGCGGTTATTGCGGGCGCAAAATACGATACAAAGATAGGACCGCTTTACGCGATCTATAACAAGGCTGACAACCTGATTTTAGGAGGGGTTATTTACAACACCTATCTCTGCGCCAGGTATGGCATATCAATAAAAGGCGTCAGTGATTCGGACATTGACGCCGCAAGAGAGCTTGTTGTGATGGACAGGGAAAAAAAGAAGATACTGGAGCTGCCGTGCGTAGTTGAGTCAGACACACTGAACGGCAGGATTGAAGGCAAGTACAGGACAATATGCGTCAAAGACTTTAAAAAAGGAGATAAATACAATTATGTCCTTGATATAGACCCCAGGTCATTTGAAGATAACAGGGTCTCAGAAGCGATCCTTAACGCAAAGACCATCTTTGTCAATGCTGTGATGGGATTTACCCCTCATTTTACAGACGGTTCAAAGGCGCTTGATGAAACAATAGACAGGAACGTGTCTGCCTTGAAGATGTACGGAGGAGGCGACACCCTCCAGGAGTTCAAAAACCTCTGCCCCGGCCTTTATCTCTCAGTGCTCGATAGCGCGAAATACTATTTCTTCACAGGCGGCGGTACAGTTCTTACTGCCATAGAAAAGGGCTCACCTTATGACCTTCAGCCTGTCCAGGCCCTGATGGAAAATAAAGAGCGAAGATAGGGGACGTTGCCAACTTAATCAACTTATTGAATTGCACCATTTTTCAACTTCTTTTGATGTAATAGCATTGTCCTGTTCAATTTGGCTGGAAACTCTATGCACATATTGCGGGCTTACCCCAAGGACTTTTGCCAATTGATTTCCGTTTTGGCCAAGATACCTTATCCATACATACGCCAGAATTGAGCGGGCTCTTGCTGCCCTTCTGTTTCTTCCTCTTCCAAGGATTATCTCTTTGTTTATACCCATGTCCTTTGAAATATTCCGTATAAGTGAATCCATGGTTACATGGGTATTTTTCTTTTCCTCCTGTTTTTCCGCTTCTTCCAATATTCCCTCAACAAAGGACGATGTGCCCAATATTCGTTCGTCTGTACGATATTTTTCCCGGCCCCGTTTAAGTTTTTCAACTTCTTTCCATCCTCCGTAGCTGCGCACAAGTCCTCCCCCCTCAAGTTCATGCCTGCTGCCCTGTGTTGCTCCTGCCGCCAAAAACTCTTGATACAATTCTATTGCATGCCTGTGTTTTGTGCTGAAACGGCCAAGTATCTCGTCTGTATCCTGCCATGGTCTATCTGCATTACCCACTATTGCCGAATGCCCTGTGTATTTATAATGTTCAAGTTCGCTTATGTCTTCCATTATATTTGCGCGAAAGGGGTTTAGATGAATGTATCTCACTAATTCCAGGAAATATGTTTCTTCTTCGATTACTATGGACTTAAATCTGTTCTGGAACAAGTGTCCATGTCTTTTGTGACGACGATTAAAGTATCCGGCATATCCGCTCATTAAAGACCGCATGTTGCCGGAAAGGGATTTCCTGCCTGTTCGCGCCAGCAGGTGAAAATGATTGGGCATCAATGCCCATGCATATATGAACCAGTCTTTTTTTGATGCTATCCTGGCAATTCGATCTATGAAGTCCTCCATATCATGAGAATCTCTAAAGATCGAACTCTGCTCTATGCCTCTTGCCATTACATGATGCAGAACGCCGGGAGCATCCAGTCTCGCTTGTCTTGGCATTTCGATACTTTAGCATAAGTTGATTAAGTTGGCAACGTCCCCTATCGCGTCCCCTATCGCGAAGGAGGAATCTGATTTCCATGAGTGTAGTAAGAGAAATTAAACCGGAAACTGACTTGTTTTCGACATGTTTAACAATCTCATACGGAGCTTTCCACAGTTCACGACCCGAAACAGTTTCAGTTTCCTGTGCAAGCCAGTTAACAACAACGTCGGTATCGAGAAGTATAATTGGCGTCATAAGTTATTTTTTTGCTTTACCGTACGATGTGCTTCTCAATTCCCGAACGAGTTCGGTTGATGTCTTTCCGTCAGGAATTATGCCCGCATATTTTCCCAGGAGATCATTAGAGACTTTTCGCCTGGATTTTGAGGATTTTTGTATTTTTTTAAGAGATTTTATTGCTTCATTCAAGGTTGAAGGCATATTAACTTCCTCCTTTATTTTTAGCTTAACAAAGGCAAGGTGTTTAGTCAATTGGGGGAAATAGTACAACAGGACAACAGGACAGGGGGGGGTCAGGTCTTGTATTTTAACATAATGAAGTAACCATGGGGTCGCACCGCGCACCTCCATAAAAACTGGCCCCGAAGTGTCGGGATCTCCGCACAGCTTCGACGGGCAAGCTTGACATGGAGAATGAACGGAAAAAAGTGAAATAGATATTATGAAAACAAAAAAACTAACAATCGCCCTGTTAATTATCGCAATCACGATTGCTGGCGGTAATCTCTACGCCCAGCAGTTTGCGTCTATCGGCAAGGGCATACTCCATATCCTGGGGGCTGACTCAATAGATGACATCCGAAACGGATAAGGTGTCAAACCCCGCCAGAGACGGGTAAACTTGTCTGTCCCGATGAAGTCGGGGACATTGGACAAAATTAAAAAGCTATCAGCGTTCAGCTGTCAGATTTAAGAAAAAGCTAAAGGCTGAAAGCTAATAACTGACAGCTAAAACGGATAAGGTCAAACCCCCGTAAATCCTGAAATGCTGGGACACGGGGTAAACTTGCCTGTCCCGACAGAGTCGGGAACATTGAACATGGTTAAAACAGTACAGAGTATAAAACACAATGAATAGTTTAAAAGCCATCAGACAGTTTCAGCAGGTACAGGCATATATGCAGGCGCAGAGGGTTATGTGTTTTATGGCGCTTGCGGAATACCTGAAAACAATACAAAATGCCTGTATTGAGGCGATAATGCAAGAAACAAGACCCCGAGACTATAAAGAAGAACCAACCATGTCCCACCTCCGCGGTGGGACAAAAGGTTTGCCGAGATTAATTTGTGGTATTGACATAGGTAGGAATAATAGTTATACTTATTTTATAACTAAACAATGGAGAAAAAACATGAAAACAGCCATATCAATACCGGATAAATTATTTAAAGACATTGAAAGACTTTCAAAAGAGCTGAATCTCCCGAGGAGCCGGATTCTTGCTGAAGCTGCAAGGGATTACATCGAAAAGCAGAAAAACAAAAAGATCCTGGAAGCCCTAAATAAAGTGTACTCTGAGAAAGAGACCGGGGAAGAGAAAAAGCTCAGGGAAAAAGGGAAAAAGCGTTATGCTAAACTTCTTAAAGAGGAAGAATGGTGATCAAACAGGGAGATATTTTCTGGGTGGATCTGGGTCCACCATCCGGTTCTGCGCCTGGATTCCGGCATCCGCATGTTGTAATACAGAACAATGTTTTTAATAAAAGCAGGATAAACACGGTTGTTGTCTGCGCCTTAACTTCCAACCTTAAGAGAGCCAAAGCTCCGGGGAATGTTCTGATCCCTAAAGGCGAGGCTAATCTTAAAAAAGACAGTGTAGTAAATATCTCTCAGGTCATTACAGTGGACAGAGCCGACCTGTCTGAAAAAATAGGTTCCCTGTCCCCGTCCCGCATCAAGCAGATTATAGAAGGGGTCAAACTACTGATAGAGCCAAAAGATGTCTGATCTTACCCTGCCATTTGTCCCACCTCGGAGGTGGGGGACATGTGGTTGCAGTGATGAAATTTTGCGGTTTTTGGGGCAGTTAGGGCAGATTATGGGGATTTCATAACATAAGGAAGAAGATAAGATAAAATAATATCTTTCCATTATGATATATAGTATTTAGAGCTATTCTAAAATATTGTATCAGAGAATGCTTGACAAACTAAATTTTATTGTGTAATACTACTTTTCACTATAAGCTTTTCTTTTAACATTATTTACATCTAACATAGTTAAGCATCTGTAGTTTTTAAAACCCTTTAACAAAGTTTAACAGCTTTCTCAGGTGATAAACCTGAAGGAGTGGGATTGACTTTTTTTACAGGGGCTAAGCTGTTTAATTCACGTATCTGTTCAAAATCCGCGCTGGGATGCCTGCGCCTGGCTTTCGGGCCTGCAAACGGAATCCTTAAATTTTCAGTTTTTTTTGTTTTTGTATCTATCATTATCCTTTTCCCTTTCCTAAGCCATGCCTCAGATGTTGAGATTGAAAATGACTTACAGAATGCCCT